>CAMPJY010000127.1 GCA_946887025.1 uncultured Salinimicrobium sp.
GACCAGCGAACACACACATAGCTGGACGGAGTCTCCAGACTCGCGTGGCGGAGCCAACGCGATAAATCGGGGTGGGGTTTACAGGCTTTCCAAATCCCGGGGCCTTCTGCCAAACTTCCTGGTATCCTCCTTGGTAAGCACCTTGAAATCCTCGGTATGCTCCAGGTGGTTCAGCCTCTTGAACAGCTCCTCGGGCAGGCCGGTCAGCTTGCGGGTCTGCAGGTCTATCCAGCCGCCCATCATCTCGCAGGTAGCTAAATTCCTGCCCTTATTGTCATAAAAATTATGGGCAAACTCAAAATACATCCCATCCTCCGAAAGCCCCTTCAGCTGCAGGGTCACCTTCACCGGCTTGCCCGCAAAGATCTCCCTGAAATAGTAGATATGCTCGTAAAAAACCACGGGTCCCAGATGATGTTTCACCAGTTCCTGCTGCCCGAAGCCGTTCTCCATCAGGAAACCCATCCGGGTGTGACTCATGAAATTAATATAGGCTGAATTGGCAAGATGGCGGTTGGCGTCGAGGTCGCTCCACCGGATGTCGAATTCCTTATAATACATAGAAGCTGTTTTTCTGTAAAAATAGTGATTTATTATTGGCGTGATTAGGGACGCAATGCATTGCGTCCCTACCGAATTGGTTTTTTCCAGAATTTTCCTTTTCCGTATCTTTACGCAACTTTAAAAATTGCGAATGATCCAATCCATGACAGGTTTCGGGAAAAGCGTACTGCAGCTTCCGACGAAAAAAATAACCGTTGAAATCAAATCCCTGAACAGCAAGAGCCTCGACCTCAATGCCCGGATTCCCTCGCAATACCGCGAAAAGGAACTCGCGCTTCGCAATATGATCTCCAGGTCCCTGACCCGGGGGAAGGTGGATTTCTCCATCTTCTTCGAGATCACCGGGGAGGAGACTTCTGCCGTGATCAATCAGCCTGTGGTGAAAGGATACATGGCGCAGTTGAAAAACATAGTGCCTTCCGCAGATCTGGAGCTCCTGAAGATGGCGGTGCGCATGCCGGATGCCCTGAAGACGGAACGCGAGGAGATCGATGAGAATGAATTCAGTTCCATAGAAAAAGCTGTGGAGCAGGCCCTGCGGGAGATCAACGACTACCGAAGTGCGGAAGGCAAGGCCCTGGGAGAGGAACTGCTGCAGCGGACCCACAACATCAAGAATCTGCTGGAAAAGGTGATCGAAATGGATCCGGAACGGATTTCAGGAGTCAGGGAGCGCCTGCAGAAAGGGGTGGCGGACCTGAAGGAGAACATAGACGAAAACCGCTTTGAGCAGGAGCTGGTCTACTATATCGAGAAATTCGACATCACCGAGGAGAAGGTGCGCCTGGACAATCACCTGAACTACTTTCTGGAGAACCTGAATTCAGAAGATTCCAACGGGAAGAAGCTGGGCTTCATTTCGCAGGAAATGGGTAGGGAGATCAACACCATAGGCAGCAAATCGAATTATGCGCCCATGCAGCAGCTGGTTGTTCAGATGAAGGATGAACTGGAAAAGATCAAGGAACAACTTCTAAACGTACTCTAATGGCGGACGGAAACCTAATTGTCTTCTCGGCCCCTTCGGGATCGGGAAAAACCACCATAGTAAGATATCTGCTGGCGCAGGAGGAGCTGAAACTGGATTTCTCCATCTCGGCGACCTCCAGGGAACCCAGGGGCAACGAGATCCACGGAAAGGATTACTACTTCCTGAGCCTCCACGACTTCAAACAGAAGATCAAGAACGACGAATTCCTGGAGTGGGAGGAAGTCTACCGCGACAATTTCTACGGCACCCTGAAGAGCGAGATCGATCGCATTTGGGCGCTGGGGAAGAACGTCATCTTCGACATAGACGTGGTGGGGGGACTTGACATCAAGCAGATCTATCCCGACAAAACCCTGGCGGTGTTTGTGAAACCTCCGAGTATCGAGGAACTGAAAATCAGGCTCAAGAAACGCAAGACCGAGACGGAAGACAAGATCAACATGAGGGTCGCCAAGGCTTCCATCGAACTGGCTACCGCGCCTCAGTTCGACCATATCATCATCAACAACAATCTCAACACCGCCCTGGAGGAGGCGTACCACCTGGTGGCGGATTTCGTGGGAGCCAAAAAGCCCGGAAAGTGAGTAAAAAGGTCGGCCTTTTCTTCGGAACCTTCAATCCCATTCATATAGGCCACCTGATCCTGGCAAACCACCTGGTGGAATATTCGGATCTGGAGGAGCTCTGGCTGGTGGTCACACCCCACAACCCGCACAAGAAAAAGAGCAGCCTATTGAACAACCACCACCGCTATAATATGGTGTGGAACCTGTGTGCGGATTATCCGAAGCTGAAGCCCAGCGATATAGAATTCAATCTTCCCCAGCCCAATTATACGGTGAATACTTTGGCGCACCTGGAGGAAAAATTCCCGGACTACGAGTTCACGCTGATCATGGGCGAGGATAACCTCAAAAGCCTACCCAAGTGGAAGAATTATGAGGTGATCCTGGAGCGTTTTCATGTGATGGTGTACCCCCGTCATTCCGAAGGGGAGGTGGCAGCGGAACTGATCGATCACCCCAGGGTTCAGAGGATAGAGGCGCCCAGGGTGGAGATTTCATCGACCTTTATCAGGAAAGCGATTAAGGAGGGCAAGGATGTCAGGCCCCTGCTACCTGAAAGTGTGTGGAAGAATATTGATCAGAATAATTTTTATCGGTAAGGGAGCTGCACCTCACTTATTCCTTCTTTGGGATCCTCAACACCATCCCGGGATAGATCTCCTTGTCTTTTTCAAGCATAGGGGTGTTGGCCTCAAATATTTCCCTGCTCCTACCCGGATCTCCCAATACCTTTTCCGCAATTGATTCCAGGGAATCGGCCCGTTCCACAGTGTGGAAGGTGGATTCATCAGTCTGCCGGGCGACAGAAATATCTTCTTCCACCTTCGAGATCCCCTGGATATTTCCCACGCTGAGGATCACCTTCTCCCTGGTCTCCTGGTCCTTCACCTTGCCCGAGATCCTGACGCATTCCTTTTCCACCTCCAGGTCGAGGTCTTTCACAGAAAACCCATACCCCCTGATAATTTCCTCCAGCCTTGCAGCCGCAGCGGGATTCTGCACATGCGCATCCGTCTCCCCTTTCTCCTGCGACTGGGCCGCAGTGTGGGTGCCTCGCGGCTCGATCTCCTTTATCTTCTCGCCCGCATCAGCTAAAAAAATGAATTCTGCCATAGGGTTCTGATTAGCTTCTTCAATTTACAACCTTTCCCAAGGCTGCATCCCTAAATTTTTGTTAGATTTTCCTATCCCCCCTTTTCCTATGAGGCCCAAAAAAAATTGCCTCCGGAAAAAGAACCAAAGGCAATTCTGACTAACTAAAATAACCAACCAAAAAAAAGATTAAATTTTAAAAAATTAAAACCCAAACTCTTTAGACATATAACGCAGGGGAAATCGTTTTCGTGCCCTGGCGGAAAAATTTTCTGTTAAAACTTGCATTCTCCCCTCAGAACCCGAATAAAGAGGAGGTCTCTGCCAAATGGAATTTTAAAAGCTTCCAAAATTCCGTATTTTTGGGACAGAGAATACAAAATATGGAAGATCAACCGAAATTTGCTGTGATCGGGGGCGGAAGCTGGGCCACGGCAATCGTAAAAATGCTGTGTGAGAACCTGGAGCAGGTGGGCTGGTATATGAGAAGCGTCTACGCCATCGAACACATCAGAAAACAGGAACATAACCCCAATTACCTGAGCTCCGTAGAATTCAACGTCAACCAGCTCCGGCTTAGCAATGATATCAATGAAATCGTAAGGGAGGCGGACTACATCATATTCGCCATTCCTTCTGCCTTCCTGAAAAGGGAACTCGACAATCTGACGGAATCCCTGGAGGACAAGATCATATTTTCAGCAATTAAAGGGATAGTCCCCGAATCGAGTCTGATAGTAGGCGAGCATTTCCACAACACCTACGGCATCCCCTTTGAAAATATTGGAGTAGTCACCGGGCCCTGTCATGCAGAAGAGGTGGCCCTGGAGCGGCTGTCCTACCTCACCATCGCCTGTGCCGACGAGGAGAAGGCGAAGCTGGTGGCGCGCAACCTGAGCAGCCACTATATCAACGCCAAGACGAGCGATGACATCTTTGGGACGGAATACGCTGCCATGCTGAAGAACATCTACGCCATCGCCGCAGGGATAGCCCATGGGCTTGGGTACGGGGACAACTTTCAGAGCGTGCTGATGAGCAACGCCATCCGGGAGATGAAGAAATTCATCAAGAAGGTGCACAAGATGAAGCGGAACATCAACGATTCCGCCTATCTGGGGGATCTGCTGGTTACCGGCTACTCGATTTTCAGCCGTAACAGGATGTTCGGAAACATGATCGGGAAAGGCTATACCGTAAAAAGTGCCCAGATGGAAATGAGCATGATCGCGGAAGGTTATTACGCCACCGCAAGTGCGTACAAGATCAACAGGGAGAAGGGCGAGAAGGCAGCCAAGACGCCTATTATCAACGCTGTCTATGCGGTGCTTTATGAAGGCAAGGAACCGAAGAAGGTGTTTAAGAAGCTGGCGGATAAGCTGAATTAGTCGGAAGTCGGAAGTCGGAAGTCCGAAGTCCGAAGTCGGAAGACTGGAGATGAACATGAGACTGGAATTTAAAGAAAAAAATCTGCGGAGATCTGCGAGAAAATCTGCGATATCTGCGGGAAAACCATACACTATGCAATCAACCGCCACCACACCTGATGAGTACATCGCCTCCCTGCCTGAGGAACGCAAAGAAGCCATGCAGCAGCTTCGAAAAGTTATTCTGGAGCAGCTTCCTGAGGGCTTTTCAGAGGAAATGCAATATGGGATGCTGGGATTTGTGGTGCCGCATACTTTGTACCCTTCAGGTTATCATTGTAACCCGAAGATCGCGCTGCCTTTTATGGGGCTGGCTTCTCAGAAGAATTTTATTGCCCTGTACCATATGGGCATCTACAGTGATGAGAACCTGCTGCAATGGTTTACTTCAGAATATCCGAAGCATTCCAAAAGAAAGCTGGATATGGGGAAAAGCTGTATCCGGTTTAAGAAGATGGAAGAGATCCCTTATGAGCTGATCGGGCAGCTGGCAGGGAAGATGACTCCGGAGGAATGGATTGAATTATATGAGGAGAAATTGAAGGGGTAGGAGTCCTCAGGCATCACAACGTAGTTGCCACCAATATTAAGTAGAGACGCGATTTATCGCGTCTAACGCACCCCATATAAACTTTCAATGGGTGGAATAACAGGTTGTTTTTCCCATCCATAAACCCCAATGTATTCAGGCATCCCAACGTACCGACACGCGATAAATCGCGTCTCTACTTGGAGTCTACCGCACCACTACTCCCTTCTTCCCCATCACCGGAACCTCCTGTGTGGTGTTCTCATTAATGGAATTTTTCCTAAAGACAAACTTCTTGTGCAGCATCTTTCCTTCAGCAAAAAAGGATACGGAAAACTCATTATTCAGGGCCAGCACCTCATCCTGCAGGAATTCCACCTTCGCAAAAGACTTCGGGGGCAGCTCCTTCAGGGAATGTCGCATGGTGGAAGTAGCCTGGCTGTCGCTGTAGCCCCGGGTTACGATCAGGACCGTATCGATGGGAGTCTCCCCCTCATTTACCAGATAAGCATTCCAGTCCATGCTGCGGAAATCCTCATTCTTCTCCCGCACGACTGCCATAAAAACATGCTTTACCTCGGGAATTTCAATATCTTCTTTCATAAAACCAATTGGCCTTGAGTTTAATCCAGCTTATCCTTCACTTTGTGGTACAACCAGAAAAGCACTCCCGCAGCCACCAGAAACAACACGGCGCCGACAGCGAATTCAAGTATTTCTGCTACCAGGGTCAGGGCGAGGATGACTCCGAGAACAATAATGGCAAGAATGATGATCCCAACTTTTTTCATATAGAAGATTTAAACTGTTCCAGAAACCTTAGATCGTTTTCATAGAACATGCGGATATCCCCGATCTGGTACAACAGCATGGCAATCCGTTCAATTCCCATTCCGAAGGCAAAACCTGAGTATTCAGCAGGATCTATGTTGCAATTGCTCAGCACATTCGGGTCCACCATCCCGCAGCCCATGATCTCCAGCCAGCCGGTTCCCTTGGTGATGCGATAATCCGTTTCTGTTTCCAGGCCCCAGTAGATATCCACCTCGGCACTGGGTTCGGTAAACGGGAAATAAGACGGGCGGAGCCTGATCTTCGATTTTCCGAACAATTGCTTAGTAAAGTACAACAAAGTTTGCTTTAAATCTGCAAAGGACACGTTTTTATCTATATACAGCCCTTCCACCTGATGGAAGATACAGTGGGAACGCGCCGAGATGGCTTCGTTCCTGAACACCCTTCCCGGGGAAATGGTCCGGATAGGCGGCTGGTTGTTCTCCATATACCGCACCTGCACGGAAGAGGTGTGGGTACGCAGCAGCACATCGGGATTCGTCTGGATGAAGAAGGTATCCTGCATATCCCTCGCCGGATGGTATTCCGGAAGGTTCAGGGCAGTGAAGTTATGCCAGTCGTCCTCCATTTCGGGGCCTTCGGAAACGTTGAACCCGATATTGGAGAAGATCTCGATGATCTGGTTCTTCACGATGGAGATAGGATGTCGTGCCCCGATCTCCACAGGCTCCCCAGGACGCGTCAGATCCCCGTAGACGCCTTTTTCCTCCACTTTGCTCTCCAGGTACTCCTTCAGCTGCTCCACCTTCTCCTGGGCCGCATTTTTGAGGGTGTTGATAGACTGCCCGAATTCCTTCTTCTGCTCGTTGGGTACATTCCTGAATTCCGCAAAGAAATCGTTCAGGATGCCTTTCTTTCCCAGGAACCGGATCCTGAAATTTTCAACCTCCTCCTTCGTCTGCGCCTGAAAAGCATCAATTTCAGCAATGTAATCCTTGATCTTGTCTACCATGGGTGTGTTTCTTTAGGAATGGCAAATTTAGAAAATTCAAATTTCAAAATCCCAGATTCCATAATTTAATAAGGTGCCTATAGGGCC
>CAMPJY010000128.1 GCA_946887025.1 uncultured Salinimicrobium sp.
AATCTGGAGATTCCCGCCCGGTTGCGCTCAGATCTGGAGATCTGGCGCAGCAGAGAACGCGATAAATCGCCTCCCTACCCGGTCCTATTCAAGTGCACATCAAGTGCACACCTAGTGCACACCTAGTGCACATCAAATGCACATTTTAGGTGCACTTGGTCTGCTTTTCAACTGCATTCTTCCATAACCTGGCATTGACATCTTACCTTCCTTGTACGGACCGGCTGCGAACGGTCCCTATACCCAGGGCGAAGCTAATCTTACCTTATTAGCAATCGTAAAATTGTGTGATACAACTTACTGATTCCAAGTAAGTTAACTGTTATTTGGAAATTTCAGAAATAGGCAGGACCGGCTTCTCTCCTTCCAGTCCATATCATCAAATTTTTAATTTCACAAAAGAAACAAGATCAGAAATGAACAACAGATTTAGCAGCGTTTTAACCCAAAGTGATTCCCAACCCGCAGCGCAGGCCATGCTTCATGCCATAGGCCTGACCAAGGAGGACTTCAATAAACCCTTTATTGGAATAGCCAGTACGGGATATGAAGGCAATCCCTGCAACATGCACCTGAACGATCTGGCAAAACTCGTAAAGGAGGGATGTGGAGAAGGTGATCTGGTTGGGCTTATTTTCAATACCATCGGGGTTAGTGACGGGATTTCCATGGGAACCCCGGGAATGCGTTATTCCCTGCCTTCCCGTGACCTGATAGCGGATTCCATAGAAACCGTGATCCACGCCATGTCCTATGACGGGCTGATCACCGTGGTAGGCTGCGACAAGAACATGCCGGGCGCCCTGATGGCGATGCTGAGGATTAACCGCCCCGCCATCCTTGTGTACGGGGGAACCATAGCCTCCGGGTGCCACGAAGGCAAAAAGCTGGATGTGGTTTCGGTTTTCGAAGCCTGGGGCGAAAAAGTTTCAGGAAGCATCACTCAGCAGAATTACGACAGCATCATTCAGAAAGCCTGTCCCGGAGCCGGGGCCTGTGGCGGAATGTACACCGCCAATACCATGGCCTCCGCCATTGAAGCCTTGGGGATGAGTCTTCCCTACAATTCCTCCAATCCGGCAGTGGGCCCTGAAAAGACAGCCGAGAGCAGGGAAGCGGGAAAGGCGATGAACCTGCTGGTAGAAAAGAATATCCGTCCGCGCGATATAGTAACAAAAAAGGCCATCGAAAATGCGGTGAGATTAATCACCGTATTGGGGGGCTCCACCAATGCCGTTCTTCACTTCCTGGCCATAGCCAAGGCAGCAGAAGTGGAATTTGGACTGACTGATTTTGAAAGGATCTGTGAGAGTACCCCTGTGCTGGCCGACTTAAAACCCAGCGGAAGGTTTGCCATGGAAGATGTGCACCGAATAGGAGGAATCCCGGCGGTGCTGAAATACCTGCTCCGGGAGGGCATGCTGCACGGCGACTGCCTTACCGTTACAGGGAACACTTTGGCGGAGAACCTGGAGAATGTCCCGGACCTGACAGATAGCCAGGAGGTGATCAGACCACTTTCTACCCCTATTAAAAATTCGGGTCATATAAGGATCCTGCGCGGGAATCTCGCCGAAGGTGGGTCCGTAGCAAAGATATCAGGGAAAGAAGGCCTTTATTTCAAAGGACGGGCCCGGGTCTTCAACAGTGAATATGAAGCCAATGCGGGGATCGCAGAGGGCAAGGTGGAAAAAGGCGATGTAGTGGTCATCCGTTATGAAGGTCCCAAAGGTGGGCCCGGGATGCCAGAAATGCTTAAGCCCACGGCTGCCATCATGGGGGCCCGGCTGGGGAAAGACGTGGCGCTGATCACCGACGGCCGCTTTTCCGGAGGAACTCATGGATTTGTGGTGGGACACATCACCCCGGAAGCCCAGGAGGGCGGACTGCTGGCCCTGGTGAAGGATGGCGACGAGATCAGCATCAACGCAGAGGCCAATACCATAAATGTGGACCTGCCCGAAGAAGAAATACAAGCCCGAAGGAAAGCCTGGAAGGCACCAGCTTATAAATTTACCAACGGAGTCCTTTATAAATACTCAAAAACAGTGTCTTCCGCATCGGAAGGCTGTGTTACAGACGAATTCTAATCTTTTAGGAATTATGAACATGAAGACAGAAGTTTTGACAGTTCCAGCCGTGGAGACGGCCACCATCAGTGGTGCTGAGGCAGTGATACGCTGCCTGCTGGAAGAAGGAGTGGAAACAATTTTCGGCTATCCGGGAGGGGCGATCATGCCCGTCTATGATGAGCTGTACAAATATCAGGAGGAACTCCGGCATGTGCTCACCCGCCACGAGCAGGCGGCTGCACATGCGGCCCAGGGTTTTGCCAGGGCCACCGGCAAAGTGGGGGTCGCCATAGCCACCTCGGGGCCGGGAGCCACTAACCTCATCACCGGGATTGCCGATGCACATATAGATTCCACCCCCCTCGTCTGCATTACGGGGCAGGTAAGCTCTACCCTTTTGGGCAGCGATGCCTTTCAGGAGATAGACATTGTGGCTATTTCCACCCCCATAACCAAATGGAACTTTCAGATTACCAAGGCTTCAGAGATCCCTTCGGTCCTGGCCAAGGCCTTTTATATCGCCAGGTCAGGAAGACCGGGCCCGGTATTGATAGATATCACCAAGGACGCTCAATTCGCGCCGGTGGAATTCAGCTATAAAAAGTGTAAAGCCATCCGAAGCTATGATCCGCTGCCCCAGGTGAACCTGTTACAGGTGGAGCGGGCCGCGGCAGCCATCAATGAAGCCAAAAAGCCAATGATCGTGTTCGGCCAGGGCGTAATCCTTGGAGCTGCTGAGGAGCTGCTAGAACAGCTGGTGGATAAAACGGGGATTCCCGCCGCCTGGACCATACTTGGGTTGTCTGCCCTCCCCTCTGACCATCCGCTGAATGTCGGAATGGTAGGAATGCATGGCAATTATGCTCCTAACATGCTAACCAACGAATGTGATCTGCTGATCGCAATCGGGATGCGATTTGACGACCGGGTGACTGGGAACCTCAACACCTATGCTAAACAGGCCAAGATCATTCATTTTGAGATCGATCCTGCAGAGGTGAACAAGAATGTAAAAGTGGATATCCCAGTTTTGGGCGATGTCAGGGAAACCCTGAGCCTGCTGCTGGAATTTCTGAAGCCTTCAAGGCACGAGGCCTGGCATCAGAGATTCAAGGATCTGTATCAGGTGGAATTTCAGAAAGTGATCCAGCACCACCTGGAACCTTCAGGAGAGGAGCTGAAAATGGGCGAAGTGATGGAAGAGATCAACGCCTGTTCCGATGGGAAAGCCATCCTGGTATCGGATGTCGGGCAGCACCAGATGGTAGCCTGCCGCTACGCTAATTTTAAGACCTCCAGAAGCAAGATCACCTCCGGGGGACTGGGAACCATGGGCTTTGCCCTTCCCGCTGCCATAGGGGCTAAATTGGGCAGTCCGGACCGACAGGTGGTGGCAGTGATCGGGGATGGTGGATTCCAGATGAATATCCAGGAGCTGGGTACCATCTTTCAATCAGAGGTACCCGTCAAGATTGTTGTCCTGAACAACAACTTCCTGGGCATGGTGCGCCAGTGGCAGCAGATGTTCTTTGAAAAACGCTATGCTTCCACAGAAATGATCAACCCCAATTTCGCAGGGATTGCCAGTGCCTATAATATCAAGGCCAGATCGGTGAGCGAGCGTTCGGAACTAAAAGCAGCCATCAGGGAGATGATGGATTCTTCGGAATCTTATTTCCTTGAGGTAAAAGTGGAACAGGAAGAAAATGTCTTCCCGATGATCCCTACCGGGGCGTCGGTATCAGAAATACGATTAGAGTAATGGAAAAGAAGAATTATACGGTCTCGGTATATACCGAGAACAACATCGGCCTGCTGAGCAGGATCTCGGCCATCTTCCTTAAGAGGCACATTAATATCGAGAGTATCACGGCTTCCAAGAGCGAGGTCAAGGAAGTGATGCGCTTTGTGATCGTTGTTCATACTACTGAGGAGCAGATCAGGAAGATCGCGGGGCAATTGGAGAAACAGATAGAGGTCATCAAGGCCTTCTATAATACCGACGAACAGCTGATCTTTCAGGAAACAGCCCTGTACAAGATCAGGTTCTCGGAATTCCTGGAGGATTACAGCATCCAGGATTTCATTAAGGAGACAAATGCCAGGATCGTGGCTGTTTCTCAGCAATATTTTGTTATTGAGAAAACCGGCAAGCGGCAGGAGACGGAAGACCTTTATCATAAACTGAAACCTTATGGACTGATGCAGTTCATCAGATCGGGCACCATTGCGGTATCGAAAAACGAAATGCCCGTGTCAGACCTATTAGAAACATTCAACACTACAAAAGCACACTTATGAGCAATTATTTTAACAGCCTTGATTTAGATGAACAATTAGCCCAGCTGGGCACATGCCGCCTGATGGCTGAAGAGGAATTCAATGAAGGGGCTTCAGCCCTGTATGGAAAGAAGATAGTTATACTTGGCTGCGGTTCCCAGGGACTGAACCAGGGCCTCAATATGAGGGACAGCGGTTTGGATATTTCCTATGCCCTGCGACAAAGTGCCATCGAACAGCAAAGGCCATCCTTCAGAAACGCCACTGACAATGATTTCAGGGTTGGCACCTTTGAAGAGCTGGTGCCTGAGGCAGACCTGGTGATCAATCTGACACCAGATAAGCAACATTCCGGGGTTGTGAATGCGGTACTTCCGCTGATGAAGCAGAATGCCGTCCTTTCCTATTCCCATGGTTTCAATATCGTGGAAGAAGGAATGCAGGTGCGGAAGGATATCACCGTAATCATGGTGGCCCCAAAATGTCCGGGGAGTGAAGTAAGGGAGGAATATAAGCGCGGCTTTGGGGTGCCTACCCTTATTGCCGTACATCCGGAGAACGATCCATTAGGGATCGGACTCGAATGGGCCAAAGCCTATGCCTACGCTACCGGAGGACACAGGGCAGGAGTTCTGGAATCTTCTTTTGTGGCTGAAGTGAAATCCGATCTAATGGGTGAGCAGACCATACTTTGCGGGGTGCTGCAGACGGGGAGTATCCTGAGTTTTGACAAGATGCTCGCCGAAGGGGTGGAACCTGAATACGCAGCCAAACTGATACAGTACGGCTGGGAAACCATTACCGAGGAATTGAAACACGGGGGCATCACTAGTATGATGGACCGGCTTTCTGATCCTGCAAAGCTAAGAGCCTTCAGCCTTGCAGCAGAGTTAAAGACCAAAATGCGTCCATTGTTCAGGAAACATATGGATGATATCATGTCAGGGGCATTCAGCTCCAGGATGATGGAGGACTGGAAGAATGACGACAAGGAACTTCTGGAATGGAGGGCTGCAACGGGAGAAACACGTTTCGAGAAAACCCCTGCTACAGATAAGAACATTTCGGAACAGGAATATTTTGACCAGGGCGTGCTTCTAGTGGCTTTTGTCAAGTCCGGAGTGGAACTCGCTTTCGAGACCATGGTGGAAGCCGGGATCATTGAGGAATCGGCCTATTATGAATCCCTGCACGAGGCGCCTCTTATTGCCAACACCATCGCAAGGAAGAAGTTGTTTGAAATGAACCGCATTATTTCAGATACCGCAGAATATGGATGTTATCTGTTTGACCACTCCTGTAAACCTCTGCTTCGCGATTTCGTGAACCAGCTGGAACCGGAGGTCATTGGCAGAAGCTATCCAAATTCAGGGGAGGTTGACGCGCAGCAGCTTTCGAAGGTCAATGAGTCTATCCGGGAGCATTCCGTGGAAGGAACAGGAGCGAGATTGAGAACGGCCATGACGGCCATGAAAAAACTGGCTGTATGAACCAAAGCCTGTTGACGTCAGAAAAGATATACAGCCCTAAGCTCGCAGCAGTAAAGCAGGCCGCCTCCCGCATAGCGGGGATTTCGGTTCTGACTCCCCTGCTGCCTTCCCACACCTACAGCAGGAAATACAATTCAAAGGTATTTCTAAAGCGGGAGGACCTGCAGCAGGTGCGTTCCTATAAGATCAGGGGTGCCTTTAACAAGATCTCTTCCCTTTCTCCGGAACAGCTGGAAAAAGGGGTGATCTGTGCCAGCGCCGGAAATCACGCCCAGGGAGTAGCTTTTGCCTGCAATCACCTGAAGGTAAAGGCCGTCATCTATATGCCGGTCACCACTCCGAAGCAGAAGGTGGAACAGACCAAAATGTTCGGAGGTTCCTGGACGGAAGTAATTCTGAAGGGGGACTCCTTTGATGATTCCCAGCAACAGGCTGTACAGCACGGGCAGGCAGATGACCTGGTCTTTATCCATCCCTTTGACGATGAAAAGGTGATAGAAGGCCAGGCCACCATTGCACTGGAGATCCTGCAACAGGCCGAGGAACCCATAGATTACATTTTTGCTCCCCTGGGGGGAGGCGGTTTACTGGCGGGGCTCTCCTCCATCTTTAAGCAGCTTTCCCCAAATACCAAAATCATCGGGATAGAACCCGAAGGCGCTGCCTCCATGACTGCTTCGCTTAAGGCGGGCAAGAGGGTGGAACTGGAGACGGTCGATAAATTTGTGGATGGGGCTGCCGTGAAAAAGGTTGGACAGCGAAACTTCGCGATCTGCAGGGAGAATGTGGATCAGGTCCTGAGCGTGCCAGAGGGAAAAGTCTGCCAAACCATCCTGAACCTTTACAACCAGGACGCCATAGTAGCCGAACCGGCAGGAGCCCTGGCGCTGACTGCGCTGGACTTTTTTGCTGAAGAGATCGCAGGTAAAAATGTGGTATGCCTGATCAGCGGGGGGAACAATGACATTACCAGAACTGCGGAGATTGAGGAAAGGGCACTGCTCTATGCCGGCTTAAAACATTATTTCGTAGTGAGGTTCCCTCAGCGCGCAGGGGCTTTAAAGGAGTTTGTGGAAAAAGTGCTCGGGCCGGAGGATGATATCGCCCATTTCGAATATTCCAAGAAACACCATCGGGAGAATGGACCGGCGGTAGTAGGTATAGAGCTGAATGACCCAAAGGATTTTGATCCGCTGGTACAGCGGATGAAGGCTCATAA
>CAMPJY010000129.1 GCA_946887025.1 uncultured Salinimicrobium sp.
GGACTAAACAACCTCAAATCCCTGTAAGGGTAGGTAAAGTGAGGGTTATTCTCTGAGAGGATTTTCTTTTGCAAGGGAGGTAGAACTGGGCGCAGCTATTAACTCCCGGATGTAAATAAATATATTAAAATGGTATGAAAAATAAGGAAGGCCTCTCTTGCGCAGTATCATTTTTTTATTTTAAATTTAAGTTTATGTTTGAAATGTGAACCTTAACCTGGGATCTCTCATCTTTACTAAGATCTCAGGTAGGGGGGCTATTGTCTTTAATCAATTTTCTTTTTGAAAAAGAGATGTTTAAGCCTCAGATTTCTAATGGACTTCCGACTCTTTAAAAATTCCTGCTCGACGAATTGCGCTATAAAATCGGTGAAAAATATGCGCTCCCAAAAAGACATGGTGGCATTAATGGCGCTAATGGCGCTAACTACCCTAAATCGGGTTTTTTGTAAGAAAATTCATTCCGGAAGTGTTATTGTGCCGCCAGGGGGTGCAATAGGACAGTAAATTGGGACGAAAGGCTCCCAGGGAGGGGTAAAGTTAGTAGAAGCCCTGCCTTCACAAAAACATGGCCCCTGAGAACGCCACGCATCAGGCGATTCCCTTCTTTTTGTCAACAAATCTCCGCACTCATTAAACCTTATCCCTTCTTCCCTGTCTTAATACTGGTCGCAAAATGCATGGAAAATTTTTGTTCTTTTAGTTCTGTTTTATCAGAACCAATCGTATCTTTGCGCCCTCAAAAACGAGCAGATGATGAATGAAAAGGAATTAGAACAACAAAAATCAGAATTAATTGAGCAGCTGGGCGTACAGCTGGAGTGCGATAATCTCGCTCCGCTGGCGGCACGGATCTTCGCCACGCTGATCCTGACGGGGAAGGAAGGAATCACCTTCGAGCAGCTGGTTTCCGACCTGAATGCCAGTAAAAGCAGCGTCTCCTCGCATCTGGAGAACCTCCAGACGAGTCAGAAGGTACGCTATATCACCAAACCCGGCGACAGGAAACGCTATTTTATCATCCATCCCAACCTGATGGTCAACGTGATCGACGAGATGACCTCCAAATGGGAAACGGAAAAAGAACTCCACCAGAAGGTGCTTAACTATAAAAAGGAATACAACAAAAAAGCCGAGGAGGAACTGAAGTTCGACCTGGAATTCCAGCAGGATTTCCTGACCTTCCTGGAAGAAGCAACTTCAGCCATTCAGAAATTCAAGTCCAAAATTCAAAAGAAACAACTAACAAATTACAACAGCTAGTACAATGAGAAAATTAAGTTACTTAAGCTTTATATTCACTTCGCTTCTATTTATTTCCTGCGGAGAAGATCAGGGAGGTCAACAGCAAGCCCAGGGACCTATGCCTTACCCTGTGATTGAAATTCCTGTAACTGATGTTACAGGTTATACAACTTACCCCGTGAGTATTGAGGGTACCGTGAACTCAGCTGTACGTGCCAAGGTATCGGGCTATATTACGGACGTCCTGGTGGATGCAGGTGAGAAAGTGAGGAAAGGACAGACCCTTTTCCGTCTGGAAACCGCGACCCTCAATCAGGAAGCCAATGCGGCCCAGGCCAACGTAAATGCGGCCCAGGTGGAAGTCGATAAACTGAAACCCCTGGTGGAGAAAGGTATTATCAGTCCGGTGCAGCTGGAAACAGCAAAAGCCCGTCTGGCTCAGGCGAAAGCAGGGTACAGCAGTGTGGCAGCCAGCATTGGGTACGCCAATATCAAGAGCCCTGTAGACGGGTATGTGGGAAGCATCAATTTCAGGGAAGGAGCTTTGGTGAGCCCCGCTGATCCTGTTCCGCTGACTGTGGTTTCCGACATTGATAACGTTTATGCTTTCTATGCCATGAACGAAAGGGATTACCTGAACTTCATCCAGAATGCCGAGGGCGAAACCATGACTGAAAAGATCGCCAACTTCCCTCCTGTGGAGCTGCAGCTGGTGAACGGGGAGATCTATTCTGAAAAAGGGAAGATTGAAACCGTGACAGGACAGGTAGACCCTTCTACCGGGACGGTTGGATTCCGGGCAGTATTCCCCAACCCCAACAGAATCCTTGCCAATGGGAACAGCGGAAATATCCTGATCCCCAAGATCTACGAAAACGTACCTGTAGTCCCGGAATCTTCCACCTTTGAACAGCAGGGAAAGGTACATGTGTTAACCGTACAGGGGGATAGCGTGGCGATTTCAAAAGTTATAGAAGTACGGGACCGTGTGGGCAACCTGATAGTTGTTAGTTCGGGAATTGAGCCAGGTGAAAAGATCATCGCTCAGGGAGTGGGAGCCATCAGAAGTGGAACTCCGGTGCAGCCACAGCCCGTTGCTTTTGACAGTATCGCCAATTCCATTGAAACCGTTTTTAAATAAGATTCAGAGATGCTAAAGACATTTATCGAGAGACCTGTACTTTCTACAGTAGTTTCCATAGTTATATTAGTTTTGGGAGTACTGGGCCTCACCACCCTCCCCGTGACCCAATACCCGGATATTGCGCCGCCTACCGTACAGGTGTCTGCCAACTATCCCGGAGCGAACGCAGAGACGGTGCTGGAATCCGTGATCATTCCTATTGAAGAACAGATCAACGGGGTGGAGGGGATGACTTATATCACCTCTACCGCCAGTAATAGCGGGCGGGCAAGTATCACCGTGTTTTTTGAACAGGGAGTCGATGCCGATATCGCTTCGGTTAACGTACAGAACCGGGTTGCCAGGGCTGCGCCTTTGCTTCCGCGGGAAGTTACGCAGTCCGGGGTAGTAACTCAGAAGCAGCAGACCAGTGCCCTGATGTTCCTGACCATGGTTTCTGAAAACGAGGATTACGACGCGACCTTTATTCAGAATTATCTGAACATAAACGTGCTCCCGGAACTAAAAAGGATCAATGGAGTTGGGGATGTTTCGGTCTTCGGAGCCAAGAATTATGCGATGAGGATCTGGCTGAATCCTGAAAAACTTCAGGCCTACAACCTTATCCCGACCGACGTTATCGCAGCCATCAACGAGCAGAGTCTCGAGGCTGCAGCGGGATCTTTAGGACAGAACTCCGGAGAGGCTTTTGAATATGTGATCAAATACGGCGGGCGTTATACCACCGCTGAAGAATATGGGGACATCATAATCAAGTCCCTGGACAACGGACAGTTCCTCCGTTTGAAGGATGTTGCCGAGGTCGAACTGGATGCCGAAGGTTACACCGTGGTTTCTGCAACCAACGGTTTACCGGGGGTGAGCATGGGGGTATACCAGACTCCGGGATCCAATGCCCAGGAGATCATTGAAACCATCCACGCCAAGCTGGCGGAACTCGAGGAAAATTTCCCGGCAGGGATTACCATGCTGACCAACTTCGACAGTAACGAGTTCCTCGAAGCCTCCATCAACAAGGTGGTGGTGACCCTGATTGAAGCTTTCCTGCTGGTATTCCTGGTGGTGTTTATCTTCCTTCAGGATTTCAGGTCGACCCTGATCCCTGCCATCGCGGTACCAGTATCCATTATTGGTACCTTCTTTTTCCTGAACTTGTTTGGGTATTCTATAAATCTATTGACGCTATTTGCGCTCGTGCTTGCCATCGGGATCGTGGTGGATGATGCCATTGTAGTGGTCGAGGCGGTGCACGCCAAACTCGAGGAAGGTGCCAAAACTGCCAAAAAAGCGACCATGTCAGCCATGGATGAGATCGCGGGAGCCATTGTTTCCATTACCCTGGTGATGGCAGCGGTATTTATTCCTGTGACCTTTATTCAAGGGCCTACCGGGGTATTCTATGAACAATTTGGGGTGACCCTGATGGTTGCGATCGCGATATCTGCGGTGAATGCCTTGACCCTGAGCCCTGCGCTCTGTGCCCTTCTGTTGAAATCCCATCAGGATGAGGAACACAAGAAGAAAAACTTTCTGCAGCGTTTCTTCACAGGATTCAATACCGCCTTCACCGCCACTACCCAGCGCTATGTCAGGTCCCTTGGCTTCCTGTACAAACATAAATGGATCACCGCGGTTATCATTCTTGCATCTGTAGGGGGGATACTTTGGGCAAATGCGACCACTCCCACAGGTTTCGTACCGAGTGAGGATAGAGGGATGGTCATGGTAAACGTTTCCTTACCTGCAGGGGCATCGCTGGACAGAACCGTGGCTGTGACCAACGAGATCAGTGAGCGCGCTCGCCAGATCCCCGGGATTTCAACTACCACCCTGGTAAACGGGTTTAGTTTAATCGGGGGTGCCGGAAGCAACTATGGACTTGGGTTCATTAAACTGGATCCATGGGATGAAAGGGAGGACGAATCCATGTCGGCAGACGCCATTATTGGGCAGCTGTTCGCCATGGGAGCGAGCATTCCCGATGCCGAGATCCTGTTCTTCCAGCCACCATCTGTTCCCGGATTCGGGATTTCTTCAGGATTTGAACTGCAGATCTTAGACAGGTCGGGAGGAGAATTCACCGAACTGGATGCTGCAGCCCAGCAATATTTAAGGGACCTGATGGCCCGCCCAGAGATCCTTTATGCTTCGACTTCCTTCAACACCGGTTATCCTCAGTATGAGATAGACCTGAATGTAGCCAAGGCGAAAGAAGCAGGAGTCTCCATCAGCAGTATCTTTTCGACCCTGCAGGGGTATATTGGAAGTTTCTACGCCGCGGATTTTGCCCGCTTTGGAAAGCAGTACAGGGTATTTGTTCAGGCCAAGCCTGAAGACCGTGCCACTGTAGGCGACCTGAATTCGCTCTTTGTTCGGAATGCTCAGGGAGAGATGGCACCTATTACGGAATTTGTGGAACTGAAACGGGTTTACGGGCCCCAATCTGTTACTCGATACAACCTGTTTAATGCAGCAGCGGTAAATGGGGCTCCGGCTCCGGGGTATTCCTCGGGGGATGCCATCGCAGCCGTCCAGGAGGTGGGGACAGGATCCCTGCCTGCCAACTATGATATCGCCTTCTCGGGACTTACCAGGGAAGAGATCTCGGCTGGAAACCAGACCCTGTTCATCTTTTTGCTGAGTATCCTGTTTGTGTACTTCATCCTGGCGGCGCAATA
The DNA here is from genome assembly GCA_946887025.1 of uncultured Salinimicrobium sp. The sequence continues at coordinate 5,068 of CAMPJY010000129.1, forward strand.
CGAAAGTTATCTGCTTCCGCTATCGGTTCTGTTTTCCCTGCCTGTCGGGGTGATGGGGGCCTATGTGACAACCTCACTTACAGGTTTGGAAAACAACATCTATTTCCAGATCGCCCTGATCATGCTGCTGGGACTGCTGGCGAAAAACGCGATCCTGATCGTGGAATTCGCCATCCAGCGACGAAAGGCCGGCTTCTCCATAGTCGACTCGGCCTTTGATGCGGCGCGGGTGCGTTTACGTCCAATCCTGATGACTTCCCTTGCGTTTATTATCGGGCTTTTACCGCTGGTTTTTGCAGGAGGGATTGGAGCAGCAGGTAACCGATCCATCGGTACCGGAGCGGTAGGTGGTCTGCTCATAGGAACCATCCTGGGAGTGTTCATCATCCCGATCCTGTTCATCCTGTTCCAGTGGTTGCAGGAGAAGGTGGGAAAGAAACCTGAGACTTTAGCGGAAAACAATGAACCTATTTAAAAAACAGAAATGAAGAAGAACAGTATATATAAATTTGTTTTAGTTCCCGCCGTTCTGCTTTCGCTACAGTCCTGTTTTGTAGCGAAAGATTACACCCGACCCCAGGTCGTGGAGGAAGAATACTTCAGGACGGACCTGCTCCCACAGGACAGCCTTACGCTGGCCGATGTTTCCTGGAGGGAACTTTTCACCGACCCTATCCTTGTAGGTTATATCGAGGAAGGCCTTCAGAACAATATCGACATCAGGGTTGCCCTTCAACAGATCGAGGCAGCCGAAGCTTATATGAGACAGGGGAAGGCGGGGTATTTCCCTTCCCTGAATCTGGCAGCCTCAGGGGCTACCCAGAATCCTTCTGAAAACGGGCAACTGGGAGGAGTCGGGACGGTAAGTCAGTTCGACCTTTCTGCCAACCTGTCCTGGGAAGCCGATATCTGGGGAAAGATCAGGAGTAATGATATGGCAACCCGTGCGGCTTACCTTCAGACGGTTGCGGGGCATAAGGCAGTGAAAACTGAACTTATCGCCAGCATTGCCTCCCTCTATTATCAGCTGCTGGCGCTGGATGAGCAGGTGCGGATCACGCAGCAGACCATCGAGAACAGGGAAAACAGCCTGGAGACCACCAGCGCATTGAAAGATGCGGGAATTGTTACTGAAGTCGGCGTAAAGCAGACCGAAGCTCAGCTGTACAGGGCTCAGGCCGTGCTGGTAGACCTTGAAAACAATATCCGCCTTCTGGAGAATACTTTCTCCATTGTGCTGGGTCATGCCCCTCACCAGATCGAAAGAGGGGAACTGGAAGACCTGGAAATCACCACGGAACTTGCTATAGGGGTTCCTGCCCAGCTGCTGAGGAACCGTCCCGATGTCATTGCGGCGGAATACAACCTGATGAATGCCTTCCAGCTCACCAATGTGGCGAAAAGCAATTTCTATCCCTCCCTCAGGTTAACCGCCAGCACAGGGCTTCAGAGTCTTGAGTTCAAGGACTGGTTCAGTGCCAATTCCATTTTTGCGAGCCTGATCGGGAATCTGGCCCAGCCTATCTTCAACCAGAGGCAGATAAGGACCCAGTATGAGGTTGCGCAGGCCCAGGAGGAGATAGCCCTGCTAAACTTCAGAAGATCGCTTCTGGAGGCTTCCAGGGAGGTTTCTGACGCCCTTTACAACTACGAAGCTGCGGAGGAACGCATGGAGATCAAAATGAATGAATTTGAAGCCTATGACCTTGCCACTACCTATTCAGAAGAACTTTTGAACAATGGTATGGCGAACTATCTGGAAGTGCTGACCGCAAGGGAAAATGCACTTAATGCCCAGTTGGAGATCATCAATACGGAGCTGGATCAGTTCCTTTCGATAGTTGACCTGTACCAGGCCCTCGGAGGCGGCTGGCAGTAAAATTTTTGGTTGATTAGTGTTTGATTTGTTTTTGGTTGAAAGCCCGCCTGA
>CAMPJY010000130.1 GCA_946887025.1 uncultured Salinimicrobium sp.
TTCCGGCATTGGAGGAAGTAAGAGATTCATCCTCCTCATTTTCGTCGATCTCAGGTAAGCCCGATTTGTAAACCCAAAATGCGAGGGCCAGCAGCACAATAACAATTCCAATATATGGCGGAATTACCCTTAGGGCCATTTCATCCAATTCGGCATTCATTTCGGCAGGAGAAAGATTAGCAATCTCCGCCCTCAGGGCATCCGCCTTATCCAGCTGAAGAAAGATCCCAATAATAATAGGTGCAGCAGCTCCAGCCATTTTGTTGCAGATCCCCATAATGCTGATTCGTTTTGCCGCACTTTCAGGAGGCCCAACTATGGTAATGTAAGGGTTGGAGGCCGTCTGAAGAATGGCCAGTCCGGATCCGATGATGAACAATCCCAGAAGGAACAGGATATAGGTCCGTGACATGGCTGCGGGAATAAATAAGAGCGCACCCACCGCCATGACGATCAGGGCTACGGACATTCCGTTCTTGAACCCGAAATAACTTAAGGTTTTTGTGGACACCGGGGCCATTACCACATAGGCAATATAAAAGGCGAAGGTGACGAAATACGACTGGAAGGTCGTCAGCTCACAGGCGATTTCCAGGTAGGGAATCAGGAGGGAGTTCAGCCAGGTGACGAACCCGAAAATAAAGAATAAGGCACCGATAATGATAATGGATCGATTGGTGCTGGAGGAGTTAACGCTGGTTTTGTTTGACATGTTCTGTTCTGTATAGGGGGGTTAATTCAAAATGATTTCTTGTACTCGAACCGGACTGAACAATGCGGCAGCTCCCAGCAGGGAAGACTTTTCCAATTCAGACGGTGCAATAATAAGTCGTTCGTTGATCCTCTTGAAGGAAATGGCATTCAGTTTATTTCTGAGAGAGGCTTCAAAAAATTTATAGGATCTGCTCACCGAACCTCCTAGAAAGATGGCTTGAGGGGAAAGTACCCCTATCATTATCTTCAGGGCATTTGCAAGGTGTTCCCCGTATTCTTCGAAAATCTCCAGCGCTTTTGGGTCTCCTGCCTCGGCCAGGCTATATGCCTCAGCCCCGGAAAGCTTATACTGCCGCCTGAAGAATTTTCCGCTGCAATAGTCTTCTATACAGCCATCGAGATAAGGAAGATCTCCCAGTTCCCCGGCGCCGGAAAGGCTGCCTGAATAGAGTATCCCGTCGATTACGATTCCGGTGCCGAACCCACTGCCGAGGGTTACACCTACAAGGTTTTTAAAAGCCACCCCTTTTCCAAAAGCGCTTTCTCCCAGTGCAAAAACATTGGCATCGTTGGTCATTCTTACCGGTTTTCCAAAATAAGCCTCCAAATCCTTTTTGAGGTGTACCTCTTTCCAGGAAGGAATGTTCCAAAGATCATAAATAATTCCTTTGGTTTCATCAACCAGTCCCGGAACTCCTATTCCAATTCCTGAGAAATCAGTTCCTGCCAGCTTTTCAATTTCATGAATCAGTTGCTGAATAATATCTTCTTTGGCCGCCTGTGCCGCCGTCGTGTAAAGAACTTCCTTAATTACCTCTGAATCCCTGATAATCCCAATATGGGTTTTGGTGGCACCAATGTCGATCCCCACTATATTTTCACTCATGTGTATCTTGTCTTCTACTGATCCGCCAATCCTTTCAAGGAGGTCAAAATGAATTGCGAATGCTCATTTTCAAATTCCTAGTGCTACAAAGTAGGTTTCTTTTTTTTTATTACACAAATACTTTTATGATTTTTTTAGGATAAGAAAATAAAAATTGAGAAAATTTAGTTAAAGGTGAATAATCTAATCCCTCAGGGGGTACTGATAATTTGTTTTACAGTAGCCCCAAATAAACCTATATTTGTAAACTTAATTGAAGCGGAAATTTTTCACAACCCGCTATGAAATAGACACATGAAGCACATACGCAACTTTTGTATAATCGCACATATTGACCACGGAAAAAGTACCCTGGCTGACAGACTCCTGGATTTTACCGGCACGGTAACCGAACGTGAAAAGCAGGAACAACTTCTGGACAGTATGGACCTGGAACGGGAACGCGGCATTACCATCAAGAGCCACGCAATTCAGATGGATTATACTTATAAAGGGGAACAATATACGCTGAACCTGATCGACACCCCCGGACACGTGGATTTCTCCTACGAGGTATCCCGCTCCATTGCGGCCTGTGAAGGCGCTTTACTGGTGGTCGATGCTGCTCAAAGCATTCAGGCACAGACCATTTCCAACCTCTACCTCGCCCTGGATAATGACCTGGAGATCATTCCCGTCCTGAACAAAGTGGATCTTCCTAGCGCCAATCCTGAGGAAGTTACTGATGACATTGTGGACCTGCTGGGCTGCGACCCGGACGAGGTGATTCCCGCAAGTGCCAAGACAGGAATTGGGATCGAAGAGATCCTTTCCGCCATTATTGAACGTATCCCTCCCCCGTCAGGGAAAGTGGATGCTCCGTTACGAGCCCTGATCTTTGATTCTGTGTACAATCCTTTCCGCGGAGTGGAGACCTACTTCCGGGTCATAAATGGTTCTATTAAAAAGGGCCAGAACATAAAATTTGTCGCTACCAATAAGAATTATTTCGCCGATGAAGTAGGGACCCTGAGGCTGAAACAATTTCCCCGACAGGAGATCAAAACCGGGGATGTGGGCTACCTCATCACCGGAATCAAGGAGGCCAAGGAAGTAAAGGTGGGAGACACCATCACCGATGCTAAGAATCCTACCACCGAAGCTGTACCCGGATTTGAGGATGTGAAGCCCATGGTATTTGCAGGGATTTATCCTGTGGATACTGAAGATTATGAGGATCTGCGCGCTTCCATGGAAAAACTGCAGCTCAATGATGCCTCCCTGGTATTCACCCCCGAAAGTTCCGCAGCACTTGGCTTCGGCTTCCGCTGTGGTTTCCTGGGAATGCTGCACCTGGAGATCATTCAGGAACGCCTGGAGCGCGAATTCGATATGACGGTTATTACCACCGTTCCCAACGTTTCCTACCACGCCTATACCCACAAGAATCGCGACCAGGTGATCCTGGTCAATAACCCATCCGACCTGCCGGACCCATCAAGTCTGGACCGGGTGGAGGAACCTTTTATCAAGGCCACCATCATTACCAAATCTGATTTTGTAGGTCCCGTGATGTCCCTCTGTATCGAGAAAAGAGGCCAGATCACCAACCAGACCTACCTTACTACCGACCGGGTGGAACTTTCTTTTGACATGCCGCTTGCAGAGATTGTATTTGATTTCTACGACCGCCTGAAAACAATTTCCAAAGGATACGCTTCTTTTGACTATTCCCCTATCGGAATGCGGGCCTCAAAGCTCGTGAAGGTGGACGTGCTGCTTAACGCCAACGTGGTAGATGCGCTTTCGGCCCTGTTACACGCCGACAACGCTTATGACATAGGAAAGAAGATGTGTGAGAAGCTGAAGGAGCTCATCCCAAGACAGCAGTTCGACATTCCTATCCAGGCCGCAATCGGGGCCAAGATCATCGCCAGGGAGACCGTAAAAGCCCTCAGGAAGGATGTTACCGCCAAATGTTATGGAGGGGATATTTCGAGAAAGAGAAAGCTGCTGGAGAAGCAGAAGAAAGGTAAAAAGCGTATGCGCCAGGTAGGAAATGTGGAGATCCCGCAGGAGGCCTTTATGGCTGTACTGAAGCTGAATGATTAATCAAGAGGGTTAGTAGCCACGAATTCACGAATATATATATAATTAATTCGTGGATTCGTGGCTAAAATCAGTCCCGGATCATCCTATAACTGTATTCACCTCTATTTCCGTTCCCCCAAGTTTGGGAAGGTCAATGGATTTCCCCATATACACTAGCTGGTCCCCTTCTTCAACCTCCACGGTTGAATTTTCCAGAGGAATAATTTCAATGCTCCCTTCCTTGTGCTTAATAAACAACGGAATATTTCCGGACTCCTTTAAAAATATCTCCAGTAGATCCTGATAATGATCCTGTGATTTCAGGCGCACCTCCTTTATGGAAGGATAATTTCTGGAAACCTCAGCAAGACTGATATAGTCATCGCTCGGAGAGAACAAACCTTCTGCAGGTCGGTTCCCCGCTTCTTCCATTTCCTCCAGTGAAATGAGCCGGAAAGATCCATTTTCCCCATATTGTTTTCCGAATTTGTGTATGGCCGTCCTGTTGATATCGCTGTTCCCCGTCAGGGCCAGCAGGTAGCCCATGTCATTCAGTTCAATATTATTCTGTAACTCATCAGAAAATATACTCTCCTCGATGGCCTCCAGCCCCATCTCCCGGGCTACCTGTATATTGTCCGGATTACTGTCTATCAGCACCACATGTCTGTCATTTTTCTTCAGATAGGCGGCTATCAATCGGGAGGCCGAGGAAGCCCCAATTATAAGGATCCCCTTCGAATCCTTCAGAAACACTCCCAGCAGATGCGCGATCCAGCGGGCAGTGGTCGCATTCAGAATTACAGTTCCCAATACGATCATGAACACCAGGGGGGTGATATATTCCGCGCCCGCAATATTCAGCCTTTCCAGTTCCAGTCCCAGTAAGGACGCGATCCCCGCAGCCACGATTCCCCGGGGGCCCACCCAGCTGACAAACAATTTTTCTTTGACCGTCAGGCCTGAGCCTATGGAACTGAGGAATACCCCCAGGGGCCTTAGCCCAAAAACCACCACTACAAACAGCAACAGGGCTTCCTGGTTGAAAACCAGCAGCATTTCTTCCAGCTGAATATTAGCCGCAAGAAGAATGAATAGAATGGACACCAGCAGGATGCTCAGGGATTCCTTGAAGTAATGCAGTTCTTTCAGATTTGGAAGGTCGATGTTCCCCATTACCATTCCCATCACCACCACGGCCAGAAGGCCGCTCTCATGGGCAAAAGTATCGGCCAGTACAAAGACCCCGATCACGGTCGCCAGTGTAACTACATTCAGTAAATAATGAGGAATGACCTCTTTTTTTATTGCCAGGACAAGGGCATGCGCAAAGGCAAAGCCAAAGGTGAAACCGAAAAGCAGGATCTTTCCAAATTCAATTAAGGCGGTAGTGGTAAAAGAATTGGCATCCTCAATCCGTATAAATTCAAAAACCAGAACTGCCACCAAAGCCCCGATGGGATCTATTAGAATCCCTTCCCACCTGAGAATGGAGGATAAGTCCTTCTTCAGCGGAATATGCCGCAGAATAGGAGCGATGACCGTGGGCCCCGTGACAATGACCAGAGAGGCGAAAAGAAAGGAGATCTGCCAGGTAAGGCCGAAAATGAAGTGGGCAGCCAGTCCGGCCCCCACAAAAGTAATAACAACAGCGACCGAAATAAGTTTCAGGATCACGGGTCCTATATTGAGGACATCATTCCGCCTCAGGGTAAGGCCGCCTTCAAAAAGTATAACGGCAATGGCCAGGGAAACAAAATAGAACAGGCTTCCTCCGGGAAACAATCCCTCCTCCCCGTTCCATATGGGTTCCAGCCACTTGGTCCCGTCTGCCGAGAGCAGGGTGGAAACAGGGCCTACAAAAAGGCCAATCAATATAAGGGGCAAAATCGCCGGGATCTTTAATTTCCAGGCCACCCATTGGGCAAGTATACCCAGGATGACTATTCCTGCTAATTCTAACATTTAAGCTTTTGTTGCTATAATACTAAAAAATGAAGAAATATCAGAGATTTTTTTAGGGTTCCTGTTGCTCAAGTACTCTTCCCATAGTAAAAGATTTCGCTTCTCCGGAGGTAGAGGAGGGGGAATCAGGTTTTCTACAAAGAGGTGCCTCCTCTGGAGGTAAAACAGTCGTGAAAGAGGGACATCCTGACACAAGGTGCGCAACAGCTACTTGAATAGTCTACTCAGCGATAGGTCAACACTATACCAACTCCCATATAAACAGGGTATAAACAGCCACCAAACAGCCCCTATACGGCCTTTTTTACCGCAAAATGCCTGTCTACCCCCTGTTTATGGGCCGTTTAGGGGCTGTTTATATGGGAGTTGGTAGGGCGTTATTATAGTGCCAATAGACAATTGGGCTTGGAGTCTGACCTTGACTTCCCTACGGATAAATAATAATCCTGCTCTTGTCGAAGAAATGCTTTTCCAGCTTTGCCGGAATGGCGGGCAGCACGTTATTATATGAGGGGCAGCCTTTTCTTGCCGACACCAGGACGAAAATATCATCGGCCTTCACATCCCTTCCCAGGATGAGGAAATCGTGCCAGTCGTCAAAATGTTTAAAAGTAATGGGCGCTTCCAGTTTCAGGCTCTTTAGCTGTTTCTTCATCTCCTCTTCCGTGGCAGTGGTTGCGTTCAGTACAATGGGAAGGCTCAGCTCCTTGGAGAGCAGCACCAGCTTCTTGAGCCAAAGCACAAAAAAAGGTTCAATTTCGGCCAGCGGGGGTACCACCACGAACAAACGTTTATGAATTGCCAACGGGCGGCTGAAATAGGTGACAAAGGCCGTTTTGTTAGCTGATTTGATGATCCTTTCCAGTTTCTTCCCAATCAGTTTATCCATCAGGCCTCTTTCAGTCGGCCAGCCGAGAATGATGAAATCTGCTATCACTTCCTTGGAAGTCCTTGCTATTCCCGAGGCAACATTCTGATCTATGGTTGTGAGGATATTGACCTTGGTCTCGGAAGCGGATGCCTGTTTCACGAAATCCTCCAGCTTGTCCTTGGCCCTGGCAATGTTGATCTCGGCCTCCTCGTTATTAGGCACCACCGTCACTATGGACACAGGGTTTTCGGAAGCCTTATCCTTGATGAGGATGGCAAATTCCAATAATTTATCAAAGTTGATAATATTGGCTATCGGCAGGAGGATGCTCTCACTTTTGAAGATTACCGACTCCTTTACCTCCTCCTTATTGGAAGCTTCTGCTTCCTGCAGCATCTTTTTTGCCGCCCTTTCCGTGGCAAGGGAGGCGACTATGGAAGTAAC
>CAMPJY010000131.1 GCA_946887025.1 uncultured Salinimicrobium sp.
TATTTCTTACTTTTCCGGGGAATAAAAACCCTGATTAAACTATTTCCGGGGTGCAAAACCCGGAAAGCAATTTGTTTGAATAAATGAAAACTTCCCGATTATCCCTAATCCTCTGTGCTGCAGTCCTTATGGGCAGCTGTAAAAATACTACCGAAGAAAGACCCGCTGCAGAATCCGAACCCCTGACACTCCTGACGGAACAACCCGAAGAGGTCCCGACCCCTGAAGGCATGGTCTGGATTCCCGGAGGTAAATTCATGCAAGGGGCGGTAGCTTCAGACAAAATGGCGATGAACCATGAAAAACCCGCCCACTCCGTTGCGGTGGATGGATTTTTTATGGATGTCACCGAGGTCACCAATGCGGAATTCAGCAAATTCGTGGAGGAAACCGGCTACGTCACCGTGGCCGAACGGGAGATCGTGTGGGAGGAAATGAAAAAACAGCTGCCCCCAGGCACTCCGAAACCTCACGATTCTATTCTTCAGCCCGGATCGCTGGTCTTCAAAAAAACCAAAAGTTCAGTTCCCAATCTATACGATTACTCCCAATGGTGGGAGTGGAAGATCGGCGCCAACTGGAAACATCCCTACGGCCCTGACAGCAGTATCGATGGTAAGGAGGATTATCCCGTAGTCCACGTCACCTATGAGGATGCCGCGGCTTATGCCGACTGGGCAGGAACACGACTTCCTACAGAAGCGGAATGGGAATATGCCGCCAGGGGAGGGCAGCCGGAGGCTGTTTTTTTCTGGGGAACCGATGAAACCAGGCTTTCTGAAATGGCAAATACCTGGGAAGGGGAATTTCCTAAAGAAAACACCGAAATCGACGGCTTTCAGAGCATTGCACCTGTAAAAAGCTACCCCCCCAATGAGTACGGCCTATACGACATGGCAGGAAATGTTTGGGAATATGCCGCCGACTGGTACAATACCAATTATTACGCGCAGGCCCTTGAGGAAGGTCTCCAAATGAATCCAACCGGGGCCGAACAACATTATAATCCGCACAGCCCTCAGATGCAGGAAAAAGTGATCAAGGGTGGCTCCTATCTTTGCAACGCCTCCTACTGCGCCAGCTTCAGGATCTCTGCCCGTATGGCTAATTCCCTGGATTCCTCGCAGGAGCACGTGGGATTCCGTACGGTGGTGACTCCGCAGATGCTGAAAGACAGACAGCAGGGCGAATCGCAGAAAAATGAGTAATTTAAGGGATCTGAAACTGAATTAAACTGAGCCCCATGAAGTGGAATCCTATAATTTTACTTGTCCTGGTACTTTGTATTCTGGCAAGTTGTGCTCCCCAGAAACGCTGGTATAAGGGCAATCTGCACACCCACTCCTACTGGAGTGACGGCGATGAATTCCCCGAGATGATCATGCAGTGGTACAAGGACCACGGCTACGATTTTGTGGCGCTTTCCGATCATAACATCATTGCGGAAGGGGTGAAATGGAAAACCATTCCCAGGGATACCTTGTATCAGAAGGCTTTTCAGGAATATCTTGAAAAGTATGGGGAGGACTGGGTCAATTACAGGATCGATTCCGCAGGAACCCATGTACAGCTGAAAACCCTCAACGAATTCAGGCCGTTATTTGAGGAAGAGGAGGAATTCATGATCTTTAGGGCAGAGGAGGTGACCGCTTACCTCGGCAAAAAGGCCGTGCATATGGGCGCCATCAATGTACAGGAGGTGATCAAACCCCGGGAAGGGAATACGATCGTGGAGCTGATCCAGAACAACCTGGATGCCATCCGCGAGCAGGCGGAGGAAACGGGCGAGCCTATACTTCAGCACCTCAACCACCCCAATTTCACCTACGCCATCACCGCCGAGGACATCATGCAGCTGGATGGGGAGCGCTTTTTTGAGGTTTTCAACGGGCATCCTTACGTGAATAATTATGGCGACAGCCTTCACAGCAGCACGGAGGAGATGTGGGATATGGTGAACATCGCTTACCTGAATACCGGGAAACCCATCATGTTCGGGCTGGCGACGGATGACAGTCATCATTACCACAAATTCGGGCAGAAATACAGCAACGCCGGAAGGGGCTGGGTAATGGTAAAAGCAGACAAACTGCACCCGCACTCCCTGATAGCAAGTATGGAGGCGGGCGATTTCTACGCCACCACAGGGGTGCTGCTGGATAAAATTTCCTTTAAGAACAACCGACTGAAGATCAGAATCAGGGGCGAGGAAGGGGTAAATTACAGGACCCAGATCATTGCCGCCCCGGAGAATGCTTCAGATAGCGAGGTTCTGCAGACCATTTCAGGGACTAAAGTGGATTTTGAACTGCCCGAGGGATATCTTTTCGTGAGGGCCAAGGTGATCTCAGACAAGCCAAAGAAAAACCCTTATAAAGAAGGAGATGTCGAAGTGGCCTGGGTCCAGCCGTTTGTGGTGGAATAACATTTAAAAAAATAACTACTTCCTGATGAAGAAATTAGTACTTCTATACGTTCTCTTTACCTTTTCGCTAAGCGGCTTTTCCCAAAGAAGCATTCAAAGCCTTAACTCCTCCTGGGAATTCACTTCTGAGGCAAATCAAGGAAAATCTAAAATCGTCAATATCCCGCATACCTGGAACAATGAAGACGCTTTCAGGGATGGGAAGGAGTATTTCCGCGGCCTCGGAGTCTATAGAAAAACTCTTTTCATTCCACAGGAATGGAGTAACAAGAGGGTCTTTCTGAAATTCGAAGGATCTAACCAGATCACCCGGCTATTCGTTAACGAGCAGCCGGCAGGGACGCATAAGGGAGGCTATACCGGCTTTGTATTCGATATCACGGAGCAGCTGGTGCCCGGGGAGGAAAATGAGTTGAGGATAGAGGTGGATAACAGTCACAACCTTGATATCCCCCCACTGGACGCGGATTTCAATTTCTATGGTGGGATCTACAGGGACCTCTCTCTTATCATCACAGAAGAAGTACATTTCGAATTGGCCAATGAGGCTGCGGGAAACCTTCTGGTGAGGACTTCAGAAGTTTCAGAGGATAAGGCGAAGATAGGGATTGAGGCAAAGCTCGTCAATCACTCCGATAGCACTGAAAAAACAGAGGTAGAAGTGGAGATCTTCAATCCCGGCGGGGAAAGTATAAAAACCCTTTCCCGAAGCCTCAGATTACAGCCAGGCGGAACTGAAACGCTGAATTTTGAACATCTTATTACTGCTCCGGAACTATGGTCCCCTGATAATCCACAACTCTACAGGATGGTGGCGAGCATTTACACCGAGGGCAAAAAAGAGAAAACCGATGTTTTTGAAACAAACTTCGGCCTTCGCTGGGTGGAGATCGATGCAGAAAAAGGATTCTTCCTGAACGGAAAACCCCTGAAACTAATTGGGGCCAACCGCCATCAGGATTTTCTGGGACTGGGGAATGCCCTGCCAAATGAACTTCACGAGCGGGATTACCGGATGATAAAGGAGATGGGAGCTAATTTTATCAGGACAGCCCATTATCCACAGGATCCGGAAGTTTACAGGATCTGTGACGAATTGGGATTACTTGTCTGGACCGAAGTTCCCGTAATTAACGACGTCACCGAATCAGAGGCCTATCATGAGGTATCCCTGCAAATGCAGCGGGAACAGATACTTCAGTTCTTCAACCATCCCTCTATAGTGATGTGGGGACTGATGAACGAGATCTTTATCCGGCTGGTCTTCAACGGGAAGGTTTCCGAGGAGGACCGGGAAGCGAAGATAAAAACCACCGTAGCCCTTGCAGAAAAACTCGAACGGGAGACAAAAAGGCTGGACCCTTCCAGGTTGTCGGCCATGGCGCTTCATCAGGATGAGCTATACAACAGCACCGGGATTGCCGATATTCCGGATGTGATAGGCTGGAATCTGTACATGGGGTGGTATTCTCCGGGGCTGGAGAACCTGGGAAAATTTCTAGATGAACAGCATCAGCGTTATCCCAATCGGCCGCTGCTTATTTCGGAATACGGCCCGGGGGCAGATATCCGCCTGCAGACGACGGATCCGAAGCCCTGGGACTACAGCGAGGCCTATCAGCTGAAGAGCCACAGAAGCTATCTGAATCAGGTGCAGGAGCGGGATTATATGCTGGGAATGGCAGCCTGGAATTTCGCTGATTTCGGTTCGTCCTTCAGGCAGGACGCCATGCCTTACATCAATCAGAAAGGGTTGGTCAACTTCGACAGGACCAAAAAAGATATCTACTACTATTACCAGGCAAGGCTTACGGAGCAGCCCATGGTTTATATCAGCGGGGAGAATTTCGAAACAAGGTATATTCAGAAGCAGGGGGATAAAGCAGAATTCAAAGTGTTCTCTAACCAGGACAAGGTGGAATTAAAAGTAGACGGTGGGGAAAGTTTCACTTCAGAGACCGTGGACGGGATAGCCAGCTTTGAACTTAGCCTTCAGGAAGGCGTACATCAGCTCACCGCTACGGCCGGGGAGGCTTCCCATAGCAGGGAAATTGAGATCAGGTACCGGGAGCAGCTGGTCCCGGAGATCGGGAAGAAGGATATCTTAGTAAATGTCGGAACCCACGTTAATTACAGGGATCCTGTTACCGGGGAAATATGGATAAGCGATCAGCCGTATTCCGAAGGTGGATTTGGATATATTGGCGGGGAGGTATACCAGAAGAGCAAAGACAAATTTCAGGGAACGGCTTCTGATATTCAGGGCACAGAAAATGATCCGCTTTTCCAGACCATGCAGGAAGGGATTGAAGCCTATAAATTTGACGTGGAACCGGGCACCTACAGGGTCACCTTACTTTTCGCTGAACCCGAATGGAATGCCTCCGAAGAAAACATCTATAATCTTGGTAAGGCGGAAGCTGAAGCGACAGAAGGTTTGCGAAGCTTTGACATCAGGATAAATGGCGAGCTCCAGAGGGGCGATCTCAATCTGGCCAGGGACTACGGCAGGGTAAGAGCAGTCGAACTCTGGTTTGAGGTGAGGACCCAGGGCGGGATCAATGTTGAATTTGAGGAAAATGCAGGCGAATCCCTGCTATCCGGGATAAAGCTGGAGCAATTGTAAAGGAACAGGTCTCGACCTGTCCCCCACAAAGGAACCTCCCGGAATTTGGAATTTGGAATTTAAAAATTTGGAATTTATCTCACCCTAAATGCCTCAGTGGTCCTTGGCTCCACCGTATCATTGTTATGGTCGTTGTACTTCAGGAATTTCTGGTGAAGTCTTTCCACCTCCTTTTTGTACTCCGCTTCAGCAACCAGATTAGTGGTCTGGGCAGGATCTTCTGCCAGATTATATAATTCTGTAGCTTCATTTTTTCGGTCCACAACGAGCGCCAGGTCGCCTTCGCGGATAGCACCGTCATAAGCAAATCCTGCCTGGTAAATAACAAATTCGTGGAGAGGTCCGATATTCTGTTCCTTTCCCGTGAGGATGGGCAAAAGGGAGGCGCTGTCCTTTGCCTGGTCCTCCTCCATATTCTGCCGCGTGAGCTCATACATGGTAGCCACCCAGTCGTGGCCCACGATCAGCTCATCTGATACTGTTCCGGGCTCTATAACTGAACCTTCAGAAGTGCCATCCCCCCATTTCGCAATGAAAGGAACCCGATGCCCGCCTTCATAGACAGAAGCCTTGTAATCACGGTAAGGACCATTATTGTCGTGTTCCCTGTTTCCGTAGTGCACTATGTTGGGCCACAGGGCCCCGTTATCGCTGGTGAAGATGATGAGGGTGTTTTCCAGGATTCCTTCTTCCTCCAGCTTTTCTATGATCTTCCCTACCTGCAGGTCCAGTTCGTAAAGCACATCGGAGGTGACGGCACCCGTTACTCCGGATACCTGCTCATCGATGGTGGAGGGATCGCCGTCAAAATCGAAAGGAGGGGTATGCGGTACATGGATGGCCTGGGAGGAGAAGTACAGGAGGAAAGGCTGTTCTTTGTTTTCCTTCTGGTTTGCGGCCTGATGTCGGTCTATGAAATCTACTGCTGCCTCGGTGAGGATGATCCCCGCCTGGCTGGAATCGTAGTCTACATCCCCTCTGGCGGGAACTTTTCCGGCTTCCACAATCTCAGAAAGACCGTTGTCGCTCACCCGGTAGAATCCGTTGTATAACAATCGGGTACTGGAATTATCTGCCGGATTATTGGGATCTATGGGTAGAAAATCACCATTCTCGAAATAGGCATAGGGCTCGTGCTGAATTCCACTGAGGAGCCCGAGCCAGTAATCGAAGCCGTGTTCGCTGAGGGCATTCTTTACTCCCCGGCTGTAGTCCATGGTATTGATCTTGTTCTTTTCCCGAATGACTTCCCCGTTTTCATCAAAGACGTCGCCCCCTAGGTGCATTTTCCCAAAGAAGGCGGTTTTATAGCCGGCGTTCTGCATTATTTCTCCCACGGTGATGTGTCTCCCAGCTTCCGCCCTGTCGCCATTAAAACTGAAACCGGAGCTGTTGTTCACATCCCAGCTTCCCCCCGGCCTTCCATTCCTGTAAGGATAACTGCCCGTCATCAAACTGAAGCGGGAGGGAGCGCATAGAGCGGCGGGAGAATGGGCATCGGTAAACATCATTCCCTGGGCTGCCAGCTTGTCGATATTAGGGGTGGGGACCTTTCCGCCATAGGCGCCAATATCTCCGTAGCCTACATCGTCGGCAAGGATGAAGACCACATTTGGGGCCTTTGCAGGGGTTTTTTGTGCCTGCTGGGCATTGGCATGGGTGCCGCAGAGAAAAAGGATAATAAAAGCCAGAAATTGACTGGAAGAG
>CAMPJY010000132.1 GCA_946887025.1 uncultured Salinimicrobium sp.
GAGGGGAATCTGCTGCCCATAATCAAACTGGATTCCGTAAGATTTGCTTCCGTATCCTTTGGGGCCGGAAAGCTCACTACTTTTCAGAAGGCTTTAAGCCTGTATACCGAATTCACCCATTTCCAGCTTCCTAAGGAAGCCACCGCAGCGCAGGTGGCTGAAGTCGAGAAAAAACTGGAGAAATTTGATGTGGTGGTTGCCGGGATTCATGACGACAGCAAGTTTCCCCGGAACACCAATAAATTTTCAGAAGCCGTTCAAAAGCTTATTTCCGAGATTTCCGAAAGGGACAACAGCATTATCACTTTCTTTAAAAATCCATATGTGCTGAACAAGTTAGAGGATATTGACGATGCCGATGCCCTGATCGTCGCCTATCAGGATAACGAACTGACGCAGGATATCACCGCCCAGCTGATATTTGGCGGGGTGAGTGCAAACGGAAAACTACCCGTAAGTGTTGGCGAAAAATTCCATTCCGGAGACGGACTGGAGGTAAAGGGCGGGATCCGCTTAGGATATACCCTGCCCGAGGCAGTTGGAATGGATTCAGAAGTGATTATCAGCGGGATCGATTCTCTTATGCTGCAGGCCATAAATGCCAAAGCGACTCCGGGGGGACAGATTCTGGTTGCCCGTGACGGGAAGGTGGTTTTTCATAAAGCCTACGGGGAACACATTTACTCCGACACCATAAAAGTGAAGAAAA
Source organism: uncultured Salinimicrobium sp. (assembly GCA_946887025.1). The sequence continues at coordinate 710 of CAMPJY010000132.1, forward strand.
CGGATCTATACGACCTGGCGTCGGTAACCAAAATCTCCACTTCCATGGCGGCCCTGATGAATCTTTATGAGGAAGGAAAATTTGATCTTGACGGCACCCTGGCCGACCATCTTCCCAAATTTGGGAGATCCAATAAAAAGGACATTATTTTCCGGGATATCCTGACACATCAGGCGCGATTCCAGCCTTGGATCCCCTTCTGGAAAAATACCCTCCGCGATAATGGCAGCTACAAATGGTGGACCATTAAAAAGGATTCCTCTGCCCGTTATCCCATAAAAATAGCTGAAAACATGTTCCTGCACCGTAACTACCCGGACAAGATCGTTAAGGCCATCAGGAAATCGCCGCTGAGGGAAGAAAAGAAATACGTGTATTCCGATTTCTTCTTCATCCTCGCGCCGAGGGTCGTGGAAAGCATGATTGAGGAAGACTTCCCGGAATACCTGGAAAACAATTTCTATGGCCCCCTGGGCGCCACCTCATTGATGTTCAATCCCATGGATAAATACGAGCTGAACCAGATCGTACCTACCGAAAATGACTACAACTTCAGAAACAAACCCATTCATGGCGATGTACACGACGAAGGTGCCATCATGCTGGGTGGGGTTTCGGGACACGCAGGGCTCTTTGGCAACATCAATGACCTTGCAAAGCTGCTTCAGATGTATTTAAACGGAGGAGAATATGGAGGAAAGCGATATCTTCAGGAGGAGACCCTGAAGGAATTTACCAAAACACAATTTCCGGATTCCAATAACCACCGGGCCCTCGGATTCGACAAGCCTTACTACAATGAGGAAGGCGTGAGTCGCAACACCGCACAGGACGCCAGCGCAGTGAGCTTTGGACACACCGGTTTCACCGGAATAATGGTATGGATGGACCCGGAGGAAGATCTCCTATATCTTTTCTTCTCCAACCGCGTTTCCCCTACCAGGGAAAACCACCGACTGTATGATCTGGACACCAGGACCGAGATCCACCAGATCCTGTACGATGCCATTAAGGCCGGGGAAGAGAAAAATCACGTGGTGTTAAAATAGCAGAACATCTTCAGGTTTTATGCGGTCTGCCGCCTCAGCTGAGGGGAGGCGGGAGGATTTTATTTTGATGTCATTATAGAAATATTATATTTGTTTGTTTTTGCTTCCACAATTCGGAACTAACCAACCAAATTCTATGTCAAAAAATCAATATCCCCCCATACTTTTCCTATTTCTTTTCATTTCCGCTCCCCTTCTCGCACAACATAGCATTAATGGTAAAGTTTTTGATTCCCAGAAGGAACCGATAAGCTATGCAAACGTTATACTGCTCAATGCCGAGGATTCCACCACTGTCGTCAAAGGCGCTGTGACCTCAGAAGAGGGCTTTTATGAATTCGAAAACATAAAACCTTCGGAATACCTCCTGAAGGTTAGTTTTGTGGGCTATGAAGATCATTTCCTCAGAATAAATGTAGATGGCGACGAATCTCTCCCGGAAGTCATACTCCGGGAATCCACTTCAAACCTTGATGAGGTTGCCATAACGGTTAAAAGCCCCTCCATCCGCAGGGAAGTGGACCGCCTGATTTTCGAGGTGGAGAATTCCAGCCTCTCCACAGGGAACACCTGGGATATACTTCGGAAAACCCCTATGGTGATCGTTGCTAACGGTGGCCTGCAGGTAAGGAACCAGGCGGTGGAGGTTTATATCAATGATCGAAAGGTGCATCTGACTCCCGCTGAACTAAGGAACCTGCTGGAAAACTATTCTGCAGAAAACATCAAGTCCATAGAAGTCATCACCAATCCGCCTTCGCGTTATGAGGCCGAAGGGGGTGCCATCCTTAACATTGTGACCTCCCGCAGCATTTCCCCAGGATATAAAGGAAATATCAACGGCTCCTGGACCCAGGCCATTTACCCGAAATTCAACATTGGGACCAGTCATTACCTGAAAACAGAGGATCTGAACCTGTTTGCAAATTACAGCTACAGCCCCCGAAAGGAATTCAAGGAGGACGACAGTTATATCAACTTTATCGAGGATGGAGAAGTGGTGGGACGCTGGGAAACGGATTTTGACCGTACCACCCGTTCCAAAGCCCATAATGCCAACCTGATGCTGGATTACTTCCTCAGCGAGCGCAATACCCTGAGTTTTTCTTCCAATGCCGTGTTCTCCCCCGGGAAAACTTTTGACAACCGGGCAGAAACAGTGGTCACTGGCAGCGGGGTAAACGGGTTTAACCACATAAGTACGGAAAGCGACCTGGAGGATGATCTTAAAAATATCGGAATGGACCTGCAGTTCAAACACCAGCTCGAAAAACCGGGAGCCGAGATTTCTGCCAAAGCCCATTATACACGCTATGATCAGGACCGGGCCCAGTATATGCAAACTTCTTATGAAGGATTGGTTTCTGGAGGAGCTCCTGAAATCTTTTCAACGGATGCCGATCAGGGAATCAATATATTCACTGGTCAGGTCGATTATTCCACCCCCTGGGGTAACAGCAGTTTCGAATTGGGGGCCAAGGCTTCCATGATCGATTCTGAAAGTGGGATCCAGTATTTTAATCAGGAGGGAATTCCCGAGGGAGCAGGTTCAGATAATTTCCATTATGACGAAAGTGTATACGCAGCCTATGCAAGCATCTCCCGGGATTGGGAGAAATGGAGCCTGCAGGCAGGACTAAGGGGAGAATTTGCAGATCAGGAAGGCGTGTCCTTCTCGATGGACGAGGTGGACAGCAGAGAGAATTTTGACCTGTTTCCCACATTTTTCCTGATGCATACTATTAATGAAAACCACAGCTTCAGCTTCGACTACAGCAGGAGGATTCAACGTCCCCGGTATGAAAGCCTGAATCCGTTCCGATACTACCTGAACGCCTTCAATTTCAATGCTGGAAATCCCGAACTTCGGGCGGCGACCAGCAACAATTTCAACCTGAACTATACCTTTAAGAACCAGTATTTCTTTGACATCTACTACCGCGATAACGGCCCCAGGTCAGAGGTTTTCAGCTTCCAGGACAATGAGAACAGGACCCTCAGGAATGTGGGCGTGAACCTGCTCGAAAGCATTTCATACGGGCTTGATTTCAATTATCAGAAAAGCATAACCTCCTTCTGGTACTTCGGCACCTATATGTCGCTTTTCCACGAATCCCAGACTTTCCTGGCACTGGAGAGCAAAAATGTGGAGGTGACCAAGGAGATCGACGGATTCTATGGCCAGTTTGCTAATTATTTGACGCTTTCGAAGGATGGGACCTTCACAGGAGACCTGAGCTTCATCTATATTTCCAATTACCTCACCGGCTCTTATGATCTTGATCCCATGGCCACCTTGTCCGTTGGGCTTCGCAAGACCTTCTGGGATAACAGGGCGGAGCTGAGCCTGCATGTGGAAGACCTGTTGGACCGCACCAATACTCGCCTTACTTCCAGATACCTGAACCAGGATAATTCCTATTTCGCACAACCCGAAAGCCGCTATGTCAGGCTGGGCTTCAAGTACAACTTCGGAAACTTCAGGCTGAGTGATAATCAGCGGGCCATACAGGCTGAGGAACGGGAAAGGCTGTAGACTTCACAAGTAGTCTAACCCCTTAAGTCATAAATGTTTGCGGCAGGCTTTTTATTTATTAAATTTGCAGCCTAAATTGAATTGACTTTGGCTAAAATAGGAGACATAGAAGTTGGGGAATTTCCGTTGCTGCTGGCACCGATGGAGGATGTGAGTGATCCGCCGTTCCGCGCGTTGTGCAAGGAGCAGGGGGCTGACGTGGTGTATACGGAGTTCATCTCTTCCGAAGGACTTATCCGCGATGCTGCGAAAAGTGTGATGAAGCTGGATATCTATGAAAAGGAACGCCCGGTGGGGATACAGATCTTCGGTGCAAACCTTGATTCCATGCTGCAGTCGGTGGAAATTGTGGAGAAGTCGGGGCCGGATATCATCGATATCAACTTCGGCTGCCCGGTGAAGAAGGTGGTTTCCAAAGGCGCAGGAGCCGGGATCCTGAAGGATATCCCGCTGATGGTTTCCCTGACCGAAGCCATGGTGAAACACACTAAACTTCCTATTACCGTAAAAACGCGCTTAGGCTGGGATACCGATTCCATAAAGATCGTGGAGGTAGCCGAACGCCTGCAGGACGTGGGGGCGAGTGCCATCTCCATCCACGGGCGTACGAGGGTGCAGATGTATAAAGGCGAAGCCGACTGGAGACCTATTGCCGAGGTAAAAAACAATCCCAGGATGCATATTCCCATCTTTGGGAACGGGGATGTGGATACTCCTGAAAGAGCGGTGGAAATGAGGGATGAATTCGGACTGGATGGTGCCATGATTGGTCGCGCCAGTATTGGCTACCCTTGGTTCTTTAGGGAAGTGAAACATTTCTTCGCGACAGGTGAACATCTGGCACCCCCAACCCTGGAAGAGCGGATTGACGCTGCCCGTAGGCACCTGCAGATGGCTATCGACTGGAAAGGCGAAAAGCTTGGGGTTTTCGAAACCAGGCGACATTATACAAATTATTTCAAGGGAATCCCCCACTTCAAGGAGTACCGCCAGCAGATGGTAACCAGTGACGGGGCGGAAGAGGTTTTTGCTGCTTTTGATGCCGTGGAAAAGGAGTTTGCAGGATTCGAATTTGCGTAGGCTGAATTATTTCCATTTCAATGTTGAGCCGGGTTGCGACCTGTCCTATATGTTTTCCAAAATAATTCGTGAATTCGTGGCTTATCCTATACAGCCCCCAACGCTTTCTTGCTCCTGCTGGCGGCGATATAAGACGCTATAATCCCCAGTGCTGAGATCGTCAGGATGACCACCATCGCGTTCTGCCAGGTAATGACTACAGGATAAGGCAGGGTAGGAGTGATCATCACCAGATTATACTGCAGCTGCAGGTACACTAATATAACCCCGGATAACAGGCCTATGCTTCCTCCCAGAATCGTCATAAAGACTCCCTGCGCAAAGAATATGTTCCTGATCTGTTCAGGGGTAGCTCCCAGGCTGTAAAGTGTTTTGATATTCTCCCGTTTGTCCAGCACCACCATGATGATGGAGCCCACCACATTGAACAGCGCGATGATCAGCACCAGGGTAAAGATGAGGTATACCGCCAGGTTTTCCGTGTTCAGCATTTTATACAAAGCATCATTGAGCTGCGCCCGGTTCTTGATCTGAATGGGGGCTTCTATCACCTGCTGGATCTGTTCCTTTACGCTTTCCGGATCGGCCTCAGGTGCTAATTTGATTTCAATCCCGGTGATCTGGTCTTCCTCCAGACTCAGGAGATTCCTGGCAAAATCTATTGAAGAAAATACATATTTATCATCCAGCTCCTCATTTATGGAATAGATCCCCGAAACAATGACATCCTCTTCCGTAAAGGCATCCCGAGGGTCAGTTATCTGTCCCGTCCCCGGCTTCGGGACGTAAATCTCAAGCAGGTCCGTATATACAAATGGTCCCAGAGAAAGTTCATGGGAGATCCCGTTTCCTATAACTACCTGCGACTCCTCCTCTGCAAACCACACCCCAAAGACGATGGCGCTGTCCAGCTGGTTCACCTTCAGGTAATTTTCATCCACCCCCTTGATCTGGGCCATCTTGTTTTTGGACTTGAAATCCAGAAAAACCCTCTCTTCAACAACTTCTGAAAAACTGGCAATTCCCTCAATGTTTCCCAGCTTTCCTTTTTCTTCTTCGGAAAGATGGAAATTTTTTCCCCGTTCGGGCAAAACCTTCAGGTCCGGATCGAATTTATTGGAGAAGGAGAGGCTGAATTCCTTCAGTCCGGTAAATCCGGAGAGTACGATAAAAAGGGAGAAGGCCCCCGCAAATACACCGATGGCTGCAATGATGGTGATGATATTGATAGCATTGCTGCTGCTCTTGGAAAAGAGATACCGCCTGGCGATGTAGAAGGGGAAAT
>CAMPJY010000133.1 GCA_946887025.1 uncultured Salinimicrobium sp.
TGATGAAGGACGCCACCCAGGAAAACTGGGTACATGCCATGCCCAAGACTAAAAAAGTGAAGGAGGCAAGGATTAATCTGACTTTCCGGAATATTGTTAAGGGTTGAAGCTGTTTGAGGTCTGGCAGCCGACCAGCTGGTCCAAATCTCCAGATTTGGACCCATCAGGTGGCAATCTCCAGATTTGGACCCATCGGGTGGCAATCTCCAGATTGCCGACTAACGTATTGGGTATAGCCTACGGGAATCTGGAGATTCCCGCCCGGTTGCGCTCTGATCTGGAGATCAGGCGCAGCGGATACGCGGAGTTTCCAGACTGCCGTATCCCTAACCTAGAGTATCCAAAGGCCTCAAAACCTCCAAAGCCTTATTCACCGAATTCACCTTTTCAAAGGTCAACAACAATCTCAGCCCTGCCCTGGTCTGCTTCTCTTTCATATTCAACGCATTCGGGTGACCCTGAACATATTGCAGCACTCTCGTAAATGCGGGACTTTGGTAAAACCTGGATTGCTGATCTGCAATAAAATACCCTACCAGTTTCCCATGCTTCATCACGATCCGCTCCAGGCCTATCTTTGAAGCGATCCATTTGATACGGACACTGTTGAGAAGATCCTCAGCCGGAGTGGGGAGATCTCCAAATCGATCCACCAGTTCGGCCTCAAATTTCGTGAGTTCCTCTTCCGTCTTCAGGCTGTTCAGCTGCGTGTAAAGGTTTAAACGTTCGGTAATATTGTTGATATAATCATCAGGGAACAGCAACTCAAAGTCAGAATCGATCTGCGTATCCTTCACATACTCTTTGTCCTCGGCCACCTGGTCTGCATAAAGATCCTTGAATTCATTTTCCTTAAGCTCCTCAATAGCCTCATTCAATATCTTCTGATAGGTATCAAACCCGATCTCGTTGATGAAACCGCTCTGTTCCCCTCCAAGAAGGTCCCCGGCTCCCCGTATCTCCAGATCCTTCATCGCAATATTGAATCCGCTTCCCAGTTCAGAAAACTGCTCCAGCGCAGTCATCCGCTTTCTCGCCTCATCGGTCATGGCGGAATAAGGAGGCGTGATGAAATAACAGAAAGCCTTTTTATTGCTCCGACCCACTCTTCCACGCATCTGGTGCAGGTCCGAAAGCCCAAAATTATTGGCGTTGTTGATGAAGATGGTGTTGGCATTGGAAACATCCAGCCCGCTTTCCACGATGGTCGTGGACACCAATACATCAAAATGCCCATTCATGAAATTCAGCATCAGCTCCTCCAGCTTCTTACCTTCCATCTGCCCATGCCCAACACCTACTTTGGCATCAGGGACAAGCCGCTGGATCATTCCGGCAACTTCTTTAATGTTTTCAATGCGGTTATGAATGAAGAACACCTGTCCGCCCCGCTGGATCTCATAGGAAACGGCATCCCTGATCACTTCTTCAGAAAAACGGATCACGTGACTTTCGATAGGATACCTGTTCGGCGGCGGAGTGGTTATGGTCGACAGATCCCTCGCTGCCATCAAACTGAACTGAAGCGTCCTGGGAATGGGCGTAGCTGTCAGGGTCAGCGTATCCACATTATCCTTAATGGTCTTCAGTTTATCCTTCACCGCCACCCCGAATTTCTGTTCCTCGTCCACTATCAGCAAGCCCAGGTCCTTAAATTTGACATTCTTGCTGACCAGCTGATGAGTCCCGATAATGATATCCACCCTTCCGTTCTCAAGTTCCTCAAGCGTAGTACGCTTTTCTTTGGCTGTTCTGAAACGGTTCAGATAATCCACCGTAACCGGGAAATCCTTTAACCGCTCCGTAAAAGTGTTGTAATGCTGAAAAGCAAGTACCGTGGTAGGCACCAGCACCGCCACCTGTTTTCCGTTGTCCACTGCTTTAAAGGCAGCCCGTATTGCGACCTCTGTTTTACCGAATCCAACATCCCCACACACCAGCCGGTCCATGGGACGGTCATTTTCCATATCCTCCTTTACGGCAGCGGTAGCGGTACTCTGATCGGGAGTATCCTCATAAATAAACGAAGCTTCCAGCTCATGCTGCAGATAACTGTCCGGGCCAAAGGCATGCCCTTTCTGAAGGCGTCTTTTGGCATACAGCTCGATCAGGTTGAAGGCGATATCCTTCACCCTGGCCTTGGTCTTCTGCTTCAGGTTTTTCCAGGCATTGCTGCCCAGTTTATAGATCTTGGGCGGTTTTCCGTCCTTTCCGTTGTATTTCGAGATCTTATGCAGGGAGTGAATGCTCAGGTACAGGATATCCCGTTCCCCATAGATGAGTTTAATGGCCTCCTGCATCTTCCCCTCCACCTCAATTTTCTGAAGGCCTCCGAATTTCCCGATCCCGTGGTCAATATGGGTGACATAATCTCCCACTTCCAGGTTCGTAAGTTCCTTAAGGGTGATGGCCTGTTTCTTGGCGTATCCGTTCTTCAGATGAAATTTGTGGTAACGCTCAAAAATCTGGTGATCGGTATAACAGACATTCTTCCCCACCTCATCAATGAACCCCTGATAAGCTGAAAGTACAATGGTCTTATATTTCACCTCCTGCTCCTGATCCTCAAAAATGTCGTGAAACCGCTTCGCCTGCTGTTCGCTTACACAGAATATGTAATTCTGATATCCGTCTGCGGAATTCTCCCGCAGATTGTCAATAAGCAGGTCAAATTGTTTGTTGAAAGAAGGCTGGGGCTTGGTTTTGAATTCTATCTGAACAACTTCAGAGGAAGACTTCTGAAGGATATCTGCAGGTCTGTTGTTCAGCTCCACCACAAAAAACTCCTCCAGTTGTTTCTGAAAGCTGGCGGAATGCATGAAAAGCTCTTCAGGCGTGCCATGTTTAATTTCCTCCGCAAGGCTCCTGAAAGCCTCCTCTGCCTTGGCAAAGAGCTTATCCAGTCCCGAATTGAGCAGTTCGATATCCTTTGCAAAAACCACCGTTTCCTGAGAAATATACTTCAGAAAACTCTCCCGTACCTCCTCCAGTTTCTTGTGCTCCACATTCGGAATGATGGAAATCTTCTTCACCTGCTTATTGGAAAGCTGGCTCTCCACATCAAAACTGCGGATGCTTTCCACCTCATCCCCAAAGAATTCTATCCGGTAAGGCTCATCATTGCTGAAGGAGAATACATCCACGATCCCTCCCCTCACCGAAAATTCCCCCGGCTCGGTCACAAAATCCACCCGTTTGAACTTGTATTCAAATAGCACCTCGTTCACAAAATCAATGGAGAGATTATCAGTAACGGCTATTTTGAGGGTGTTTTTCTCCAGCTCTTTTCTGGTGACCACCTTTTCGAACAAAGCTTCGGGATAGGTGACAATAAGGGCAGGTTTCTTTCTGGAGTTAATGCGGTTGAGCACCTCGGCCCTTAAAAGTACATTTGCGTTGTCCGTTTCCTCTATCTGATAGGGCCTTCGGTAACTTCCCGGATAAAACAGCACGTGTTTATCGCCCAGCAACTGCTCCAGGTCGTTCAGGTAATAGGCCGCCTCCTCCTTGTCATTAAAGATCAGCAGAAAGGGCCTTTTCGCCTCCTTAAAGGCATCCTCAATAACGAAGGAAAGGGAAGAGCCCACCAGCCCGGAAACCTGTATTTTCTGTCGCGAAAGCGCAAGGCTTTCCCTCAGTTTCTGCTGTGGGGCTGACTGTGCAAAACTCTGGGCAATGGAAGATGTACTCAAAAAAACTTTTTATGCAAAGATAGAGGAGAAAGTTAAGGAGGGAAAGAGTTAAAAAACAAAAAAAGCTTAAAGTTGTACCTTTTTCAGCTCACGAATATCCTGCACTTTTGCAGATTCTCCCAGGAATTATGCTAACTTTAAACTTATGCAGCTACAAATCAAACGGGTTTATGAAGAACCCCAAAAAGATGATGGATTTCGGGTCCTGATAGACAGACTTTGGCCCAGAGGTCTCTCTAAAGAGAAAGCCAAAGTGGACCTATGGCTGAAAGAAGTGGCGCCCAGCAATGAGCTTAGAAAAGCCTTCCATGGAGAACAAATGGAATGGGCGGAGTTTAAAAAGTCTTATCTCAAAGAACTCAGGGAAGCGGAGGAACACCTGGAAACGCTGAGAAAAAAAGCGGAAAAAGAAAAAGTGACTCTTGTCTACGGCGCAAAAGATGAAAAACAGAACCAGGCGGTGGTTTTAGTGGAGGTCCTGAAGCGCAACTAAAAACGATTTAAAACCCCCGACTTTCATGTACAAACAGGCCGTGATAAGTCCGTACCAGGATTGTATTAAAAACAACTTAATACCTATTCAGAACCAAAACAGAAACATATCACAAGCATTATTTAATGGTTGTGATATGGTTGTGATATGGTTGTGATATGCTTCTGTTATGCTTTTAATACGAAGGGGTTCCCTCGTTGTCATTGCTTTGAGGCATCCAGTTTTAATCATCAGGTCCATTCCACCACCACCTTGATCTCATCAATGGTATCTGCAAGGGCGGTCTGGAATTTGGTATAGGGGATGCGTTCTGTAATTATACGACTCATGGCTTCAGGCCATTTTTCCTTGGCGCCCTCCAGGTCTTTTACCGCGATGGCGAAATGGGCGGGACTGGCGTTCACGCTGCCCATCATCACCTGATTCTTCAGTACGAGTTGACGCATCAGGTCCGAACCGTCCACAGTTACACAGCTGCTGCCCCCGGGAATACCGGTGGCTACATAAATGCCATTGATGGCAAGAGTATCTATAAGCTCGATCATGAGTTCCGCGAAACCGGTGGCTTCAAAAATGAAATCAAAGTGACCTATATTATCATCTATATCTTCGGTCTTCACTTTTCTTCCATCAATGTACTTGCCGCCAATCTGTTTAAGGATCTCAGGCCTGAGCGTGTCTTCATCCACAATGTCCAGCCCGTAAACCTCCGCGCCCCGCAGCCGTAACGCCAGGGCTCCCAGCAAGCCAATGGCTCCAATCCCTGCCACCAGGGCTTTCTTGCCTTTCAGCCAGGACTCGGTTTCATCAATACCTTTAAAGCGGGCCTTCTGAATGATCATGGCTTCGTCGATGGCCTTGGCAGCCACCGACATGGGTTCAGTGAGCACCCCAATATCCTTGATGGCTTCAGGGACTTTTACGAAATACTGCTCCTGATCGACCACGTACTGGGACTGAAATCCGTTGATCTCCTTGATCCCTCTTTCGGTATATTCCCCTGTGAAGCACATATCGCTGCGGTTATTATTACAGGCCACACATTTTCCGCAACCGCGCCTTACAGAGAAAACCCCGAAATCACCCTTGCGAACCATTTTCACTTCCTCGCCGACCTCAACCACTTCCCCGAACATTTCGTGCCCCAGGATCAGTTTCTTTTCCCCTGGAGGGGCATCGGCCCTGCCCCCACTGGCTTCCTCCCTGTCGGTGCCGCAGATTCCCACCTCCAGAATCCTCACCTTGATCTCATCGGGAGCGGTGATCTGTGGTTCCTTAACCTCATCCAGGGAAACATCGGTGGTTCCGGGCACCAGTGCTATTGCCTTCATATCTTATTCATTTACGTTTTTGTTTCTGCTGTCGTTGAGCTGCTGGTTCAGGTTGTACGCAGCACTAATTAATCCCAAGTGGGTAAAGGCCTGTGGAAAATTCCCCAGATGCTCGCCCTGGAAACCCAGCTGTTCCGAATACAGCCCCAGATGGTTGGCGTACCCCAGCATTTTTTCAAAATAGAACCTTGCCTTTTCCAGCTGCCCCGAGCGGGAAAGACATTCCACATACCAGAAGCTGCACATCGAAAAGGTGCCTTCATGACTCACAAACCCATCTGGCGCCGCCATGTCTGGGCGATAGCGATAGACCAAAGAATCAGATACCAGCTCTTTCTCGATTCTCTCCAGCGTGGAAAGCCAGCGTGGATCTTTAGGGCTGATGAACCGCACCAGGGGCATCAATAAACTTGACGCATCCACCGTGTCGGCCCCGGGATACTGCATAAAAGCTTTCTGGTCCTCGCTCCAGTATTCGCTGAAGATGGTGTTGAAGATCCTGTCGCGCTCTATCTTCCACTTTTCATTCAAAGGAAAAGATCTGGCTTCACAAATCTTTATAGCTCTGTCGAAAGCTACCCAGCAGAGCAGCCGGGAATACAGGAAATTCTTTCTGCCACCCCTCACTTCCCAGATGCCTTCATCCGGCTGATTCCAGTTGTCGGTGAGCCAGTTGATCTGTTTTTCAAGGTTCTTCCAGAAATCATAGGAAATAGGATCCCCGTATTTGTTGTAGAGGTATACCGCGTCCAGCAATTCGCCATAGATGTCAAGCTGCAGCTGCCCATAGGCCTCATTTCCTATTCTGACGGGGGAGGATTGTTTATAGCCCTCGAAATGCTCCAGTTCTGATTCTACCAGCTGGCGTCGCCCATCAATGGAATACATGATCCCCAAACGGTTCTGCCCCTTGATATCTTCACAAAGCTTTTCCACCCAGCGCATAAAATCCCCACATTCCTTGGTATATCCTAATCGGGTGAGGGCATACATGGAGAAGGAGGCGTCGCGGATCCAGGTGTATCTATAGTCGAAATTGCGTCCCCCGCCAATGCTTTC
>CAMPJY010000134.1 GCA_946887025.1 uncultured Salinimicrobium sp.
CCTCTTGGGCTCGAACCAAGGACCCTCTGATTAACAGTCAGATGCTCTAACCAACTGAGCTAAGGAGGAATGTTGCAAGCATTTTTGCGGTTGCAAATATAGGGTTATTTTTAAATTTCGCTAAATAAATAATCAAAAAAGAAAAAGATTTTTAGGGGTTGGAGTCGGAAGACCGAAGACTGTAGTCTGAAGAAAAAGTTCTCCCGCAGATTCTGCTGATTTTCCTGCAGATCTCGCTGATCATTACATATAACTACTCCTCCCACGGGGGATAGTTGTCCGGATCCTCGCCCGCCAGCCTTGCAAAATTGCGGTAGGCCTGTTCCACCTCCTCCGGGGAAGCTTTTTTGAACTCCTCTTCTGTCACCTTATATTCCTCCTGAAGTTCCAGAAGTTTCTGGTGTAACTGCTCCCGTACATCGGCATATTCAGGATCCTCATAAACATTGGTAGTTTCCCGGGGATCTTCCTTCAGGTCATACATTTCCCAGGTGTCTATGTTATCGTAAAAATGGATCAGCTTATATCGGTCTGTCCTTACCCCGTATTGTTTTTTAACCATGTGGAAGGCGGGGAAGTCGTAATAGTGATAATAAATGGCATTACGGAAATCCTCAGCTTCGGTTTTCCCGGTGAAGAGTTCCCTGAAAGATTTACCCTGCATGTCAGCCGGAATTTCTGCTTCCGCAAAATCCAGAAAGGTTGGGGCAAAGTCCAGATTCTGCGTCAGGGCAGTGATAACCGTTCCGGGTTCAATGGCTTTGGGGTACTGGATCATCAAGGGCATGGCGAGGGATTCCTCATACATGAAACGTTTGTCGAAGTAGCCCTTTTCCCCGAGGAAGAAGCCCTGGTCGGTGGTATATACGATAATGGTATTTTCCATCAGGCCTTCCTTTTCCAGGTAATCCAGGATCTTCCCTACCCCTTCATCGACGGCGGCTACGGTAGCCAGGTATTCCTGAAGGTAGCGCTGGCCTTTCCATCTGGCAAGTTCCTTTCCGCTTAGGTTCGCCTGATGAAAGGCGTCATTTTTCTTACGATAGGCTTTGTTCCAGATTGCTCGCTGTTCCGGGGTCATCCTTTCAAAATCGGTGGTCCATGGATTATGGGCCAAAGAATCAGTTCCCAGGCCGGCGCTCATCCGAAGATCGTGACCTTCGTACATATCCCTGTAAATGGTCTGTAACTGCTGTTTTGCTGCCAGCTGGTTCTCAAAATCCGGAAAGTAGGTCTCCGGAAGCGGAAATTCCACTGAATCGTACTTATGCAGGTGCCTGAGGGCTGGCATCCAGTTTCGGTGGGGTGCCTTATGCTGAACCATGAGCAGGAAAGGCTCCTCTCCTTTTGAATTTTCCTTGAGCCAGTCAATTCCCATGTCGGTGATGATATCAGTGGCATAGCCTTCGATCCGCATCGTGTCTTCAGGAGTAATGAAATCGGGATTGTAATAATTCCCCTGGTCGTTGAGGATGGTCCACTGGTTGAAGCCCTGAGGCTTTCCGTGCAGGTGCCATTTTCCGAACAGGGCGGTCTTATAACCTGCCTCCTGAAGATATTTCGGGAACGTAGGCTGGGAACCATCAAAAGTTTCCCCGTTCTTTCTGAAACCATTGATATGACTGTGTTTTCCTGTGAGGATTACCGCTCGGCTGGGGCCACAAAGGGAGTTGGTACAGAAATTGTTATGAAACAGCGCACCATTTTCCGCAATCCTGTCAATGTTAGGGGTGGGCGCCAACTGACTGATAGGATGCCCATAAGCGCTGATGGACTGGGCCGCATGGTCATCGGTCATGATAAAGACGATGTTTGGCCTTTTTTGAGACGTATCCTCGGAGTCCTGTTGCGATTTTTTCTGGCTTTCACACCCGGTTAAAGTTACGGCTACCAGAAGCAGGAGGTATAACGGGGAAAAGGAAAATTTGGTCATGATGCTTAAAATCTTAATTTTACGAACCGGAAATCCATTAATTCCCGGAAGAATCAAAGTAACAAAATTTTTCTTATTGAATTTAGTGAAAACCCTTCCTCTTCTTTTTTTCACCGCATTCAGCCTGTACTTTCTCCCTTTAACAGCTCAGGATCTTACGCCCCCCATTGAAAATTACACCTCCGTGGAGTATAAGGCGGGAAGGCAGAACTGGGGAATAGCCATTGATGAAAGAGGCCTGGTATACGTGGCAAATCACAAAGGGCTGCTGGTTTTCGACGGGCAGCGCTGGGAACTGCTTCCCCTGAAGAACAATGCCATTATACGTTCAGTATATCCTCACAACGGCAGGATCTACATCGGCTCCTATCAGGAATTTGGTTTTTGGGAAAAGGATACCAAAGGAAAATATCACTATACCTCCCTAATCCCCCTGCTGGGGGAATACCAGATGCAGAGCGAGGAATTCTGGGAGATCCTTTCCTTCAAGGGCGACGTATATTTCCGCTCCTTTGGCGCCATCTATAAATATGACGGGGAAAAGGTGGAGGTGGTGAAGAATGTGGTGACAAACGAAATGGCCATATATAAGGATCAGCTCCTGTTGGCCAAAGGGAATGAAGGGCTTTATTTTCTGAAGGAGGACGGAACCCTTGAACCGCTGCCTCATCAGGAAATCCTTTTTGGAAAAACCATACTCGATATCGCAGTCCGGAAAGACGGCCTGCTGATTGGCACCAGAAACGGGATCTTTGAGTACACCAGTGAAGGCTGCAGGCTTTATGGGAATGAGCGCCTGAAGGATCTTCTGAATAAATATGAGCTGAACCACCTGATGGAATTCTCAAAGAACGAACTGGTCATAGGCACCGTTAAAAGCGGGATTATCCATTACAATGAAACTTCAGGAGATCTTCAGCTCTATAACAGGAACAAAGGCTTACAGAACAATACCGTTCTTGGAATGGCGCATAAGAACGGGGAGCTGTGGCTGGCCCTTGACAATGGGGTCGATGCAGTGGACCTGAATTATCCAATCAGGTTTTACAGGGATGACTCCGGGGAGCTCGGATCTGTTTACGATCTGGCTTTTTACCGGGACAGTCTTTTCCTTGCCAGCAACACCGGGGTTTACAAACTGGAAGAGGATAGATTGCAGATGATCGAGGGAGCCGAGGGGCACTCATGGAACCTGGCGAATCACGATTCTGTTTTATACAGCAACCACAATTCCGGAACCTATAAGGTAATGAATGGAAAATTCATCCCCATAACGGAGCGTACGGGAAGTTTCCAGATCAAGGAACCATGGGACCAGAAGTTTTTCATTGGCACCTATAACGGGATCGAAACCTACGAGCCTGCCACAGGTAAAGTGAAGATCCTGAATGACGGGCGCTTTCCTGTGAGGCAGATGATTTTTGAAGATCCGAACAGGCTTTGGGCCACGCATGCTTATGAAGGAATTTACAAGATCGAATTAAACCGGGATCGGGATTCCATACTTTCTGTGCGGAATTATGACCCAAATAAACAAGGCAGCTACAACGCGAGGATCTTTCAGATCAACCAGCAGCTGCTGGCGTTTATAAACGGGAGCTGGTATAAGTACAACAGTTTCCAGGACAAGCTGGAGGTATTCGATGATCTTGAAAAGATGAAGCATCACCGGTTTCTCGGGTACCATGATTCCTTTTTCTGGTTTGTCAATGAAAAGAACAATGCACTTAAAATTACCGACCTGAAGGACCGGGAGCTGGTCATCTCTCCCGAAATGCTGAACCGTCGACTGGTTACAGGGAATGAAAGAATAGTCCAAAAGAACGACTCCATTTTCTATATCACCCTGCAGGACGGCTTTGCCAGGATCAATTTCCCCGAACTGATGCGGCTTAACAATGAGAAAGCCGTTCCGGTGCCTATACTACAAGGGATTCAAGATAAGGTTCAGGGTTACGACCTTGACCAGAAGGCCGTAATTCCTTTCGTCGACGGACGGGAGCTGAGCATTCTGGCAGGTTTACCCTTATCCGGGGAGCATGACCTGCAATATCGATTAACAGGTGCCGACAGGATGGCCGGAAAAGTGGAGCAGGGAAAGCTGCTTTTCCGCAATCTGTCTCCCGGGAACTATCGACTGGACCTAAGGGGGGTGAGTCCGCAACAAAAGCATTCCGAGCTGGTTTCCTATGAATTTGAGATCCTGCCGCCCTGGTACCTGTCGAACCTCATGAAGGGACTGTACCTCCTGCTCCTGTTGGGGATAGCATACCTGATCTACAGACTGAACCGTTTGAAGCTGAAAAAGCACCGACGGGCGCTGGAGGAGAAATACGAAAAGGAGCACAGGGAAAACCTGCATAAGCTGGAGAAGAAGAACCTGCGGGAGGAAATAACCCTGAAGCGAAAGGAACTGGCCAATTCTACGCTGGTGGCAGCCAAGAAAAACGAGGTGCTGATGGAAATCCAGGGGGAACTTACCAAAGGCAGGGGCAACCTTGATGGGGATTACCGGATGAAACAGATCATGAAGCGGATCAACAGGGCTATCAACAACAGGGACGACTGGAAAGTCTTTGAGACCAATTTTAATGAGGTGCATGAGGATTTCTTCAAGGACCTGCTGGAGAAGTATCCTGAACTTACCAATAAAGATCTGAAACTCTGTTCTTACCTTAAGATGAACTTATCTTCTAAGGAAATTGCACCCCTCCTGGGGATCAGCGTAAGGGGAGTGGAGGTGCAGCGATACCGCCTGCGCAAAAAAATGGGCCTGGATGCCAAGGAGAACCTTAATAATTTCCTGATTTCCCGGTTTTAAAACTAAGGGAAACTCTGTATTTCATTCCCTACTCGGGCTTTTCATTATCTGTTGTGTCTGGTTAACCTGTCCAATTCAGCCTGGATGGGGAATGCCCTTCCTCTTCCCAGGTCTGGGGCAAGAGCAAATCAAAAACATGTCAGAAGCATACCAGAAGCATTATTTAATGGTTGTGATATGGTTCTGATATGGTTGTGTTATGTTTCTGATATGCTTTTAACATAGCCATGAACCAGAGAATAATCGAACAGGATCAGAGGATATCTGGAAATCTGGAAGCTTGTTTTTTTTACTTAAGGAAATCCTAACGACATTTTTGGACCCATTTTTAACACAGAAGAAGGTTTTGTTTATGGAAAAAACTACTACATTACTACTACAAATGGCTAATTTTAGATTCATAAGTTTACTTCATATTCAGGTTATTTGATTGATAGACAGTATATTTGGCTTTTATTTCAGGTTTGATGTAATGGTTTTGCGCTATATCGATTTCGTAATCAGCGGATGCGAAGTATATTTAATCAACATTTTAAGAAAAACTTAAATTTATGAAATTAAGACTACTATGCTTTCTCGCGAGCCTGCTGTTCAGCAGCGTTGGATTCGCACAAGGAACAAAGACCATTACCGGGACAATAGTGGATGCTACGCAGATGCCGTTGCCGGGTGCGCAGTTAAAAGTTGTCGATAAGGAAATTTTTGCTGTGACTGATTTTGATGGAAATTTCACGCTGGAAAACGTGGAAGTAGGGGATGTAGTGCAGGTAACTTTTCTCGGTTTTAAGTCTCAGGACCTAACTATAGGAGAGGCCGACAATTACGTGATCACCCTTGAAGAAGATGCTGCCCAGCTTGAGGAAGTGGTGGTAGTAGGGTATGGTACCCAGAAAAAAGCTGATCTGACAGGGGCTATTACCACTGTTTCTTCGGAGGATATAAGCAGGACCCCAACGGGATCTGCCATGGAGGCTTTGCAGGGAAAGGTTGCAGGTCTTCAGATAGTCAGTAGCGGGGGACCCGGTAGTGGTCCTACCGTAAGGATCAGGGGTATAGGTTCCTATACCAGTGGCGCTTCAAATCCATTGTATGTGGTGGATGGGATGTTCTTCGATGACATCAGTTTCCTTAATACCAATGACATTGAATCCATGTCCGTATTAAAGGATGCCTCGGCCTCTGCAATTTATGGGGTTAGGGCTGCCAATGGGGTGGTGATCATAGAAACCAAATCAGGGAATTATAATATGAAGCCTGAAATCACTTATGATGGATATACTGGATTCCACCGTGCGCAGAACGTTGTAAAAATGGCCAATACAGAGCAGTTTTCCACAATTGTAAGGGAATCAGGCTCGGCGCCGGACCAGCAATTCCTGGAGAATGCGATGCAGCGCTATGGACGTAGCCGTATCAATCCCAATGTTCCTGCCGTGAATACGGACTGGTATGAGGAAATCCTGAGATTTGGATTGGTCCAAAGCCATAGTCTGAGCGCAATGGGAGGTGGTGACAGAGCCACGTATTCTATAGGTGCCAACTATTTTGCGGAAGAGGGAATTCTGGATATGAAGAATGAGTACGAAAGATTTAACTTAAGAAGTAAACTCGAATTTGAGGTCAGCGATCGTCTGACTATTGGGGGAAATGCCATTCTAAGTAATGCTACCCG
>CAMPJY010000135.1 GCA_946887025.1 uncultured Salinimicrobium sp.
TAGTTGCCGCCTGACATTTCCTGATGTGTTCCCTCAGGGTTTCCGGATACATGGAGCCGGCACCAATAAGGCCCAGTCCTCCCGCATTGCTGACGGCGCTGGCGAGTTTCCAGCCGCTGGCCCAGACCATGCCCGCCTGAATGATGGGAAATTTAATTTGAAACAGGTCGGTAATTTTATTGGACATAGGGAGCTGCTGTAGTTTGAGGGGAAGTTAAGAAATTACCCCTGAGCCCACAAGCTCCTCGCCCTGATACCAGGCCACGAACTGGCCCTCCGCGATGGAGGCCTGAGGCTCTTCGAAAACTATATACATCCCATTGCCCGTCTGGTGAAGCCTGGCTGTTTGTAAAGGTTGTCTGTATCGGATCCTGGCTTCCACCTGCAGCTCTTCATCTTCCTGTAGCTTCAGGTCGGGGCGTACCCAATGAACTTCATCTTTGGCAACAAAAAGGGCTTTGCGATAGATCCCCGGATGACTTTTTCCCTGCCCTGTGTAGATGATGTTTTCCTCCACATCAGTGTCCAGAACGAATAGCGGCTCCGGTGTGCCTCCCACATTCAGGCCTTTTCGCTGGCCTTTTGTGAAATAATGGGCACCCGGATGTTTACCCACTACTTTTCCGTCTGTAGGTTGATAGCTGTGTTTTCTGGACAGGAAATCCAGTTCCTCCGTCTTGCTGCTGAAGGCGGGAGTTTCGCGATTGTACAGGTTCTCGTCGGCTTCGATCTCCACGATCACCCCTTCCTTTGGCTGCAGTTTCTGCTGCAGAAATTCCGGCAGCCTAACTTTCCCGATAAAACAGAGTCCCTGGGAATCTTTTTTATCTGCGGTGATCAGATCCTGATCGGCTGCTATCTTACGGACTTCAGACTTCTGAAGCTCCCCGATAGGGAAGAGGGTCTTTGCCAGCTGCTCCTGGGATAACTGGCACAGGAAATAGGACTGGTCCTTGTTCGGATCCTTTCCGGCGAGCAGACGGTACACAGGTTTTCCGTCTACTTCGACTTCACCTTTACCACAATAATGTCCTGTAGCCACAAAATCGGCTCCGAGGGAGAGGGCGATCTTCATGAAGACGTCGAATTTGATCTCTCTATTACACAACACATCCGGATTCGGCGTTCGGCCTTTTTCGTATTCGTTGAACATATAGTCCACAATGCGTTCCTTGTATTCCTCACTCAGGTCGACCGTCTGGAAAGGGATTCCCAGTTTCTCGGCCACCAGCATGGCATCGTTGGAATCGTCCAGCCAGGGACATTCCTTTGAAATAGTCACGGAATCGTCGTGCCAGTTCTTCATGAAAAGCCCTATCACCTCATATCCCTGCTCTTTCAGAAGATATGCTGCAACACTGGAATCCACTCCCCCCGATAAACCTACTACGACTCTTTTCATGACTGCTTTTATTTTCTCTAAGTATAGACGTAAATCAACAGGCAAAATTACAAAAAATAACGCCTATAAAACAGTAGAGACGCAATGCATTGCGTCCCTACAGAATTGGATATAAAGAATGTCTATTGTCTCTGGAAGGTAATGGTTACCCCATTTTCGGTTACAAAGAAGAATTGATTCGCACCGCTAAAATCGATCGTCCCAGTCATGCTTCCTGCTACTGGCACAGTGATGGTATAACTATCTCCCCCATTATTGGACCAGTCGCCTGAGGCATTGGCAGCAATGCAATTGGTTTCTTCAAGGTAAAAAGTGGCACTTCCGGTATTATCTTCGTTAAAGGTAATAGTTGAAGCTTCTTCACAGGCCTCAATGTTGAACTGAGCCGGCTCCACACTGGTGATGACCCAGGTGCCTACAATGGGATCCTCGTTCTTTGGACCCGCTTCGTCGTCATCACTACATGCCGTAAAGCTTAACAATCCCGTGAATAAAAATAAGATCAAGTACTTCTTCATAATTTCTGGTTTTTTTGGTTAAGTAAAGATATAAAATTAAGAGGTTTAATTTTTATCAGAAAAGTTTTTATGCTCCTTCAGGTTGCCGTTCTCATAATATTTCCAGATCCCGAAATGTTTGTCATTCCTGTATTCCCCCTCGATGAGGAGTTCCCCTTTCCCGTTGTATACTTTTGAAGGCCCGTGCAGCTCCCCGTTGCGATAGGTGAAGGTTTTCAGGAGTACCCCCTTTTCTGAAAAGATATCCTGTTTCCCGTGCAGTTGGCCGTTTACATAGGAAGATTTCTCCGTCGGGACCCCATTCTCGAAATAGATGACCTTTTCGCCCTGTAACACCCCGTCCTCATAGGGTTCTGTCATCATCAGCTTGTCTGAATTGAGGTGGTAATACTTCCATTCCCCAATCCGTTTTTCTCCCAGCATCTTACCCTCACTGATTACATTGCCTTTCTGACTGAGGTATTTCACCTCTGCGGTGTCAGTGTCCTGGGTATAAGTCTTAATGGCTGCAGGATTTTCCTGGCCCAGGATGTAGAATTTAAAAATGCCCACTTCCTTCCCGTGTTCAAAAGTCCCTTCATAGCGTACCTGAGAGGGGGCTTCCTCAAAAGTCTTCCTCCAGAGCCCATGTCTCTCCCCATTAGCGTCCAGCTGATTAATGCGATCCTGTGCCACGGCATGGATACAAAACAGAAGCGAGTAGAACAGAAGGGCGGTTTTCATGAAAGTTTTTGTAGTTAACGGGGTTTAGGGGGCAAAAGTATAGGAAGCAGGATTTAAATTCCAAATTCCAAAATCGTTTGAATTACAATTTCGGATTATTCAATTGCCCGGACTTTTAAGTCCGGGTTTGTGGAGTTGTTTATATTTAGGGCTTTAGCCCAATATTTCTATGTCTGGCTAAAGCCCCCTCACCTCAGGAAATAAATGACAACCGCCTTAAAAGACGGGGCCAATTCAATCAAAAAAGATAAAGTGGCCTTTTCAAAAAAAGAAGCCCCACTTTTCAGTGGAGCTTTTAAATTAAATAATCTTCAGCTTTATTTCTTTTTACCGGATTTCTGCTGCTGCTCGGCCTGCTCCATCATTTCCTGCATCTTGCGGGCGAATTTACCCTGTTTCTTGGGCTTCTTCTTGTTCTCCTCAATCCTCGCGTGGATCTTATCCTCATCGATGATGAAGTTCTTGATCACCAGCATGATCCCAATCGTAATGATGTTGGAGGTGAAATAATACAGGGAAAGTCCACTCGCATAGTTGTTAAAGAAGAACAGCATCATCAGCGGGGAAAGGTACATGATGAACTTCATGTTCGGCATTCCGGGCTGTTGTGTATTCTGCATGGTCTGCCCCGTGGTCATCATCATATAGATGAAGATGGCAATGGACGCCAGAATAGGGAAGAGGCTCACGTGATCACCGTAGAAGGGGATAGTGAACGGCAATTCCGCAATGGTATCGTAGCTGGAAAGGTCATCTGCCCACAGGAATCCCTTCTGCCGCAGTTCAAAGGCACTTGGGAAGAACTGGAAAAGGGCATAGAACACCGGGATCTGCATCAGGGCAGGTAAACATCCGCTCATCGGACTGGCCCCTGCCTTGCTGTACAGCTTCATCGTTTCCTGCTGCTTCTTCATCGGGTTATCCTTGTACTTCTCGTTCAGCTCGTTGATCTCCGGGCGCAGCACCTTCATCTTGGCCTGTGACAGGTAAGACTTATAGGTAACAGGAGAAAGCACGATCCGCACTAGGATGGTCATCACAATGATGGCAATACCATAACTTGGAAGCACCCCGCTCAGGAAGCTGAAAACAGGGATGAAGATATACTGGTTGATCCATCCAAAGATACCCCAGCCCAACGGCATGATCTCGTCCAGATTGCGATCGTAGCTGTCCAGGATCTGAAAATCACTGGGACCGAAATACCAGTTCATGTCATAATTAAGCTCTCCTCCCTTTAATTCCAATGGGAAGGTGGAGGCGAAAGCCTTAGTGTAAATGGTATCCACCTCTTCGTCCTGCACCAGGTTCTCTGATACAAATTTCCCGGTTTCAAAAGGATTGTCGGTCAAAAGTATGGAGGTGAAGAAGTGCTGCTTATAGGCCACATAGGAAATGTCATTCTCCTCCTCTTCAGCTCGGTCTCCCTGGCCTGTGTAATCATCATTGTCGCCCTCGTACTCAAATATGATCTCCGTATATCGGTTCTCATAGGAAATACTCTTGGCATGTCTGTATCCCTTGAGTGCCCATTCCAGGGTCATGTCTTCAGAAGAACTGAATACATCGCTCAGCCCCCTGGATCTGATGCTGAAATCCAGCATATACTCATCCGGTTTCAGCTCATATCTGTATTCAAGATACTCATCCTCAGAAACCTTGAGTTTCATGGAAAGAATAGTGTTCTCTCCATTTTTAGTTACCGTCGGTTCAAAGAACAGGTCCTTTGAATTCAGCTGTCTTCCATCGGTGGTGGTGAAACTGATATTGAAAGTGGAATTCCCGTCTTTTATCAGGTGTACCGGGATCGAATCATAAGTCTTGAAATCCTTGACCCTTGCTTCAGAAATATATCCCCCCTTGTTGTCGATTTTTAATTCCAGAACCTCATTCTCGATAGTTGTGGTATTCTTGGTCGCCGAAGGCAAAGTGGCAGAATAGCCAAATTCCCCCAAACGCGACTTGGCTCTTGCCACCTGCGCCGAATCAGTTTCCACCACCGCGGTGGTTTCATCGATTAGGTCTTCCTGCGTTGAGGTTTCCACCTGCTCGGTTTTTTGTTTTTCAGCTTCAATTTCCTCCGGAGTTGGCTTGTTGATGTAGAACATCCAGAGAAGGATGGCGCCTATTAATAGAAACCCGATCAGGGAATTAACGTCAAATTTTTTTTCTTCCATTGATAATAAATAAGAATCGCGGGGCTGCCGCTTTAGATCATTCTAGTCAAAAAAGTGACCAAAGTTAATTTTATGCCAAACTGGCGCTTGATTTTTTTGTTGAATATTCCTTGGCTGCTTTGACAAAGGCCACAAAAAGAGGATGTGGGCTCGCCACGGTGCTTTTGTACTCCGGGTGATACTGTACGCCTACAAACCACGGATGCTCGGGGATTTCGATAATCTCCACCAGCTTTGTTTCCGGATTTATTCCCGTACTAGCCAGCCCTGCTGCTTCCAGTTCAGCTTTGTATTTGTTGTTGTATTCGTATCTGTGACGATGGCGTTCGCTGATGACAGATTTTCCATAAACCTGGTAGGCTATGGAATTCTTCTCAAGGGAACAGTCCCAGGCGCCCAGTCTCATGGTTCCGCCTTTGTGGGTCACGGATTTCTGTTCCTCCATCAGGTCGATGACCGGATGAGAAGTTTTAGGATCCATTTCGGTAGAATTGGCATTTTTCAGCTGCAATACATTTCGTGCGAATTCTATCACTGCCATCTGCATTCCAAGGCAGATCCCCAGGAAGGGGAGTCCCTGCTCCCTGGCGAAGCGTACGGCATCTATCTTGCCTTCAATTCCGCGTTCCCCGAAACCTGGGGCCACAAGAATTCCGTCCAGATGGGCGATCTTGTTTTTGATGGTAGACTCATTGATGAATTCTGAATGAATGCTCACCACATTCACCCTGACCTCATTCCTGGCGCCTGCGTGAATAAAGGCTTCCAGAATGGATTTATAGGAATCCTGTAGCTCTACATATTTTCCAACCAGTCCAATGGTCACTTCGTGGGTCGGGTTCTTATGCCGCTGCAGGAATTCATTCCAGTTCGTAAGATCAGGGATGCTGTCATCAGGAAGATTCAGTTTCTTTAAGGTCACTGTGTCAAGTCCCTCCTTCAGCATCATGTTAGGAACATCGTAAATTGTGGAAGCATCGATGGACTGGATCACCGCTTCCTGTTTTACGTTGCAGAAAAGGGCCAGTTTCCTTCTGATATCGTCCCCAAGTTCATGTTCGGTACGACACACCAGGATATCAGCTTTTATCCCGCTCTCCATCAGCATTTTGATAGAGTGCTGACTCGGCTTGGTTTTCAACTCCCCTGCGGCCGAAAGATAAGGCACCAGGGTAAGGTGGATCACCAGGGCATTCTCATCTCCCAGCTCCCATTTTAACTGTCGCACGGCCTCTATATAAGGTAGGGATTCAATATCCCCGACTGTACCGCCAATTTCTGTGATTACTATGTCAAATTCGCCGGTCTTTCCAAATACCTGGACCCGCTCCTTTATTTCGTTGGTGATATGAGGCACTACCTGTACCGTCTTTCCGAGAAATTCCCCTCGTCTTTCTTTTTCTATAACACTCTGATAGATCCTTCCTGTGGTAACGTTATTGGCCTGGGAAGTGTTCACATTCAGGAAGCGCTCGTAATGACCCAGATCAAGATCTGTTTCTGCTCCATCCTCGGTCACATAACATTCCCCGTGCTCGTAAGGGTTAAGCGTTCCCGGATCCACATTGATGTAAGGGTCCAGTT
>CAMPJY010000136.1 GCA_946887025.1 uncultured Salinimicrobium sp.
CCGGGCTGCAGTGTCATATATTTCTATAATTACAGGAGAAAGGCTCGGTCCGTATTCCATGGGGTTCATGGTAAGATAGCCGGTATGCAGCATTGCTTCCAGCACCATCAGTTCCACATTGTCCTCCCCTCCCAGGGATTTGGCTTTCTCAAGAAGTGTCTCCGCCTCCTTCAGCTGCTTTTCTTTCTTTTCATTCTCGCTGCTTTCCAAAGCTTCTATTATTTTGATTTCCGAAGCATAATAATAGGGCAGCCAGCGATCGCCTTCCGTCTTGCCAATTTCCTCAAAGCGTTCCACAGCTTCAGTTGGCTGATTCTCTTCCCATAATTTCAGGGCTTCCGACATTCCGGTTTCATAGCTGTCCTGGGCATTTGCGCTGAGGCTGAAGAGGACGGCGGTCAGCAAGGTGTAAATGATCTTTTCCATGTTTTTGGTTTTAGGTTATATATTTTCTATGATCCAAAATTGCTACAGAAGAATGAAAAGGGAAATTTTAACTTCCTGAACTGTGGGAATTGGGGGATGAACCGTAAATTGAATTTGGAAATTTGAAGATTTTTTTGAAATGAAAGTAGCCACTTATAATGTCAATGGGATCAATGCGCGACTCCCTGTGCTGCTGCGCTGGCTGGAGAAGGAATCGCCGGATGTGGTATGCCTTCAGGAGCTGAAGGCCCCGGATGAGAAGATTCCAAAGGATGCCATTACCGAGGCGGGATACAACGCCATCTGGCACGGACAGAAAAGCTGGAATGGGGTCGCCATCCTGGCCAAGGGAATGGAAATAAAGGAACTGGAACGTATACTTCCCGGGGATCCGGAAGATTCCCAGAGCCGCTATATCGAAGCGATGGTCAACGATATCCTGATCGCCTGCCTTTATCTCCCTAACGGCAATCCTGCTCCCGGGCCTAAATACGACTATAAGATGCGCTGGTTCCAGCGGCTTCAGCTTAGGGCAGCTGAACTTTACGCCATGGATATCCCTGTTCTTATTACGGGGGATTTTAATGTGATGCCCACAGAACTGGACGTTTATAAACCAGAACGCTGGGGAAATGACGCTCTCTTCCGACCCGAGACCCGGGAAGCTTTCCATACACTAATGGCACAGGGCTGGACGGACGCCATCAGAAAACTCTACCCCGACAAGGTGATCTACACCTTCTTCGACTATTTCAGGAATGCCTTTGACAGGAATGCAGGCCTGCGGATAGATCATTTCCTCTTAAGCCCACACCTAGTGGAGTTTCTTAAAGCTGCGGAAGTGGACTTGGAGGCAAGGTCCTGGGAAAAAACCAGTGACCATTGCCCAGTGTGGGTGGAATTTGGGGTATAAGAAAAGATCTGCGAGATCTGCTTTTAACTCCATCTTAAGACCCCAAGGTTGAAATTGCTTTTTTTGCTTAACAAAAACCATTTATCTTTAACGCTTAAAGAATCTGATATGAGAACTTCCATCTTTTCGAAAATACTATTTGGAGCAGCCGTTCTGGGGCTTGGCTTCCTGACCTCCTGTGGGGACAAGAAATCTGAGGAAACCCAGGCTGCCAATGAAACCACCACTGAAGCTGCAGGGACTGAAACTGCAGAGGGTAAGGAAACCGCGCAACTGAATCCTGAGCACGGCCTTCCGGGTCACCGATGTGATATTCCCGTGGGTGCACCCTTGAGTTCTGCCACTTCCATGCATACCACCCCGACTTCAAATAATACGGTGCCGACCAATGTTTCGCCTATCAGGCTGGACAAGACCCCGGCTGTCAATCCGCCACACGGAGAACCGGGTCACGACTGCGCAGTTCCCGTAGGTGCACCGCTTAAGTAGAATTTCTGCAAAAAATATTATGTAGACCTGACAGGCATAAAGCTCTGTCAGGTCTTATTTTTTTTCCGTAAATTAAGCTTTATTAAGCCCCTGAAGCCATGGAAAAAGAAGCCCTCGAATTTGCTGCCAGAGCCCACGGAAGCCAGCAGCGAAAATATACCGAAGAACCTTATGTGGAACACCTGAAACGTGTTGCAGAAACCGTCAGGACCGTCCCCCACACCCCTGAAATGATCTCTGCCGCCTACCTGCACGATGTGGTGGAAGATACTCCCGTCACTATTGAAGAAGTTAAGCGAGAGTTTGGGGAAAAGGTCGCCTCCCTGGTCCACGAGCTCACCGATGAATATATGAAGGAAAATTACCCCCACCTCAACCGAAGGATGCGGAAGAAGAAGGAGGTGGAGCGCCAGGCTCAGATGAGTCCGGAAGCAAAGACCATCAAGCTGGCCGATGTCATAGACAATACAATGGACATCGTGCGTAATGACAAGGGATTTGCACGAAAATATGTTCCCGAAATGGAGGCCCTTACCAATGTTTTAAAAGAAGGGGACCCCGACCTCTACAGCAGGGCTACAAAAGAGGTGCAAAAGGGGAAGGAAATTCTGAGGAAGGAAAAAAAGTTTTAGATTTTATAGATAAAGCTTAATAAATAAATTGCCCCGCCTTTTAAGGCGGGTATTATGATCATCTATTCTAAAAGGGCTTTTGCCCAACTGCAATCGCAATATAAGATTAGGCTAAAGCCTTTTTAATATAAATTCCGAGAACCCGGGCTTAAAAGGCCGGGCAATTGAAAGATCCCAATCCCTGAAATTAAGATATTACATCTGGACCAAAAAATTTACTCCACCCCTCCCTTCCTGGTCGGAGACTGCGGCTCAGGCCAGGTCATCTGCTCGCCGGTCCTTTCATTTATTGGTAGATTGGCCTGCTCCCTCGAAGTCCTCTCCGGATCTTCACTCGCCATATAAGTAAGGATGGCGGTAAGGATCACATTGTTCCTCACATCGTCAAAAACAATCTTATCATAGGTATCCAGGTTGGTATGCCAGGTGTAGTTCCAGTAATCCCAGCTCAGCGAACTTAAACTGAAGGCCGGAGCCCCTGCAGCCACAAAGGAAGCGTAATCAGAACCTCCCCTCCCGGGCATTCCGGGGAAAGATGTCTCAATATGATCGGTCACCGTATCAGGTACCTTTGCCAGCCAGTCACCCAGGTAATCATAGGCGTGTAAAAATCCACCTCCCGAAATCCTAACTACCCGACCAGTTCCATTGTCCTGGTTGAATACCGCCTGCACATTGGCTACAATTTCAGGATGATCCTCGACGAAAGCGCGGGAACCATTCAGTCCCTGCTCCTCACTTCCCCAAAGACCGATAAGGATGGTCCTCTTCGGATTGGGATACATTTTCTTCAGAATCCTTGCGGCTTCCATCATGGTAATTGTACCAGTTCCATTATCAGTAGCACCGGTGGCCCCGTCCCAGGAATCGAAATGCGCAGAAAGAATAACATATTCTTCTGGTTTCTCAGTCCCTTCAATTCGTGCGATAGTATTGAAAGTGGGTTTCATCCCAAGGTCCTTCGATTCTGCCACTACTTTTATCTCAGGTTTGCTGCCGTTTTCAGCTAAACGGTACAGCAACCCGTAATCCTCCAGATTAATATCCACCGTCGGAATTTCTTTTGTATAGGCCGCAAACACTTTATTGGCGCCAAAGCCTTCCGACCAGCGGGAGGTGAGTATTCCCACCGCTCCGGCCTCTTCCAGCGCCACGGGAAGGCTGCGGGCAGTATAACCCATCCTCCTGTATTTCTCATTCCAGGCCTCATCCAGCGAATCCTGAAGTTTTTTCATCTTCTCGAAAGAAGCAGGCGTGGCATACTCCTTCCAGTTCTCCTCCGGCCGCCCTGTTGGCTGTGGCATGGAGATCATTACAAATTTCCCCTTTACTCCGGACATCCATTTCTGAAAAGCCAGGGAATCCTGAACCTCCGGAAGAATGATCACCTCAGCTGTGACCCCTTTCTTTTTGGTGGAAGGACTCCAGGCGAGCTGCCGACCCACCAGGGTCTGCACTCTGGGGGAAACCATATCAATATGGGTGATCCCTCGTTCCCAGCCTTTCCATTCGCCCCACTGCTGCTTTTCAGCCGGAATCCCCCAGCTGCCGAATTTCTCGATCGCCCAGTTGTGCGCCTCCAGCATCTGCGGAGTCCCCACCAGACGTGGACCTACTTCATCCAGCAATTCATGCGCAAGATCCTCAAGTTGTGAATTATTCTCTGCTTCCTGAACAATGTTTTCAATAACGGCATCCTCCTGGGCCACTGCTATTACTCCTGTAAAAAGGAAACAGATGAACCAGAATCGGGTAATGTTTTTCATGGGGTAAAGCTTAGGGTTGATGTTATTTTTCAAATATATCAATAATTTGAGGTAAAAATTCCAAAAATTCAAATTCCAAATTCCAAAACCCAAATACGTATTGGAATTTGGGATTTGATTTATTGGAATTTCTTTCACCTGACTCATTTTCAGGAAAACTGACGGATTGGCTAAAAACTTTATTTTCCTCTATCCTCCCATCAATAAAGGGCTCAAAGTGATTTAGAGCAAGGTTTCTAAAATTTTTCCCAAAATATGGCACTCCCGTACGGTCTTTGCACCCTTTATCCCGAAAGCGGCATTTTCGGATAAAATCACGGGAAACGGCCGCATATTATTAATTAAAAACAACAAAATGAAAGTATTGGTAATCGGAGCAGGAAACATGGGACTCACTTATGCAGAAGGCATGGCTACCTCTCCCTTACTCAACCACAGGAAACTGATGGTTTTCGATATTTCCGCAGAAAAAATAGCATTTTTAAACCAGATGGAAACCTTTGATGTTTATGAGAACATCGAGGATTGCCTGCCCAAGGCTGACGTGGTGTTTCTGGCAGTAAAACCGTATCACAGCGAGGAACTTTTTGAAAAAATAAAATCCATGGTCAACGAGCAGCAGATCTTCGTTTCCCTGATGGCGGGGGTCACCATAGAGACTATCCAGAAGGGCCTCGGAATAAAAAAAGTGGTCCGCACCATGCCCAATCTTCCCGCACAGGTGGGAAAAGGGGTCACCTCCTATACCGAAGCCGCTGAAGTTTCGAGGGTGGAGCTGCTGATGGTCCGCAACCTGCTCGACACCACGGGAAAATCCATTCGGGTCAAGAACGAGAATTTCATTGACGCCTCCACGGGAATTTCAGGAAGCGGGCCGGCCTATGTGTTCTATTTCATGCAATCCATGATGGAAGCTGCCCTGAAAATGGGCTTTTCTGAAAATGACTCCAAAGTACTGGTAAGCCAGACCTTTGAAGGGGCGGTGGAACTCTTCAACCAGAACAGCATCTCCCCCAACACCTGGATGGAACGCGTGGCTTCCAAAGGTGGAACCACCCGCGCCGCGCTGGATTCCATGGAAGACAACAATGTGAAGGAACTGATTAAAGACGCCGCTTACGCCGCCTTTGACAGGGCTGTGGAGTTGGGAGAGGAATAAATTCTCCCTCCGAATTTAGCAATTCATTTACTTTTTTGGTCAATCCAATGCTTTCTACCGATTAACTTTTTAAAAAAAGTTAGCTTTACCTAAATTCTAAAGTGTTCGGCATGAAAGTACTGGTGATCGGCGTAGGTAACATGGGAATGACCTACGCGGAAGGCATGGCTGCCTCTCCCCTTCTCGATGGAAGGAAACTGATGGTTTATGATATTTCCACTGAAAAGATGAGCCTCCTGAGGGGGATGAAGATCTTTGATGTGTATGAAAGCCTCGAGGCCTGTCTCCCCCAGGCGGAGCTGATATTCCTGGTGGTAAAGCCGTATCAATGTCCGGAACTTTTCAAGACCATAAAGCCGCTTCTGAAGCCGGAACAACTGGTTATTTCCCTGATGGCGGGAGTCAGCATCAAAAGCATTCAGGAGGGGCTGGGAATCTGCAAAGTGGTCCGTACCATGCCCAATCTCCCTGCACAGGTGGGGAAAGGTATTACCACCTATACTGAAGCTCAGGAAGTGACGAAAGAGGAATTAGCCAAGGTGAGGGAGCTATTGAATACCACGGGGAAATCCATCAAGGTGGAGAATGAGACCTTCATTGACGCCTCCACCGGAATTTCGGGCAGCGGCCCTGCCTATGTGTTCTATTTTATGCAATCCATGATCGAGGCAGCCCTGAGGATGGGATTCTCTGAACAGGATTCCAGGTTGCTGGTAAGTCAGACTTTTGAGGGAGCCGTAGCGCTTTTCAACAACCATGACCTCTCTCCCGAGACCTGGATGGAACGCGTGGCTTCCAAAGGAGGAACCACCCGCGCCGCCCTTGATCATCTGGAACAGCATCAGGTAAAGGAATCCATTATGGATGCTGCTCAGGCCGCCTTTCAAAGGGCGGTGGAATTGGGAAAAGAGTAGAATTCTCCGGAGCAGGTAGGAATCAAATTGTAGCCAAAAAAGAGTCAAATCAAACTCCCTTTAGAGTCAAATAAGGGTTTAACCCCTAG
>CAMPJY010000137.1 GCA_946887025.1 uncultured Salinimicrobium sp.
TATCCATAGGTGAGCTGGGTGTTGAAGTTGAGTTTGGCAGAATAGTACCAGTTAGATACGGAATCCCTGCGATAGCCAAAATTGGAGTTGATCTCCAGCTGATCTTCAGTTTTCCTCACTTCCCTTCCCTCCTGGGCATTGACCCCATACTTGATGCCCGCATTGGTGGTCCACAACAGCAGCTCTTTCTTAAATTTCCTGCTGAAATTGGCATGCAGGAGCGCAGAAACCGAATTGTTACCCCCTGAGCTCCAGTTGACGAAAGCCACTTCATTCAGGTTGAGGCCGACTTTATTTACTTTGGTCCAGTAGTTAATCTTTTCCCTCTCCACCCGTACCGTATCCCGGGCCGCAATGGCAGCTTCCGCATCTTCTATGGGAGCCGATTCAGTGAGGTCAACTACAGAACCCGCCAGAAGGGTGATGATCGGACTAGGATCCTGCACATCTATGACATAGGTTTTAGGATTAGTTTTTCGGATACTATCAGCAGCAACTGCCGTAGAATCGGCCAGCCTGACCTTCAGGTAATCCCTCAGGGCCTGCAGGGAATCAGCAGCCACCGTCTGCAGACTGTCTGAAGCTCTGGTCTGCAATGTATCAGAAGCAGGGGTAACCTGCGCAGACAAAATTCCATTAAAAAGAAAAAAAATAACTAGGTAAGCAAAGCGGTTGTACATTGGGGGATATGCTATTAAGGTGTATTATTCTGTTCCAGTTGATTAATTTCAAACGTGAGTGCCTCCTCAATAGAAGAAACGGAAATATCTGCGATTTCTTGTAACTGATCCACCTTTCCATGTTCAATGAATTCATCCGGGAGGCCCATGATCCTCAAAGGAAGGCTATATCCATTTGCGGCGGCAAATTCCAGAATGCCACTACCAAAGCCTCCGGTGATGACGCCGTCCTCCACGCTGATGATACGCTTGTATTTCTTATAAATCCGGTGCAGCATTTCTTCGTCCAGCGGCTTTACAAAAGCCAGGTGGTAATGTGAAATTCTCTTGTTGTGGGGACAGTTCGCGACCGCTTCAGCTACATTATTTCCTATGTGCCCGGTGCTGATTACCGCAATATCCACGCCAGATTTAAGGCAGCGTCCTTTTCCGAAGTCTAATTTTTCAAAAGGAACTTTCCAGTTGACGTGTAAACCCCTTCCCCTCGGATAACGGATTGCCACCGGGGATTCTATTCCCAGTTGAGCTGTATACAAAATATTTCGCAGCTCCACCTCATCCAAAGGCGCACAGATCATCATATTAGGAATACAACGTAAATAGGCCAGATCGAAGGCCCCGTGATGCGTGGCTCCGTCTTCCCCCACCAGCCCGGCGCGGTCCAGACAGAAGATCACGGGAAGCTTCTGCAGGGCCACGTCGTGTATGAGCTGATCGTAGGCGCGTTGCAGGAAAGTGGAATAAATTGCGCAGAACACCTGCATCCCCTGGGTTGCCATCCCTGCTGCAAGGGTGACGGCATGCTGTTCTGCGATTCCCACATCAAAAGCACGTTCGGGAAAGGCCTCCATCATGAATTTCATGGAACTTCCCGAAGGCATGGCAGGGGTTATCCCAATTATTTTTTTATTCTGCTGCGCCAGCTCTACCAGGGTTAAACCAAAAACATCCTGATATTTCGGTGGCAGACCGTTGGAATCACTGGGAAGAAGTTCCCCTGTGAGATTGTTGAATTTTCCCGGAGCGTGATACTTTACCTGGTTCTCCTCCGCTTTTTTAAGCCCTTTTCCCTTTGTTGTGATCACATGAAGGAATCTGGGGCCTTTTTCTTTTTTCAACGCCTCCAGGGCTTTAAAAAGGGCCTGCAGGTCGTGTCCGTCAATCGGTCCGTGGTATTTGAAGTTCAGGGCTTCAATAATATTGTCCTGCCTTGGTTTCTGCCCTACTTTCGCTTTGGTGAGATAATTTTTCAGGGCCCCTACACTGGGGTCTATGCCAATGGCATTGTCGTTGAGGATCACCAGCAGGTTGGCATCCGTCACCCCGGCGTGATTCAATCCTTCAAAAGCCATCCCGCTGGCTATGGAGGCATCACCAACCACAGCTATATGCTGCTTTTCAGGTTCTCCCTTCAATTTGGATGCAATGGCCATTCCCAGGGCTGCGGAAATAGCGGTGGAGGAATGTCCTACGCCAAAGGTGTCGTATTCGCTTTCACTTCTTCTGGGAAAGCCGCTGATCCCGTGCAGCTGCCGATTGGTTTCAAAAATATCCTTTCTCCCGGTAAGGATTTTATGCCCATAAGCCTGGTGCCCCACGTCCCATACCAGCAGATCCTCCGGAGTATTGAAAATATAATGCAGCGCCAGGGTCAGTTCCACCACTCCCAGGCTGGCACCCAGGTGGCCTTCCTTAACGGCAACAATATCGATGATGAACTGCCGCAGCTCCTGCGCCAGCACGGGCAGGTCCTCCGAGGAAAGTTTTCTCAGGTCCTGTGGGGAATTTATGGTCTCCAAAAAACTTTTTGCCATAATGGCAAAGGTACATTTTGAAAATGTATTTTTGAATATGGAAAGCATCTTTGACGACACCTATTTCATGAAAAAAGCCCTGCAGGAGGCGGAGATCGCTTTCGATAAGGGGGAGATTCCCGTAGGGGTGGTCATCGTGATCAACGGGCAGGTAATTGCCCGGGGACATAACCTCACCGAACTTTTAACCGATGTCACCGCCCATGCGGAAATGCAGGCCATCACCGCAGCATCCAATTACCTGGGGGGCAAATATCTGAAGGACTGCACCATGTACGTGACCCTTGAACCCTGCCAGATGTGTGCCGGGGCTTTGTATTGGAGCCAGATCTCCCGCCTCGTCTACGCCGCCAATGATGAACACCGGGGCTATAGAGTAATGGGCGGTAAACTTCACCCAAAAACCAAGGTGGAAAGCGGCCTAATGGCCCAGGAAGCCTCCATCCTGGTGAAAGCTTTTTTTAAAATGCGGAGGTAATAACCACGTTAGCCCAATTGCGATCTCTATAAAATATTGGGCTGAAGCCCTTTATCATAATAACTGCATGAACCCGGACTTAAAAGTCCGGGCAATTGAATAAGCTGTTTTGGAATTTGGAATTCGGAATTTGAATTTTGAATTATTGAATTTCCCCCTATTCCCTTTTCACCTCAACAGCATCTTCCGGAATATCCCAGAGATCCTCGAGCTCTTCCAGGGATTTTCCTTTGGTTTCAGGAATATATTTAGCTGTAAAGAAAATTATGAGCAGGATGAATCCAACAAAAATAAAATACGGAAGCGATCCGTTCCAGAAATCCCCCTGGTTGGCATCACTCTCCACCACCATCGGAAAAGACTGGGTCACAAAATAATTGGCAGCCCACTGCGCCGCTACGGCTATGGACATGGCAACGCTCCTGATCCGGTTGGGGAACATTTCAGAAAGTATCACCCACACCACCGGGCCCATGGACATGGCAAAGGAGGCGGTGAACATAAGCACCCCGATCAGCGAAAGCAGCCCGACATTTCCTGTCATTAAGGTGGTACCAAGAAAAACAAATCCCAGGATCATTCCCACCGAACCTATGTAAATAAGCGGTTTTCTTCCAAATCTGTCAACAGTAGCCATTGCCACGAAGGTGAAGACAAGGTTTATGGAAGCCAGTAAAACCTGCTGCTCCAGTACATCTTCAGGCCCGAAATTGAGCGCTTTCTCAAAAATATCCGCCCCGTAATACAGCACCGCATTGATGCCGGTGAACTGTTGCAGGATGGACAGAACAGTACCTATAACGATAATGGAGAAAACACCTTTGGCGAAAATGTTCAGCTTAACCTTTTTATCATCCCTTTCAATGGAATCCTCTATCTCCCTGAATTCGACCTTCGCCATTTCGGGTCCATGAATCCGGGTCAGCACCTTTAAGGCTTCAGTTTCCAGGCCTTTCATCGCGAGCCAGCGCGGACTCTTGGGCACAAAGAACAGCAGTATGAGAAAAGTAAGGCAGGGGATCAGTTCCGACCAGAACATCCATCTCCAGCCGTTCTGAATGTTTTCAGCGTCGGTATTGCTGTTTCCGATGAAATAAGTCGCCAGGAAAACCACAAAAAAGCCAATGACTATAGCGAGCTGATAGTAGCTCACCAAAGTCCCCCGTATTTTGGCAGGGGCGATTTCTGCGATGTATGTAGGGGCATTCATGGAGGCAATCCCGATCCCCAATCCCCCAACGATCCTGAAGATCACCAATAGAGATACGGTCTGCGGCATGAAATCCGGAAGTCCTGATCCCCAGGCAGAGGCTGTGAACAGCACAGCCGAAATTATGAGAGAATTCTTTCTGCCCAAAGCTTTGCTCAGCGGTCCTGCTACTATGGCCCCTATAAAACAACCTATCAGGGCGCTTCCCACTACCCAGCCTTTCATGGCGGGATCTAACTGGAAATACTGGCTGAAATAATACTGCGAACCATTGATAACTCCGGTATCATAACCAAATAGCAATCCTCCCAGGGCGGAGACGATAGTGATCAGAATGAGATAGGTTTTGTTCTTCATTTCTTTAGGATTGTTTTAACAAATTAAAGAAATTAATTTTAAAGCATAGTTTTCTACCCATACTTTAACCTAAAGAAAAATGAAGTACTCCTGCAGGAGCTTTTTGGAATAATTCTGGAAATGAAAGCTCAAAAAAAGAGGTGCGATACCGCACCTCTTTTATTAAAGTTTTTATTCCTGATGTTACTTCAGTGGCTCAAATTCGAATTTTTGTCCCCCTACTGAAATTTCCAGCATGGCACCCGCCTTTGGCAGAGTGACAACCGCAACCCCGTCCTCAAACCGGATGGTTTCGGCAGCCCCTTCTTCAAGCGCTACCGCAGAAGCAGTTCCGGAAAGTTCGAATTCCCCGTTCTTGAATTCTTCCAGGGCAGCCTCATTTCCGAAGAAGATCACCTGACTGAAGGCCTGCCCCCCCAGCTGTAGTCCCACATCCAGCTGTTTCAGGTCGGCCATCCCGATCAGTTCTCCCTGCTGGTATACCGCCCCGTTCCCCGAGGCGCCGCCCACTATATAGGCGCCTTTACCCACATTGGGGAAAATCACATAACCCTCAGAAGAAGTAAATAACTGTTCAATTCCCGGGTCTTCTGCAATAAAAGCCTGTCTTGCATTTTCAGCATCATCTATGATCTCCTGCTGCTCGGCATTCTGCGCCAGTGCGCTGAATCCTATGAACAGGAGGCCAATAAAGGCGAACTTAGCTTTGTTTGATATTGATTTCATTGTTCTCATCTTATTGTTTTTTAAAACTATAACAGGAAAAGATAAGGAAAAGGGGGAGGGAGGGCTGTTAACCTATTGTTATTTCACGTTTTCTTCGGATTCGCAAGTTTTGGAATTTTCATTCAGATTTCCGTAAAACATTCTTATTTTTGCCTCCGGAAACCGGCCTCGTAGTTCAATGGATAGAATAGAAGTTTCCTAAACTTTAGATCCAAGTTCGATTCTTGGCGAGGCTACTGAAAACCCTGCAGGTAATTTAAAACCTGCAGGGTTTTTTTACACTGAAGAATTCCGAAAATCCGCTAAGCTATACATTGATGCTCCTGTTTCTGGCTATTATCTCCCAACTGGCTGTAATCCTTGCATCCTCGACCACCAGAGCCTTTTCATATAACGCGCAGGTAGGGCAAATGTGGGTGGGGATTCCGTAGAAGACATCCCCTATGGAATAGCTATGGCCTGAAGGAACTTTCAGTACCAGGTGCTCCTCGCTCTGCAATACCTCTCTGGCAACCGGGGCATTTAAAAAGTGTACCCTGGGGAAGGGCTTTTCCGCAGCAATGGATTTATGGCCCAAATCCACGCAGATGGTCTCGTTGTCCACTATGGAGATCACCCTCGCCAGCACCAGGGCAGCGGGCACAAAAGGATGTTCGGGAAAAAGTTCCTTATAGCCCCAGTCCCAGAAAACGAAGGTGCCGGGACTGCATTCCACCCCTTCCCGCCGGGAATGGACCATGAAGCTGGGGGAACCACCGGCTATCAGTATGGGTTTCGGGTGACCCGCAGCCTGTATTCCCTTGACCAGGGCAGCTACAGGTTTAAGGGCCTGGTCGCTCTGGCGCTTAAATTCCTTTTGGTCGGATTCCCTCAGATGACCATCATACATATGAAGTCCCACCGGTGTAACCGCAGGAAGGCCGTTACAGTAATTGTACAATTCAAAGGCCTTTAACCCGGGCGTTATCCCCGTCCTGTTCATCCCGACATTCAGGTCCAGAAATACCCGGATCCCCGAGCCCGCCTCCTCATACACATGGGAAATGGCTGCTGCAGAAGTTTCGTTGTCAACTATACACGAATAACTGGTCGAGGGGTAGAGCCGTGA
>CAMPJY010000138.1 GCA_946887025.1 uncultured Salinimicrobium sp.
TTCAAAACCTACCCAAAATGGATCTTTCTGAATATCCGCCTCGACCTCCGGCCCGATGACTAATCGAAGGTTCTGAAATTCCGCAGTACCCATATCCCATTCCACCTCCTGTGGGTAAGGAATAAGTTTTACGGGTGCCTCTTCCAGCTCTTCCACGCTGAACTTGGCCTGGAATTCCTGCTGGGCATGAGCCAGATTCAGTACCAGAAGAAAAAGAAGCAGTAAATAATTTTTTTATGATATAAGTTTTAATCGTTTTTAAGAATTTTCTTTCCCCCTTGCTGTAATATAGAAAAAGTAGCCGGTCATAATGAAAAAAGGGACCGCCGAAGCGATCCCAATTCACACGTAACAAACCAAAAATTAATCGTAACCCGGAGTCTGCTCCAGTAAATCATTATTAGCCATCATATCCTGGGTGATAGGCAGAACAAGTTTGTAGGCTTCGCTCGCGTCCAGGGTTTCCACCTCCTGGAACACAAATTCATTGCCTGCTCTCCTAAGATCCCACCAGCGTTTGCCTTCCCCGACAAATTCTTTAAGTCGCTCGTTAAGAATGGCATTCATGTTCTCAGTTTCGGTACCTCCGGTATAAGCATGAACAGCCGGATCGTAATCCGCTCCATAAGCCCGTTCCCTGATAAGGTTAATCTCCGTTGAAGGATCCTCACCCAATCTTGTCTTGGCTTCCGCAAGAAGTAGAATCACATCAGCATATCTGTAGATCGGCACATCGTTATTAGATAATCTTGAACCTGCTTCCACAACCCCAAGGAATTTACTCAGAATTGAGGCCTGATATCCATCCTCATCAAAAGGAATATGTCCGGCGTCGTTGTTGTATAAACGAATGAAGGTGGCGTCCCTTCTGTCGTCCAACGGATCGTCAAGAACCGTCAACAACTTTACTGAAGGGCCGTAGCGGTTTCCACCATTAGCTACAAAATCCGCCATGGAGTTCCCACGGTCATCCCAGGTGGCATTGATTTCAGTAGACCTTCCGGTGAAAACACCGTAAAAGTTACCCGCCTGATCCTGGGTGAAGTCCACTTTAAAGATAAACTCCTCGTTATTCTCATTTTCTTCTCCCCACAGGTCGTCATAATCTTCCACCAGAGAGAAGCCCATTCCCTGAACCTCTTCCAGGGCAGCCTTGGCCTCAGCAAAATCGGCCTGGCCTCCTCCTAAAAGATTTCCGCTCCAGATGTAGGCATCCCCTTTCAAGGTAAGGGTAGCAGCTCTGGACCAATACTCCTTGCTTCCATTCCAGAAGTCATTGTTACCAGCAAAGGCAGCCAGGGAACTTTCAATATCCGACTTAACCTGATTCATAACCTCTTCCTCTGAAGACCTGGCCTTAGCCAGTTGGGAAGGATCAAAATCCAGCAGGGGTTCTGTGGTAATAGGTACTCCTCCCCATGTTTTCAGCATGGTGTAGTACATATAAGCCCTCAGCCCGTAGACCTGTCCGATCATATGCTGTTTCTCAGTTTCATTTTTAAATTCCACTCCTTCAATATTGTAAAGGAAGTCATTGATATGGTGCATATATCCATAGAATCCGGCCCAGTTCGCATAAGGCACGATGGTGGAGCTGATGTTGTTGTCGATCAGATTCACATCATTTGGCGATTCAAAGGTCTTGCCTCCCCAAAGATCGGAACGCAGTTCTCCCATTCCCCAGAAAGTACCCAGCCGGGCCCTGAAGTTTGCATACAACCCGATGTGCGCAGCTCTTGCGGCCTCCTCGGTATCCCAGAATCCGTTATAGGTAAGGATACTGTCGGGTTTCAGTTCTATTTCCTTGTCACAGGCAGCGGTAAATCCTAACACTACCAGTAAAGCTATTATTTTAAATTTTCTCATGATATTAATATTAGAAGATTACGTTCACACCTAAGGTTAGTGTCTTTGGCAGCGGATATCTTCCGTCATCTATTCCACCATTCTCGGGAGAATTCCCGGAATAGTCATTAAAATAGGCCAGGTTACCACCAGTCGCATAAAGCCTCAGGTCCTGAAACCAGTCATTGAAGTTCTCCCCCTGAAGGGTATAGCTCAAAGTCACCTCTCTCAGGGCAAGATAATCCCCCTTCTCCCAGTATCTGGAGCTGCTGGAGTACTGTCCGCCTCCGTGACGGTGATTGCTCTGTGGGTCGGTGAAGTCGAAACGAGGCACATCAGTATTGGTGTTTTCAGGAGTCCAGGTATCAAGAATCTCGGTGGTCCAGTTCTGGTTCCCCTGCACCTGGCTCATCCCACGTACCCTGGTGTTGTTCAGGATCATGTGACCTAGCGCAAAGTCAGTCTTCACGAACAGGTTGAAGTTCTTCCAGCTTAGGTCAGAGGTGAAACCTCCAAAAAGATCCGGAGTAACTCTGCCTAAAACCACGCGGTCGCGGTAATCGATGATATTGTCTCCATTGACGTCTTTCCAACGAGCATCTCCAAGCTGCTGTAGCGAAGGATTTCTGGCAAAAGCCACGGTTCTCCCTGCATCAGCATCAAGGTCAGCCTGCGTCTGATATACCCCCTCCTGAACATAAGCGGTTACAAGATCAGTCCCTACACGCTGTCCTTCCTGTAAACCTCCAACATATTGGGTTTCCCCGGTTGCAGGATCGTAAACCTCGATTCCTCCCTGACGGTTGTTCTCCACTCCATTATCCGGAAGGTCTTTAGCATAACTTTTTTGGGTAAAATAAGTACCTCCTACATTCCAGTTCCAGTCTTCTGTGTTAATTACAGTGGCATTGAGTTCAAGTTCAAACCCGCGGTTCTGCAGAGTTCCATTGTTGGTAAGGATGGAGCTGAAACCTGTCCACTGAGGTAGGGTAAGGTTAGCCAGTTTATCATCCACATTCCTGATGAAATAATCCGCAAGGAAATTCACCCTGTCATTAAAGAGTCCCACATCCAATCCCATGTTAAGGGTAGTGGATCTTTCCCACTTCAGGTTCATGGTCGGAAGATTGGTATTGGCATATCCTGTTTGAGTATCGTAAACTGATGTTTCTGAATACAGACCAAAGATTCCGAAGTTGCTGAGGACATCAATATTCCCATTCACCCCGTAACTTACCCTGGGCTTCAATCGGCTCACCACATCAGCAAGGGCAGATTCCTGGTAGAAATTCTCATTGTGAATGTTCCATCCCACGGAAGCTCCCGGGAAAAAGTCGTATTTGTTGTTTCCAAGTCGGGACGCCCCATCACGACGGAAGGTCAATCCTACAAGATACCTGTCATCATAATCGTAGTTCAGCTGTCCAAAAACAGAAGCAATGGCATATTTGTCTCTAAAGGAAGAAGGAACTCCATTAGCCTCGGCTCCCGCATTTAGCGTGGGGATCAGGTCAGTGGGAGAAAGCCTGGTTCCGGCAGAGCTGGAAAAATAATCTTCCCTGAAAAGTTCCCCTCCAAGCATCACATCCACATTGTGGTCTTCAGCAAAAGTATTCTTGTAGCTCACGATGGAAGTAAGCTGATTCCTCAGAGTTCTCTGATGACTTACTGCTGCATTCCTGGAAGTATTTACTGAACCTCCATCCTGATAAGCTTTGTTGAAGCTCTCGTTGGAGTTGTTCACGGTGAAATGAGAACCTCTCACCATCAGGTTAAAGTTCTTCAAAAATTCCCAGTCAAACTGTACGGAAGATGTTAGACGCTGCTCCAGGTTCTCCCTTAGGAATTTGTCGTGATAGTAAAGCGGGTTTCCAAAAGAAAGATTGGTTCCCGGATTTGGTTCTTCAGAAAGAGTACCATCAGGATTATTGTTATAGATCCTGGATGTGGGCGGCTGTCCCGCAGCCCTCTGGAATACCCAAAAATCGTTATTAAGATAGGTGCCGGCTATGCTTGAATGCGCGTAGATCATATTCGCAGAAACCTTGAAGCTATCGGTAAGATTATAGGAAGCATTAAAGGTTCCGGAATATCTTTCGAAGCCAGAGCCAAATACAAGACCTTTATCATCCAGGTATCCAAGTCCAAGGTAGAATTTACCATTTTCATTTCCTCCATCGAAGGAGATCGAATGGTCACTGGCATAGGAATCCTGGAAGAAAAGTTCACTCATATCATTTTCCATGAAAATAAGTTCCCTTGAAGGATCAACAGGATCCACAATTGTACTCCAGCCTGGTTGTCCCAGAAGGTAACGGTTCTCATCGCTTAGGATCATGGTGGTAAAAGGCGAGTTGGTAGTGTTGTTTCCAACCCCCATGGCCTGCGGCCCTGTTAAGAAGCCGTTGAACTGTCCTCCGATAATAGGATAAGTATTCACGATAGCTTGCCTGTTATACGCAATGAAATCAGCAGCGCCCAGGTAATTATCTGTTTCCCTTCTTTCATTGATGGTATACCGATGACGGTAGGTGATATTGGTCTTACCTACCTGTCCTCGCTTTGTGGTCACAAGGATAACTCCGTTTGCCGCTCTTGCTCCATAAACAGCAGTGGAAGCAGCATCCTTAAGTACCTCTATCGAGGCAATATCATCTGAGTTCAGCGCATAGAAGGATCCGGGAACTCCATCGATCAGAACAAGCGGAGATCCACCTCCTCCGAAATTGGTCCCTCCCCTTAAAGTAATAGAAGGAGTTGAACCCGGTTGTCCGGTATTCTGGGTCACCCGAAGTCCTGCAATGGTTCCCTGAAGTGCGGTTGCAGCATTCGATCTGGGCGCACTCTTCAGAACTTTAGTGTCAAGCTTTGAAATTGAGGTCGCCATGGTGCTACGGGTTTGGGTAGAATAACCTGTGACCACCACCTCGTCAAGAGCAGAAGTGGCCTGCTCCAGAGTCACATTAATGGTCGCCTGGTTTCCAACTTCGATTTCCTGCACCTCAAAACCGATGTAGCTGAACACCAGCACATCTTCCGGCCCGGCTTCAATGGAGTAATTTCCGTCAAAATCAGTCTGCACCCCTTCCGAGGTGTTTTTAACCAGGATATTCACACCCGGCATAGGCATTCCTGTTCCATCGGTCACCTGACCGGTAATTTCTCGTACCTGAGCCTGAAGCGGCACAGCAAATAACGTCAGGAGGAAGATTATGAATAATCTTTTCCCTCCCATCTTCTTTATCCGGGAAAGTTCCAGATTCCTCCGAAA
Organism: uncultured Salinimicrobium sp.; assembly: GCA_946887025.1. The sequence continues at coordinate 5,117 of CAMPJY010000138.1, forward strand.
CCCGGACAACGCAAACGATTGCGGGATAACATTCATTGTTTTTAGTTTTTAATTAGTTGTTTCTGGTTGGGTTGCAATATAAAAAATTTGTGTTATGTATAACATAATGAGACAAAAAATATTTAATATAAATTTAATGTTGAGAATATAAACCCTTAAGACCCTGACGGTCAAGGGAATCCTTCGTATCTCGGAGCTGTTCAGCAGATAAAGTGGTGTGAGGGTAACGTGAAGGTCCACAGTCAACTCCTAATAATTTCATAAAACTTTTCCCTGCTCCATTAAAGCCGCCTTGTGCAGCAAGAGTCTCGACGAAATGGATAGCCAGGGACTGTAACCTATTGGCTTCTGCCCTGTCACCTTCTTCAAAAGCCTTATAAACCCTTTTATACAAAGGCGTCAGCTGATTATAGGTACTCCCTACCCAGCCTTTGGCTCCTAAGGCCAGACTGGAAATGAAAGCCTCATCCACCCCGAAAAAGATATTGAGCTCCGGTTGAGCCATGTTCAGTTTCTGATATTCCACCGCATTGTTCTCGGTAAATTTTACACCTGCAAAATTCGGGATCTGCTCCACTGCCTTTCGGGAGAAGCTGACCATATCAAAATTAACTCCGGTGAGGGCTGGCAAATGATAGTAATAGAATGGTAATGCTGCTGCCTCTGCAATGGCCTTACAGTATTCCAGAAGCATATCAGCATTGGCAGGTCCAAAATAAAAGGGAGCAATGGCTGAAACGGCGTCCGCTCTGCCATTTGAATGCGCCGCGAGTTCCACGGCTTCCCGCAGACCGGTATGCCCAACGTGGTTAATCAGTTTAATATCATCCGATTTATATTGGCTCCAGGCTTCCAGAAGTTCCTTGCGTTCCGGAGTGCTAAGGGAAACGAAGTCCCCGGTTGATCCGTTAATAAAGACCCCGTTTATATTGTTTTTGCTAATAAATTTTGCGTAGTCCTCCACTCTTGCCGGATTTAGATCCAGATTTTCCTTCATGGGAGCATAAGTGGCTGCAATAAGATTTTTCATTATAAGTATTATGTATTACATAACAAATATATTATTAATTATTTCCTAAAGAAATTATTTGAAAGAAATTTTATAAGGTTTTAGAAAATGAGTAGCGTATTTCAATCAAGAAGCACAATGCAAAAGCCTGATCAGGGGTGGATCAAATAAGGGTTAAATAAGGGTTAAATTAGGGTCAAATAAGGGTTAAATTAGGGTT
>CAMPJY010000139.1 GCA_946887025.1 uncultured Salinimicrobium sp.
CACCACGAACATGCCTACAAGATAAGAAATGCTAAATTTGTGATATGAGCTTTTTGAAGAAAAAAATTCCGCTGGAGGAAGGGGATTATTACCTCACCCCCGAGGGCTATCGCTGCTTTACGGAGCAATACCACCTGAAGCGCGGCTACTGCTGCCAGAGCGGCTGCAGGCACTGCCCCTATGGATTCAACAATAAAACCGGACAACAGAAGAAAGACTAAAATGGATTTCAGACAACAGATACTGCAAGGCATCCCCGATGCCCTTCCTCCACAAAAACCTTACGACCCGGAGGTCAATCACGCCCCGAAAAGAAAGGAGATACTTTCCCCCAATGAAAAAAAGCTGGCCCTGCAGAATGCCCTGAGGTATTTTGACCCAGAACACCACAAGACCCTGCTGCCTGAATTCCTGGAGGAGCTGAATACCTATGGACGCATCTATATGTACCGTTTTCGTCCCGATTACGAGATGTACGCAAGGCCTGTGGAGGAATATCCGGGGAACTGTGAGCAGGCAAAAGCCATCATGCTGATGATCCAGAACAACCTTGACCCCCGGGTGGCCCAGCATCCTCATGAATTGATCACCTACGGCGGAAATGGAGCCGTTTTTCAGAACTGGGCACAGTATCTGTTGGTGATGCAATATCTCGCTGAAATGACGGAAAACCAGACCCTGGTGATGAATTCGGGGCATCCGCTGGGACTGTTTCCTTCGCACCCCGATGCCCCGAGGGTGGTGGTGACCAACGGGATGATGATCCCCAATTATTCAAAACAGGACGACTGGGAAAAATTCAATGCCCTCGGCGTTACCCAATACGGACAGATGACGGCGGGCAGCTATATGTATATCGGCCCCCAGGGAATCGTCCATGGAACCACCATAACTGTTCTTAATGCTCTTAGGAAAATTGGCGCCAGCACCACTGAAGGTGGCTCCCTTTTTGTGACCTCCGGCCTGGGAGGAATGAGTGGGGCCCAGCCCAAGGCAGGAAACATTGCGGGCTGTATCACCGTCTGCGCCGAAGTGAATCCCAAAGCCGTGGAAACCCGTCATTCCCAGGGCTGGGTGGACGAGGTGATCACGGATCTTGCTGCCCTGAGCCAGAGGGTGAAGCAGGCAAAGCAGAACAAGGAAACCGTATCCATCGCCTTCCAGGGAAATGTGGTGGAAGTCTGGGAACATTTCTACGAAGAGGGAATTTACATCGAACTGGGAAGCGATCAGACCTCCCTGCACAATCCCTGGGCTGGGGGCTATTACCCCGCAGGATTGAGTTTTGAGGAGTCGAAAAAAATGATGGCTGAGGAGCCTGAAGCCTTTAAGGCCAAGGTGCAGGAAAGTCTGCGCCGCCATGCAGATGCCATCAACAGGCACACTGCCAAGGGGACCTATTTCTTCGATTACGGGAACGCCTTTCTTCTGGAAGCTTCCCGTGCAGGGGCTGAAATATTTAAGGATGCAGAAGGGAATCCCGTAGCCGCTCAGGGAGACCAGGTGGAAGAACTGGAGTTTGCTTATCCGAGTTACGTCCAGGATATCATGGGGCCCATGTGTTTTGATTACGGTTTTGGACCCTTCCGCTGGGTCTGCGCTTCAGGAAAGGAAGAGGATCTCGAGAAAACAGACGCCCTCGCCACGGAAGTGCTTCAGCAGCTTAAGGAAAATGCTCCTGAAGAGATACGGCAGCAGCTTCAGGACAATATCAAATGGATCCAGGGCGCCCGGGAAAACAGGCTGGTGGTGGGATCCCAGGCGAGGATCCTGTATGCAGATGCCCAGGGAAGAATGGAAATTGCCAAGGCTTTCAACGACGCCATTGCAAAGAAAGAGATCGGAATGGTAGTCCTGGGGAGGGACCACCACGATGTTTCGGGGACGGATTCCCCATTCAGGGAGACTTCCAATATTTACGACGGTTCCCGCTTTACGGCCGATATGGCTATACAGAACGTCATAGGCGACAGTTTCAGGGGCGCCACCTGGGTCAGCATCCACAACGGGGGTGGCGTCGGCTGGGGCGAAGTCATCAACGGAGGTTTCGGAATGGTTCTTGATGGTAGTATAGATGCGGAACGCCGACTTAAGTCGATGCTGTTCTGGGATGTAAATAACGGAATAGCGAGAAGATCATGGGCCCGAAACCAGGGCGCCATCTTTGCTATTAAACGAGCAATGGAAGCGGAGCCGGCCCTGAAAGTGACGCTCCCGAACCTGGTGGATGAGAAGCTTTTGAATGTATTGTAAACCAAGTAAAACCTAAACATATGAAATCTCTTAAAATTACCATGGCACTGCTTCTGCTGGGGTTGGTATTCACCTCCTGCAACACCGTCAGGGTCGCCTCTGACTATGACCGGGAAGTGAATTTTGACCAGTACAGCAGCTTTGCCTTCTTCAAACCTGGAATAGATAAAGCGGAGATCTCTGATCTTGACAAGAAACGTATTCTCCGTGCCATAGAAGCTGAAATGCTGGCCAAAGGATTTACCAAATCCGAGGACCCTGACCTGCTGGTAAGCATTTTTACCAAGACCAAAGAAAATATCAACATCTATAACAATCCCTACGGCTATGGATATGGCTGGGGATGGTATCCTTATTACTGGAGAACAGGTCCTAACACGGTATCCTCCACCACGGAAGGCACCCTGTACATCGACCTGATCGATGCCAGCGAAAAAGAACTGGTATGGCAGGGAATGGGAACCGCAGCCCTTGCCTCAGACGTGGATGAAAAACAGGAAAGGATCAATGAAATCGTGAGTGAGATCCTTGCAAAATATCCTCCCGGAGCCAACGAATAAAATAGCATTCACATTATATAGAAACGCCCTCTCGGGGCGTTTTTTGTTTTATGGACTTTACACCTGAAATTTTGTACCTTTAGACAAGTGAATACCAGCATTCCTATGAAAGAAGATTTTGAATCTAACGAGATCATCGACCGGCTTCCGGGGCATCTGAAACAGTTCATCAAGCCGCAGAATTATGAGGAGTATTCCCCCATAAATCAGGCGGTGTGGCGTTATGTGATGCGCAAGAACGTCGAATACCTGAGCAAGGTAGCCCATTCCTCCTATTTGGAGGGACTGCGGCAGACGGGGATTTCCATAGATCATATTCCCAATATGTACGGAATGAACCGCATCCTGAAGGAAATAGGCTGGGCGGCGGTAGCGGTGGATGGGTTCATCCCTCCCACGGCTTTTATGGAGTTCCAGGCCTTCAATGTGCTGGTCATCGCCAGCGATATCCGACAACTCGAACATATAGAATACACCCCGGCCCCTGATATCATTCACGAGGGCGCAGGGCATGCCCCTATCATCGCCAATCCGGAATACGCGGAATACCTCCGCCGCTTCGGGGAAATAGGCTGTAAGGCCATCTCCAGCGCCAGGGATCACGAGATCTATGAGGCTATCCGCCATTTATCCATCATCAAGGAAGCTGAAGATACTCCCCAGGAGGAAATTGATGCCGCCGAGAAACGGGTGGATGAACTTCAGAATGACGTGCGGGAACAAAGCGAGATGGCGCAGATACGGAATCTTCATTGGTGGACCGTGGAATACGGATTAATAGGAACTCTTGAAGATCCGAAGATTTACGGCGCCGGCCTGCTCTCCTCCATCGGGGAAAGCGCCTGGTGCATGACGGATGAGGTGAAAAAGCTGCCTTATACCATTGAAGCTGCAAAGCAGGAATTTGACATCACCAAACCCCAGCCGCAGTTATATGTGACTCCGGATTTCGCCCATCTAAGTTCCGTGTTGGAAGAATTCGCCAACAAAATGGCCATCCGTAAAGGCGGACTTGAGGGCTTGAAAAAAGTCATCACCTCCGGGAATCTGGGTACCATAGAATTGAGCACCGGGATCCAGATTTCCGGGGAATTCAGCAGAGTCATTGAATTCGAGGGAAAACCGGTCTACTTCCAGACCACCGGCCCCACGGCCCTTGCCTCCAGGGAAAAAGAACTGGTGGGCCATGGCGTGGAGAACCATCCGGAAGGTTTCGGTTCCCCCGTCGGAAAATTAAAAGGCATTAATCTCGCCATAGAAGATATGAGTCCCCGGGACCTGCGGGCCTATGACATCTACGAAGGGGAAAGCATCAGCTTCGAATTCGAAGGCGGGGTGCTGGTGAAAGGGGAAATTATTACAGGGACCCGGAATCTTCAGGGGAAGATTGTGTTGATCAGTCTTAAGAACTGTACGGTGACTTATCAGGAGGAGCTTTTGTTCAGACCCGAATGGGGCCAGTACGATATGGCTATTGGCAAGGAAATCATTTCAGCCTTTGCAGGGCCTGCGGATCCTAAATCCTTCGACCTGATCACTCATAAGACTTCCTCTACCACCATCAAGAGCAAACGCAGCCCTGAGCGGGAGGAGCTGGAATCCTTGTATGAATCTGTGAGGAATATCAGGGAAGGAAAGAACACCAAATTTTCCCTGGAGGCTGCCTTTGATCTGGTTTCCAAATACCATCCGAAGGACTGGCTGCTTTCGGTGGAGATCTATGAGCTGGCATACGAGCATGATGAAAAGCTGGCGGAGCGGGTGCTTAAGCATTTGGAAAAGCTGAAGGCGGAAAGACCAAAAGTGGCGCATTTAATTGATGGAGGGGTGGAACTGGTGAAGTCACATCTTTCTATCCCACAGACTTGACAGGTTTTCAAAACCAGTTAGCTGGGCGCCGCCATCACAGCTTCAACGCCTCCAGCTCTTCTTCATTGCTGAATTCCTCGTTGTTGTACTTCAGGGTCCATCCCATGGTACTGGTGAGTATGTAAAGCTTCTGCAACTCACTTATCAATCGGTTCTGCGCATTGCTCAGGAGCGTGGAATTCGCCACCTTCTTTTTCAGGTCCGCATTAATGCGCTGCTTTATCTTGTTGTGGTCGTCTCCATCAAACTTATTGAGGTAGTCCTGGGTGATGTCGTAATATTTGATATCCGGATAAATTTTGACCTCCTCTTCCGGAATGTGTTTTATAAGCACGGTTTTGTTCTCCTCATCCACTTCCACCTCCATTTTGCTCAGATCGTAAGCCACCGTCACATCAGTGTTCACCACTATCAAGGCTTTCTTCTGCGCAGACAGCACATCAAAGTAGAATTTCTTGGAATCCTTAAAGGAATACACCTGGGAAAACGTGCCCTCGGTCACCACCAGTTTCCCCACATTTTTGATCTGCTCCTGGATCAGGGAACTGCTTTCCTCCAGCCGGTCGCGCTCTTCATTCCTGTTTTCGCAGTACCTGAAGCCAAAGACGAAAATGAGAACAAGGCCGGCACCAAGAAGAACTTTTTTCATTGGGATTGGGGTTTAAAAGGAAAGTTACGAAGAAATGTGTCGGGGTCCTGTTAAGGAAATAAAAAGGTGAGAGTATATTAAAACTTAATAGAAGGATTCTTCTCCTGAAGCCTGGCCATCTTAGCCTGCAGCTTCTCCAGGAAATCCTGATGGGCTTCTGAATTTACATTGAAGGGCCGATGTGAAAGCCCCCGCCGGATCTGCCCCACCTCCTCGATGAGGGCGAGAGTTTCTGCAGACATATAGGTGTCCTGGAATCTTTTCCAGATATAATCAATAGCGACCTGATTGGGATGTATCATGTCTTCGGCGTAAAAACGATAATCCCGCAACTCATCCATCATCAGTTCATACGAAGGGAAATAATGCGTATTCTCCTTGTGGGAAATGGCACGATGCACCGCTGAAATAAGTCGGGCTTTGCTCTGCTGGTTTTCCACAAACCCGTCTTTAAGATGGCGCACAGGGGAAACTGTGAAAATAACAGAAGCCTCAGGGTTGATATTTCTGATGATATCCACACAAACCGCCACCTGTGCATCCACCTCCAACAGCTCTTTCTCGAACTCGCGCTGGGAAACCTTATGGCAGTTGGCCACCGTTTTGCCGGTTGCCTTTAATTTATAGCCCCAGGCGGTGCCTAAGGTGATGATCACATGCGTAGCTTCTTTAAGAAAAACATGAGTCTTCTTTACCGCAGCATTTAATCGCTGAAGGAGTTCCTCCTTATCAGGACTGCTCAACGCAGAATGGGCGTCGAAAGAATGCCAGCGCTCGTTGTGGAAGAAAACATCCTCTTCGGAAAAACTTTTCTGTACGCTCACATGGTTTAAGAAAGCTGCGATGGCCGAAGGATGGAAAAGGATTCCGAAAGGATTTTGCAGGCTGCGGAATTTATAGTATTCCAGCTTCTTCCCCATGTTCTCCACAAAGCAGGAGCCCAGCAGGAGAATCCGGGAATCGTGAGATATTCGGGGTTCCTGAGGAGGGATTTT
>CAMPJY010000140.1 GCA_946887025.1 uncultured Salinimicrobium sp.
GAAGTATGTTTTAAAAATGGCTTAGAACCATTTAGTTACTCCCTTTTTTAGAATAGAGTGATTACAGGACTAAAAGGTGACAGGGGAATGTGTATTTTTACCTACTGGTACTTAATTAGTTATGAAATAAATTAGGATAGCTGTTTCTTTCAGGCAGCACTGAAGAAATTAATTATAATTGTTTAAGAACAAGATTCTGTGCAGATCAATAGGAAGATACCTCCTCAAGTAGAGCCAGATCCCCTGAACTTAGTTCCAGCCTTGCGGCCTCCACAAAAGCTTTCAGATGGGTCTTTTTTGTGGCACTGGCTATGGGGGCGGTAACCACAGGAGAATGAATGAGCCATGCCAGAGCAACGGCTGCCTGGGAAACCGAATGTTTTTCTGCTAACTCCGCAAGGGCCTTCAGAATTTTCTTGCCACGGTGGCCAAGGTATTTCCGCACTCCTTTTCCACGGACGCTTTTATCCAGATCCTTTTCTGATTTGTATTTCCCCGTCAGGAAGCCACTGGCCAGGGAATAGTAGGTGATAACACCCAGGCCTTCTGCTTTACAGGTGGCGGCCACGCCTTTTTCAAATTCCTTGCGATCGTAAAGATTGTAGCCCGGCTGAAAGACCTCATATCTGGGAAGATTATAGGTTTCACTGGCCTGGAGGGAGGAGGTGAGCCGTTCAGGGGAAAGATTGGATGCCCCAATATAACGCACTTTCCCTGCTTCTATCAGCTTCTCATACGCCCGAAGCGTTTCTTCGACAGGAGTCTTATCGTCATCCCAATGGGTCAGGTAAAGGTCGATGGTATCGATCTTCAGCCTTTTCAATGAATTATCTACTTCCTTCAGGATGTGTTTTTCAGAAATATCCCGGCCTCCCTGCCCCATATCGGAGCCGACCTTGGTAATGAGGTGGATGTCCTGGCGGTTGCCTCCGGCCTTCATCCAATTCCCTATGATGCTTTCTGATTCCCCGCCCTGGTTACCTTCCGCCCAGCGGGAATAGGAGTTGGCAGTATCGATGGTGTTGAATCCCTTATCTAAAAATTCATCGAGGATCTTAAAGGATTCCTTTTCATCAAGACTCCATCCAAACACGTTTCCTCCCATTACTATGGGAGCCGTGTATAAATCCGTGTTTCCCAGCTGTCGTTTTTCCATCTGTCATTTTCTTTTCAATAGCAGCCCGAAATTAAGGAAAACAAAACCCACTCCTTCCTAAGGAAATCGGAATATTTTAATAAAAAATACCTTATATATTCAGTTTCCTTAAATCTGAGATTTGTAAACAGGTATGGAAAACGTCGAAAAAAAAGGAATATTTTTTCTTTCCTCTTCAAGCATTGACTTCTCTGAAGATATACCAAAAACAAGAAAATGAAACCCAAATAATTGTAATAGGAATCCTTTGTGTTTCATTTTGGCATTTATTTAAGTATATTCGGAGCGAAAAGGAAAGAACCAATCCTGGTGAATAAAAATATACTGAATAAAACTTTTAAATTTTGGAACCAAAAAAGCAAAACTCAAGACGGGATTTCATTAAGAAAACCGCAGTTACCGCCGCAGCCTTTACCATAGTCCCTCGCTTTGTAATGGGAGGCAATGGATTCCTTGCCCCCAGTGATCAGCTTACAAAAGCAGTGATCGGGACCGGGGCTATGGGAAGAAATCATTTTGGCTATGCCGGCACCAGGGTGGTCGGTATTTGTGATGTAGACAAGAATCACCTGCAGAAAGCCGTGGAAATGGTAGGGAAGGGAGTTAAAACCTATTCCGATTACCGGGAACTGATACAGCGTCCGGAGGTGGATATAGTGCATATTGCCACACCTCCTCACTGGCACGGAATCATGGCTGCTGATGCCGCCAGGGCCGGAAAGGATATCTGGTGTGAAAAGCCCATGACCCGCACCATTGGAGAAGGAAAAAAGCTGGTGGAAGCTGTGCAGCAACATGGCCGGATCTTCAGGCTTAATACCTGGTTCCGCTTTGAAGACAATTTTTATGGAATGGGAACTCCTGTAAAACCCATTAAGAAATTAGTGGAAAGCAACCTGCTGGGCTGGCCTTTAAAAGTGACCATAGGTAAGGGCACCGGGTTCAACTGGAAGTTTTTCTGGGTAGGTAAAACAAATCTCGATCCCATGCCGGTTCCCCAGGAACTCGACTACGAAATGTGGCTCGGGCCTGCCCCTTACAAGGATTACAACCCGCACCGGGTTCACCAGACCTTCCGGGGATACTGGGATTACGATGGAGGCGGCCTGGGGGATATGGGACAGCATTATATCGATCCTGTTCAGTATTTCCTCGGAAAGGACAATACCAGCCCGGTTTCTGTCGAAATTGATGCCCCTCAACAGCATTCAGATGCTGTAGGCACCTGGAGAAGGATCACCTATACTTATGAAGATGGCTGTCAGATTGTCCTTGACGGAGAGGGGATCGAAGAAAATATTCCTTACATAGAAGGACCTAAAGGCAAGCTCTATCCCGGTTTCCGTTCGGATATCCCGAATCTGGAGAAAAAACTGGCCGCCTTCCCCGATCCCGAGCCGCAGGTAACGGATTTCGTGGAGGCAGTAAAAGAGCGAAAGAAATTTGCCCTTAATGAGGAGAACGGACACAGGTCCTGTACTCTTATAAATATGGGGAAAATTGCCTTGCATCTTGGAAGGTCGCTAAAGTTCGATCCAGTAAAACAGGAATTCATTGATGATGAAGGAGCCAACCGCCTGATCGACCAGCCCATGCGTGGAAACTGGAGCATGTCATAAGAACAGGAGAATTCAAAATCTATAAAAATCATAATCGTGCAGAATAAATTACAAAATTTTATAATGCTCCTGGCACTGGTAATCGCCACAGGGGCCGTCGCCCAAAGGGACAATGACCAAAGGACCCTGACTACTAAAATTGCTGATGTGCTGGCGGAATTGCCTGCCGAGGATACGGAGCATTTTGAAGCGACCATGAAGAATATTGGCCAGATGGGAGAGGAAGGCCTGCTGGCTTTGACAGCCATGCTTGTTGCTCCGGAAAACGGGGACAACACCCAGCTGGAATATGCCCTCGCCGGATTCTCGTTCTACGTGACTCAGCCGGATAAGGAGGAGCTTAGAAAAATGAGTGTGAATGCCTATTGCCAGGCCCTGAGCCAGTTGGACAATGCTGATAACAAGGCCTTTATTATCCGCCAGCTCGAAATGGTGGGTGCTGATGATGCCGTTACCTGCCTTGCCGCCTATCTCACGGATCCCGTTTTTTGTGCCCCGGCGGCAAAGGCCCTGACCAATATCAATACCGCCGCTGCGAACCAGGCATTACTGGAAGCCTTAAAAGCTTCAGAAGCTGAGTGCCGTGTTTCTTTGGTGAAAGCTTTAGGCGATAACCAGGCCAAAGCAGCTTTGGATGCTGTTACGGCCCTGGCGAATTCCGAAGAAGAAAATCTTAGGAAAGTAGCCCTGTACGCCCTCGCAAATATTGCAGATGAGGATTCCGAAGACCTGCTGCAGGATGCTGCGGAAAAGGATAAGTATGGCTATGATGAGGACAATGCCACCTCTGCTCTTCTGCTCTACCTTCAGCGTCTGGTGGAAGCAGGGGAAAAAGATCAGGCTGAAGACCTCGCAGAAGACCTGTTGAAAAATGCGAAGAAAGCGAACGCACTCTACACCCGTACCGCTGCCCTGGAGCTGTTGACATCTGTGGAGGGGGAAGAAGGTGTTGAGGAGTTGCTGGATGCCATGAAGGACGACAACAAGGAATATCGCGCAGCTGCCTTGAAGTTTGCGGCCGAATATATTAATCCGGCTACCACCAAGGACTGGCTGAAGAAAGCGAGGAGGTCCAACCCGGAAGTAGAGGCAGAAATCATAACAATGTTAGGGGAGAACAACGCCCGGTCTGCCATTCCGCAACTGATTAAAAAACTCGATAGCAGGGACAGGCAGGTAAAAATGGCTGCCATCACTGCCCTTGGAAAGATTGGGGATGCCAGCGTGGTTCCTCATTTAATCGAAGTCATAAAGAAAGGCGACTCCCAGGAGATCGCTGCCGTAAAAGAGGCTTTTTATATTCTTGATGCCAATGAAGCAATCCCCGGAGCTGTGGCTGAGGCCCTGGCAGGGACTAATAATGAAGCCCGTGCCGCCCTTCTTTCTGTTTTGGGAAGACGTGCTGCAAGTGAAAATATTGACGTGGTCCTGAAATATGCGCAGGATGAAGACCAGGACCTGCGTACGGCCGCTCTGACTGCCCTGACTTCCATGGCTACCAAGGAAGATCTTCCTGAACTCTTCTCCCTTCTGAATGAAGCAAACACTTCTGAAGAGATCGCCCTTTTACAGCAGGCCGTTGTTGTAGGAATCGGGGAATACGAGAACCAGTCCGAGCAGACAGCTCTTCTGCTTGAGGAAATGCAGAATACTTCAGAAACCAACAAACCCAGATATTTTACGGTGCTGGCAAGTATAGGGGGAGAAGAAGCCCTGGAAGCTGTTTCCGAAGGCTTCGAGGCAGGCAATTCTGACACTAAAGTCGCTGCGATCAATGCCTTGTCCGGCTGGAGTGATCCCGGGGCTGCAGATAAATTATTTGAACTGAGCCAGGCTGAAGCCAATAAAGAATACAAGGATCAGGCCCTAGCAGGTTATATCAAGATGATAGGGGGAGCCGATTTCCCCGCTGTGCAGAAGCTGCTGTTATTGCGTAAGGCCTTTGAAGGTTCAGGTCTGGAGAACAAGAGGCAGATACTTAAGCAGGTTGCCCAACTGAATAGTTTCCATGCCCTGACCTTCGCCGGAGAATTCCTTGATAATCCACAGCTTCAGCAGGATGCAGCCATGGCGGTTATTAACATTGCGCTGGACAGCGAATACAAAGGCGAAGTGGTCCGCAATCTTCTGGAGGAAACGGTCAGGATCCTCAATGTGCAGGACAGCCAGTATATAAAGCAGTCGATCAACAAATTCCTGGACGAGATGCCAAAGGAGAATGGTTTTGTTCCCCTGTTCAACGGGGAAGACCTGACCGGCTGGAAAGGCCTGGTGGAGAATCCGATTGCCAGGGCCAGGATGAGTGAGAATAACCTGAAGAAAAAACAGAAGGCTGCAGATGAAGAAATGCGCCAGAGCTGGAAAGTTCAGAATGGGGAACTGGTATTCACCGGAAAAGGGAACAATATAGCGACCGACAAACACTACGGAGATTTTGAACTTCTGCTGGACTGGAAGATCTACGACGACGGACATAAAGAAGGGGATGCAGGGATCTATTTAAGAGGAACACCACAGGTTCAGATGTGGGATACCGCCAGGGTAAAAGTTGGCGCCCAGGTAGGTTCCGGGGGATTGTACAACAACCAGATCCATGAAAGTGATCCGTTGGTAGTGGCAGATAACCCTCTGGGGGAATGGAATCATTTCCGTATCCTGATGAAGGGAGATAAAGTAACCGTATATCTGAATGGGGTACTTGTCACCGATAATGTGGTTCTGGAAAACTACTGGGACAGGAAGCAGCCGATCTTTCCGGAGGAGCAGATTGAGCTACAGGCTCACGGTTCAAGGGTAGCCTACAGGGATATCTACATTCGCGAAATTCCAAGGGCAGAGCCTTTTGAATTGACTGCTGAAGAGAAAAAGGAAGGTTTTGAGGTACTGTTTGATGGTACCAATATGGATAAGTGGACCGGAAATAAAACCGATTATGTCATCGAGAATGGGGAGATGGTCGTCCGGGAACCCAAATTCGGAAGCGGTGGGAATTTGTATTCCAAGGAAGAGTATGAGGATTTCGTTCTGCGATTCGAATTCAAGCTTACTCCTGGAGCTAATAACGGATTGGGGATCCGCAGTCCGCTGGAAGGGGATGCTGCCTATTCCGGGCTGGAACTACAGATACTGGACAACACTGCCGATATTTACAAGGATCTCGAGGATTACCAGTATCACGGTTCGGCTTATGGTCTGATCCCTGCAAAACGGGGCTTTTTAAAGCCCGTAGGCGAATGGAATTACCAGGAGGTCATCGTGGATGGGTCGAAGGTGAAAGTCATCTTAAATGGCACCACGATCCTTGAGGGCGACCTGGAAGAAGCAGGTAAGAACCCTCTGGATGGGGTGGAGCATCCGGGACTGGACAGGGAGAAAGGCCATATAGGATTTCTCGGACATGGATCTGAAGTCTGGTTCAGGAATATCAGGATAAAGGAACTGGAATAAAATTATTCTCCGGCAGTTGGTGCTGTCCGGAAGGTTAAAAAGAGTCCTGTTGAGAAGTTTCTTATTTCGACAGGACTCTTTTTTTTT
>CAMPJY010000141.1 GCA_946887025.1 uncultured Salinimicrobium sp.
ATTGTAAACTGTAATAGTTCTTGTTTTTCTGTAGCTGGATTAGGTGCGTATAGGCGTGATCCACAACCTGGATATACTCGTGCAGGTCGGCGGGATCTATCCCCAGCCTGTCCAGGGAGATTTTACAGACAGAAATTGACACTCCAGCCGCTTTCGCTTTGTGGGTGTAGGATTCCATCCCCTCCTTATTTGTCAGCCCTTTGACGTTGGACCCGTACATTACGATCTGGAAGTCACCAAACGTTGCACCGTCCTCTTTTAATAAAGCTTCGGCCGCAAGGAGTATTGGTTGTAATTGCGGGATCTTGGTTGTTGATACCACGTAATTATTCATATCTCCCTGTAAATCTGTCTGCGCACTACCGGTACTTCCCAGCATGATAAGCAGCAATAAAGTTCCTATTGTCCTTTTCATAATCTCCTTATTTTAAAGTGAAATACTGGTGTAGCCTTTCTTTTGAAGTTGAAGGTTATATAGGATCCCGTTTTCGACCACCTGTAATTTCGGGGAAATATCCTTGCGATCCACTCCGAACTTATTCAGCGAAAACCCACAGACCACCAGCTCCACATTATGTGTTTTGGCCGTGTTGATATATTCATGCATCATTTCCTTATCGGTAAGTTCTTTCACGGTTTGTCCGCAAATGATCACCTCAAATTTTCCGAACTTATTTCCATCCTCCTGCGCTAAGGCTTCAGCTGTTAGGAAAATAGGTTGGAGCTGCGGGATCTTCTTCGTTAATACAACATAGTTTTGCTGGGCTTCCTGCACCTGTGCACTTGCAGGAGTAGATACGATAGCAAGAAGAAATACGATACTGCTTAAAAGATAATTTTTCATAGTTATTTGTTTTTAACGCTCAAACTGGATTGAGCAGGTTTTTTTTCTGTTATTGTTTCTTTAGTAAAGTCATTTAGGATAAAAAATAAAAGTCCGCCCATAATGGCCACGTTCTTAAAAAGGGGACCTAAGGTATTGGCCTGTCCTACCTGAATGGTAATGGTGATTGGAATTAGCACTGCCAGGAGGATCACTGCTGCCCAACGGGTTTTGAATCCAATTAAAAAAGCCAAACCAGCTACCAGCATGGTAATTCCTGAAAGGATCACCAGTAATTCGGGATCTCCAAAAAGATAAGCGAATCCTTGCATACTGGCTCCCTCAATGCGTTTTGCCGTTTGCTCAACATTCATAAGGTGACCAAAACCTGCGATAAGAAATATTCCGCTAAGCAGTATTCTCAATACCTGAATAGAGCGACGGCTTACAGAAATTTGTGTCGTCATATTAGAATAGGAAATAGTTTAGAACCTATCAGGCTCTAAGGATGTTATAAATTAAAAATTGAGTTGAAATCGCCGGAATTAGAACTTATGACCGGGGAGGGGGATAAAACCTGTCTTTGGAAGATTCAGGAAAAGAAGGGGAAAGATGTACGTAGGCCTTTGATTCTTCAGAGATGATCCCGATTTCCCAGGTAAAGACCTCAAATTTAAAAGGGGCATTACAGAAGGAATCAATGGTAAGATTTAGAGATTTGGTATCTTCAGCTAAATTTTCCTGTGAGCTGTGCCCCTGAATTTTCACATTCTGCTTTTTACAGAATGGATTTACATATGCAATTTCATCGGCATCAAAAACGGCCACCAGAATTTTGGAATCCATCACGAGGAATTTTCCGAAGAAAATCACCGAAAAGAAGATCGCTATGTAAGAGTTTAAATTCATATGAAGTTCAAAAATAGGGAATATGATCTTAGTCTTTGTTACATATGTTACATAGGGAATATTTTTAGAAGATTTTTAAGGTGACCATTGTTACATTTTATTCCTCTTGAAAACACGAATTTTGCATGGATTTAAGTTATTAATTTGACATGGAGCATATACAACTGGGACTAAAGGAAAACTGGAAGCAATTTACCCTGCTGGTACTTATTAATGCCTTCGTGGGCGGAATGGTGGGACTGGAGCGAAGTATCCTGCCGGAGATTGCTGAAAAAGAATTTGAAATGGCTGCCGCTTCTGCCATTCTTTCCTTTATTGTTGTTTTCGGAATCGTAAAAGCCATTTCCAACTATTACGCAGGAGCACTGGCGAATAAGTTCGGGCGAAAAAATTTACTGGTACTGGGATGGGTATTTGCCATTCCAATTCCTTTTATCCTGATGTATGCACCGAGTTGGAACTGGATAATAGGCGCCAATGTACTGCTTGGAATGAACCAGGGCCTTGCCTGGTCAAGCACAGTGGTTATGAAGATCGACCTGGTGGGAGAAAAGCAAAGGGGTTTTGCCATGGGCCTTAATGAATTCGCAGGCTATTTAGCGGTTGCAGTTGTAGCCTTTTTAACGGGATGGATAGCTGGGGAATACGGGCTGCGCCCCTACCCTTTCTACCTGGGTATCCTGCTTATGGTCCTAGGGCTTGTAATGAGTATATTTTTAATAAAAGACACCCGTGGTCACGCAAAAAAAGAAGAAGATACGAACACAGTTCCCATGCTGGAAAATCTTTTCTGGGATACTACCTGGAAACATAAAAATTTAGGATCCGTAACACAGGCGGGGTTAATAAACAACCTTAATGATGGGATGGCCTGGGGATTGTTCCCCATTCTGTTAGCCGCTAAAGGTTTTAGCCTGGAACAGATTGGAATTGTAGTAGCTGTCTATCCTGCTGTATGGGGACTGGGCCAGCTCATCACCGGAAAAATGGCCGATACCTTCTCAAAAAAAGACATGCTCTTCTACGGAATGCTTTTACAAGCCATAGTTCTTATTATCCTGGTTTGGGCAGAAAGCCTGTGGCATTTTGTTTTCCTTATGGCCTTCCTGGGCTGGGGTACAGCAATGGTTTATCCCACCTTCCTCGCTACGATTGCCGATAATACGCATCCCCGGGACCGGGCCAGAAGTATTGGGATCTTCAGGTTGTGGAGAGATCTGGGTTATGCCGTAGGAGCCATACTTACGGGCATTATTTCTGACTTAGTAAGTATAGAAGCCGCAATTTTAATAGTGGGGCTGATCACCTTAACCTCAGCAATAGTTATTCTTTTTAGAATGAAGAGCTCCAGGAGTACTCGGGGGCTATTTTCCTTTTTATTCAGAAGTTAAAGCCCTACCTGATACTGTAACAATTGTTACTGCCAGAGGCATTTAATGACAGTAAATTTGCATCAATAAGTTTAAAACTAAATGATCATGACAATAAAACAATTTAAAGACGACCCCTTAGCCCATTATTCATATGCTATACTAAGTGAAGGTGAAATAGCTCTGGTGGATCCCAGCCGTAATCCAATACAATATTATAAGTATGCTGAAGCGCAAAAGGCAAAGATCGTGGCAGTTTTTGAAACTCACCCACATGCCGATTTTGTTAGTGGGCATTTACAGATCCAGGAACAAACCGGAGCTAAAATTTATGTTAGTGAAAAGGTAGGGGTTAGCTATCCTCACGAACCTTTTGATGAAGGCCAATCGGTAAAAATAGGAAACATCAATATCCGTCCATTACACACTCCGGGGCACTCCCCCGACAGTTTAACCTTTGTTGCCGAAGAAGATGGTGAAACTGTTTTATTTACAGGAGACACCTTGTTTATTGGCAACGTTGGTCGTCCCGACCTTCGTGAGAAAGCAGGAAACATGACTGCAAAAAGGGTTGAGCTGGCCAAGGCAATGTATAACACCATACAAACTAAATTCAGCGATCTACCTGATGATGCTGTGGTTTATCCTGCACACGGTGCCGGATCACTGTGTGGTAAGAATATGAGTGCTTCTCCTTCGAGTACCCTAGGAGACGAGCGTATAGGTAACTGGGCCTTTCAGGAGCAAACTGAAGAGGAATTTGTAGAGGAGATCTTAAAAGATCAGCCATTCATACCTTCCTACTTTGGCTTCAACGTGGACATGAACCGTAAAGGGGCAGGAAATGTGCAGCAGGAAAAATATCGTGTTCCTTTGCATATCGGGGTTACAAAAGTTGAAGAGGGAGTAACCATTGTAGATGTCAGGAATGGAGATGCCTATAAGGCAGGACATTTAGCAAACAGCATCAATATCATGTCCCGTACAGAAGGCGATAAATATGAAACCTGGTTAGGGGCTATTATTGAGCCTAATGAACCTTTTTATCTGGCGGTAAGTTCTGTAGAGGACATTGATGAGTTACTGGAAAGAACAGCCAAAATTGGATATGAAAAACAAATGAAAGCTGTAATCACCTTAAGTGAGGAAGTTTCTAAGAAATCTGATGAATTTGATCTTCAGGAATTCAAAACCAACAAGGACAATTATACCATTGTAGATGTTAGGAACGAGAGTGAACTGGCCGAAGGTAAGATCTTTGACAAGGCGCTTGGAATCCCGCTAAACGAGTTGAGAAAGCGTGCCGGGGAAGTGCCCACCGATAAACCTATCGTGGTTCATTGTGCCGGCGGATATAGATCTGCAGCCGGAAGCAGTATTCTGAAGAATAAGTTCGGGGATCAAAAGGTATTCGATCTTAGTGAAGCAATTCAGGACTTTAAATAAGAATTAGTTTAGGTTAGGATTGAAAAGAGGTTGTTCGCACTAGGACAGCCTCTTTTTTTTGGGCACATATAGAGCTCCTACTGCTCTTGATTACACTCACTTATGTAACAAAAGTGACTGTAGTAATTTTGCTCCGGACTTAAATTTGCAGGTACAATCAGGCGGTATAAGTGCCAAAATAAAGAGTAATCCAAAATTTACAGTAATGAATACAGAAGAAATAATAAAAAATAACCAAGGAACAATAGTAGATGTCCGTACTCCCGGTGAATTTATGGGAGGAAGTGTTTCCGGAGCCGTAAATATTCCATTAAATGAAATCCCACATAGGATGGACGAACTAATGGATATGAAAACCCCGCTGGTTTTTTGCTGCGCCTCCGGCAACAGAAGTGGACAGGCAACCAATTATGTTAGCCGCCAGGGAGTCGATTGTGTTAATGGTGGATCCTGGCTTGATGTAAATTATTTAACCTCACAAGAAGCGAAATATGTTCAATAAATTAAAAGAAATGTTAGGCTTTTCCCCGGCCCCGGATTATAATCAGCTACTTCAGGAAGGCGGTGTAATAGTAGATGTTAGAAGCAAAGCAGAATATGCCGGCGGCCACATCCGAAGATCAATCAATATTCCCTTGCAAGCCCTTAATTCAAATGCAGCCCTGCCTAAGGATAAGAATAAGCCGATCATCACCTGTTGCGCCTCCGGGATACGGAGTGCCTCAGCCAAAAATATGCTACAGTCCAAAGGTTTCACCAGGGTTTACAACGGCGGAAGCTGGACGAGCCTTAACAATAAAACTGGATCATGATGAACAGGATCTTTAGCAATTGGACCTGGAGACGCGTCGCCTTTCTCGCTATTGGAGTTTGGGTAATGGTACAAAGTGCCGTGGACGGCCAGTGGATAGGCTTGGTTCTTGGCACCTGGCCGGCTGCAATGGGATTATTTGCAGTTGGTTGTGCATCTGGAAATTGCGGCACAGGAACCTGTGAGGTGAAACCTGATACAAATCATAAAAAATAAAAGAATCGCATAATACCTTTAAAAAAATAAAAAAAGTATGGAAGCACATAAATATCATGTAAATCTTGAATGGAAAACTGACAGAAAAGGAGAAATTTCTTCCCCGATTCTTGATCAAAAAATTGAAGTGGCAACTCCACCGGAATTCCCTAAAGGAATGTCTGGAATCTGGTCACCCGAACATCTTTTCACAGCCGCAGTAAGCAGTTGTTTTATGACTACTTTTCTGGCAATCGCAGAAAATTCAAATTTAGAATTCGAAAGCCTTACCTGCCCTGCAGAGGGCGTTTTGGATAAGGAAGATGGAATATTCGCCATGACGGAGATCCTTTTAAAGCCTGCAGTAACAATTCCAAATGAGGCTGACAGGGAAAAAGCTGAAAAGATTATGATCAAAGCAGAAAAAGCTTGCCTTATTTCCAATTCAATAACTTCTAAAGTTCATTTAGAATCCAAAGTGATTATTGCAGTTAACCAGCCTGCGTAAGCACAAAAAATCCACAGATTATAGATCCCGGACCTCTATTGAGACTCCGGGTTTTCCTTCTGCAGTTCCTTAAATGTTTCATTCCCTGATATTAAAATATTTATAAAATGTAAGTTTTTAAATACAAGGTAAAAGTAAGCGGAGGC
>CAMPJY010000142.1 GCA_946887025.1 uncultured Salinimicrobium sp.
TTTCCCGCCATTGGCTATCAAATCCTCATGACACTTAGCATCGAAGACGTGACTGCTTTTGTTGCGGGTTTTTACATACTTTGCCATTCCGTCCCCAAACTCCACAAGGGCGGCCATCAGGCAGCCATCCACGTTGCAATGGGCTTTATACTCAGGATCCAGGTGATCTGACTGAGCAGGGGAACCATTATCTACAAGCCCGAATAAATGTCCGAATTCATGCTGTAAGGTAGCTGCAGTCACTTCGCTCTTGGAAATATGTTTTTCGGCTGCTATGTTCCTAATAGTCTGCTCATACAGCACCATGGAGGTATTCCTATAGGCCGACCCAAGGGTCACCTTGTCTTTGTTTTCTTCGGAGTTGTCCGTGTCTTCTGTGCTGACCCCATTGGCAAAAAAGATGAATACCGCCAGCCTGTCGCCCTCGTTGAATTGGGTTCGGAATTTCTTCTCCAGATCTGCCACATCGGAAATGGAATAAGGCCCGTTATCCGGAACTTCCATGGCAGTTTTGACTATGGAGATGCCTTCGGGTTTGTGGGTGTAGATATTAAGAAAGCCTTCCAGTTCGTCCAGGGCTGCAGCGGAGGGTTCATACCCCTGAACAAAACCTACCTCGATGATCAGGGAAGTGTAGTCCTCGTCGCTCAGCAGATCTCTGGCGGAGGTCCCTAAAGCCTGCAAATTGCCGGATTTCGAAGTATTTTTATTCTCTTCGTCGGGGGAACATCCCAAAAATCCCACTATCAGTAAAAAGGACAGGAATGCAATCTTACTTCTCTTTAAACTCATTTCTTTTATACTTTAAGTGTCAGTCTCGCTAAATAATCAAAATGCAGGCCTTCCATAAGCAGCTCACATTCAAACCCATTCTTCCGAGCTGCCAAATTTAAGGAATTAAAATCAAGATACAACCAGTCGAATTCGGGAGAGGTCTCTCCTTTATAACTGAGGCTGTATTGCAGCTGCCCATAATAACCTTCTGAAGCATCTATCCATATTCCCCCATCCTCGTCCTTATCAAAAAGATAATTTAGGTCTGAAGAATCAATAAGCACCTGCCCGCCCGGGTTCAGCAGGGTTCTGAGCTTTTCAAAAAAGGGATCCAGCTGCTCCATTCTACCGACAATTCCCGTGCCGTTCATCAGTAACAGCAAGGTGTCGAAGGTTTCACCCGTAAATTCCTCAAAGGAAATCTGCCTCGCATCCCTGATCCCCCTGAGGCGGCTGACTTCTATAGCCCCTTCAGAAGTATCGATGGCAGTGACCTGCAGCTTCTTTTCTTCCTGCAGGTAGAGCGCATGGCTTCCTGCGCCACAACCCACATCCAGCACCTTTCCGCGGCACTCCTGTAGTGCTTTCTGCTCCAGTCCTGGCATTTCTACATAAGTCCTGAAGAGATAAGGCACCGGGATCACGTCGTCATCAAAATCGGGAGAATGCACGATAATGTCATCCGGATATCCTGTGGAATGGAAATCCTTGATTGCCTTTCCAAAGATGTCTGGCATGTTTTTGTCCGTTTTTATATGGCTGTTCTTCATATCTTTGCAGCATGCAGGAAGAGATCGATGGGCTCCCCCGGAAAGCCAAAGATAAACATAAGGAACATAAAAAGTTTTTTCAGAAGCTTAAAAAGAAACCGCCCAGGGATCTGGACCGGGAGATGCAGGGCCTGCACGAAAAGGAATTCAGCCGTACCGACTGTCTGAAATGTGCCAATTGTTGTAAAACCACCGGCCCTTTGTTCACCAATAAGGATATCGAGAGGATTTCCAGACATTTCAGGCTGAAACCCCAGCAGTTCATAGAGCAGTATCTTCGGATCGATGAGGATAACGATTATGTACTTCAGCAATTACCCTGTCCTTTTCTCGGAGCCGACAATTATTGTAGCATCTACGACGTGCGTCCAAAGGCCTGTGCGGAATTCCCGCACACCAACCGCAAGGATTTCCACAAAATATCCAATCTTACCATGAAGAATGTGGCTATCTGCCCCGCTGCCATGAATATTGTGGAGGAGATGATGAAGCGGATGAAGGGGTAAAAAGCGCAGGGAGGGTGCAGAAAATGTTCCTCTTCCACCTCGAGCTCCGGAGGAGCTGCATTCCTCCAACAGCGTACCTTACTGGTACAACAGATATTTCTCCCGTACCTGGGCAAATTCCTCCAGGCCTTCCTGCCAGGTCGCCTTGATCTCTGCTGCGGTCATCCCGTCTTCTATCTGTTTCTGAAGCTCGGTAGTACCAGCTAATTTCGTGAAAAAGGCATTAAAGAATTCAGACTTGTCAGCCGTATGGGCATAGGCATTGACCAGCCATTCCAGATTGATGCTGTCAATCCTGGGAGTATCGGTCAGATTCATCCCATAGCAGGTTTCCCCCAGATGTTTTGGGAATTTTGCTCCTTCATTGGCCTCGGGGACATAGGTATATTCATATACCGCAGGATCAAGATACGGAGACCCGAACACCTGGAACTGGTTTGAAGTTCCCCTTCCTTCATTAACATTGGTACCTTCAAAGAAACAAAGGCTGGGATACAGGTTGATGGCAGTGGCATTGGGAAGGTTGGGCGAAGGCTTCACCGGAAGCTCGTAAGGCAGCTCGTGGTTGTAATTCTCCATTTCTATCACAGTGAGGTCCGTCTGGATCCCGTCAGTTAAGAATTTCTCTCCATTCACCATTCTGGCGTATTCCCCAATGGTCAGGCCATGGACCACGGGAATAGGATGCATCCCCACAAAACTCTGATGTTCCGGTTCCAGAATAGGACCGTCGATGTAGTGCCCGTTGGGATTGGGCCTGTCAAAAACGATCAGGGGGATGTTGTTCTCGGCGCAGGCCTCCATAACATAGTGCAGGGTGGAGATATAGGTGTAAAACCGCGTACCCACATCCTGTATATCAAAGATCATCACCTCAATACCTTCCAGTTGCTCGGCAGAGGGTTTTTTATTGTTCCCATACAGCGAAAGTATGGGCAGGCCTGTCTGTACATCGACTCCATCCTTAATTGCTTCCCCGGCATCAGCAGTCCCGCGGAACCCGTGCTCCGGTGCAAATACCTTTACTACATCCACCCCAAGGGAGACCAGGGAATCCACCAGATGCACCGGCTCCCCAGCTGTCGCGGCTTCAGGATCGTATCCTATGATGCTGGTCTGATTTCCTACTATCCCTACTTTTTTACCTTTCAGAAGCGGCAAATAGGCCTCTGTACGGTCCGCTCCCACAATAATGGGTGCAGTTTCAATGTCAGTAGAAGAGTTTTCTATAGTGGCTGTGGCAACTTTGGCATCCGGATTGTTTCCACAGGAGCTCATCGTGATAAGTACGAATAAAAATGTACTTTTGAAAAATCTGTAAATCATAAGCGAGTCTTGAATCTTGAATATTTTATTGCCAAACGCCTTATCAGTGCCAAGCAGCACAAAAATAGCATTTCGGCACCAATAATAAAAATTGCCATAATTGCCATCGCTATTGGGGTCATCATGATGCTGGTGTCCTTTGCCACGGGGATAGGCCTGCAGCAGAAGATCCGGGAGAAGATGTCGGCTTTCAATGGACATGTCACCATTTCCAGCTACGACAACAACAATTCCCTGATTTCTGAAAATCCTATCTCCCTGGAACAGGATTTCTATCCGGAATTCAGGGAAGTGGAGGGGGTTGCACATATTCAGGCCACGGCTTACAAAGGAGGGGTCATACGGACTGCGACCGATTTTGAAGGCATCATCGTCAAAGGCGTGGGAGCCGATTTCAACTGGGCCCCTTTTGAGGAATTTCTGGTGGAAGGAGAACTTCCCGACTATACCGGAAAGCTTCACGACGAAATACTGATTTCGGAATACCTGGCCAAACGTATGGGATTCAAGGTAGGGGATAAGGTGATCACCTACTTTCTGAAAAATGAGAAGAACCCCTCGACCCTGCTCCGGGCTTTTGTGGTGAAAGGGATCTATAATTCGGGATTTCAGGAATTCGACGAACTTTATCTGCTGGCGGATATCCGGCATGTACAGCGACTGAACAAATGGGAGAAGGACCAGGTGGGGAATTTCGAGGTTTTTCTG
The DNA here is from genome assembly GCA_946887025.1 of uncultured Salinimicrobium sp. Next base: position 4,085 of record CAMPJY010000142.1, read on the forward strand.
AAGGATTTCGATCAGCTGGAGGAAAAGGGGCAGGAAATTTATGAAAATACGGGTTCCTTTCTCGATACCAGGACCATAAAGCAGAAGTACGCTTCCATTTTTGAGTGGCTGTCCCTTTTTGATTTCAATATAGCGCTGATCATCGGGATCATGATCCTGGTGGCAGGCATTAACATGATCACCGCTTTACTGGTACTTATCCTGGAGCGGACGCAGATGATAGGCATCCTGAAGGCGCTGGGGACCAACGACTGGAGCATCCGTAAGGTATTTTTGTACAATGCCGGATACCTGATCGTGCTGGGGCTTTTCTGGGGAAACCTGATAGGGCTGGGACTTCTGTTCGCCCAGAAATATTTCAAATTGTTTCCATTGAATCCTGAAACATACTATGTGACCGAGGCCCCGGTATACATCGGCTGGGAATACCTACTGGCAGTGAATCTGGGGACTCTGGTGCTGTGTATGCTGATGCTGCTGGTGCCTTCCTACATCATCACCAGGATCTCTCCGGTGAAGGCGATGAAGTTTGATTAATATATCTCTTCTGCAATCCAAATTGGGCTAAAGCCCAGATCATGGAGAGGATTGCTGATCCTCCAGCTGAAGCTGGAGGCAATTCAAATCTATTTATATCTTATGAATTGCCGGGGCTTTTAAGCCCCGGATTCCTGATTTTTTCATAACAAAGGGCTTTAGCCCCATCTTCTTTGATCCCATTAGACTAAAGCCCAGATCATGGAAAGTATTGCTGATCCTCCAGCTGAAGCTTATGAATTGCCGGGGCTTCTGATTTTTCATGACAAAGGGCTTTAGCCCAATCATCTGCGATCGCATTTGGCTAAAGAATGCAGCTGGAGGCAATTCAAAATAATACCAGCTCCCTACCAGGTCCCTACTAAACAAGGTGTAAACAGGCTCTAAACAGGTCTATAACTCGCATTTTACCTCCTTTTTGCCTGTGATCAGCCTGTTTAGCCCCTGTTTAGTCCCTGTTATACTGGGACCTGATACGGAATTGGTATAAGGCTGCCCCGGTTTTCCGGTCTCCTGGCTGCAGGGACCTAACCAGGAAAAGCAGTATGTAAGCTAAGAAATGCATCGATTATTCGTAACTTTGCAGCCGTAAAAAATTGATATGGAGTACGCAGAAAACATTTTGGGGACCATCGGAAATACGCCTTTGGTGAAGATCAACAAACTTACAGAAGACATTGAGGCACTGGTACTGGCCAAGTACGAGACCTTCAATCCGGGGAATTCTGTGAAGGACAGGATGGCTTTGACCATGATCGAGGATGCCGAGGCAGCAGGACTGTTGAAGCCCGGAGGGACCATTATTGAGGGAACTTCCGGAAATACCGGGATGGGCCTGGCTTTGGTGGCTATTGTGAAAGGATACAAGATGATCTGCGTAATGTCTGATAAGCAATCCAAGGAGAAAATGGATATCCTTAGGGCGGTTGGCAGCGAGGTGGTGGTGTGTCCTACTGATGTGGCGCCCGAGGATCCCCGCTCCTATTATTCCACCGCCAGAAGACTGGCCGAGGAGACGCCAAATTCCTGGTATGTCAACCAATACGACAACCTCTCCAATACCAAAGCGCATTATGAGTCCACGGGCCCGGAGATCTGGAGGCAGACCGATGGGAAAATAACTCATTTCGTGGTGGGCGTTGGCACAGGAGGAACCATTTCGGGAATCGGAAGATTTCTCAAGGAGAAGAATCCGGATATTAAAATCTGGGGAGTGGATACCTACGGTTCTGTGTTCAAGAAATACCACGAGACCGGGATCTTTGATGAAAAGGAGATCTATCCCTACGTAACAGAAGGAATAGGGGAGGACATCCTGCCGAAGAATGTGGATTTCAGCGTCATTGATGGATTTACCAAGGTGACCGATAAGGATGCTGCCATCTATACCCAGAAACTGGCCAAGGAGGAAGGTTTCTTTCTTGGAAACAGCGCAGGGGCAGCCATGAAAGGTCTGCTTCAGCTAAAGGAGCATTTCACAAAAGACGATGTGGTGGTCATTCTTTTCCACGACCACGGAAGCCGTTATGTCGGGAAGATGTATAACGACGAATGGATGCGGAAGATGGGGTATACCGAATAA
>CAMPJY010000143.1 GCA_946887025.1 uncultured Salinimicrobium sp.
TGGAAACCGCCTGGATCGTATTTCACAGCGACAGGAAAGCCGGGGATTCCCTGGTGGTTTCTTCCGTGACTTACGTTAAACCATAGAAAAAAAGCTGCCTTTTCGGGCAGCCTACTTTAAAAAATCTGCGAAGATCTGCGGGAAAATCTGCGTAATCTGCGGGAAACAAGCCTGCGGAGCTCCCCAATTTTAAATTATGGTCGCCTGCCCCATCAGGATGTTCTCATTATTAAAGGTATTACCTCCTTCCAAGACCATGAGTTCGATGAAATCCCCCACCCTTTCCGTAGAGAAAAAATGATCAGCTGTGGAAATATCTTTGGTACAGACTCCAGTCTCCAGACTTTTCTGCACGGCCTGCCTCAGGGTTCCTGCTTCTTCTGTCAACCCGAAATGGTCGAGCAGCATGGCTGCGGAAAGTATGGAAGCCACAGGATTGGCTATTCCTTTTCCGGCTGCCTGTGGGTAGGAACCGTGGATGGGTTCAAAAAGGGCGTTCTTATCACCTATGGAAGCTGAAGCCAGAAGACCGATGCTTCCCCCGATGATGCTGGCCTCATCTGAAAGTATATCTCCAAACATATTCTCTGTAAGGATCACGTCAAACTGGGATGGGTTCAATATCATCTGCATGGCGGCATTGTCCACAAATAAGAAATCCAGGCTCACGTCAGGATACTGCGCTGCGAGCTGCTGCACGGTTTTCCTCCAGAGTCTTGAGGTTTCCAGCACGTTGGCCTTATCCACCAGGGTAAGCTTCTTTCTTCGTTTCTGAGCAGCTTTAAAGGCCAGATGGGCGATGCGTTCTATCTCCCCTACCGAATAGCTGCAGCCATCGGAGGCAGTCTGCCCGTCGTCGCTAAGACTTTTCTCACCAAAATAGATCCCGCCGGTGAGTTCCCTGAAGATCTCAATATCCGTTCCCATGATCCGCTCCGGTTTCAGGGGAGAACGCTCCAACAGCTCCTTATATATTTTTACGGGCCTGATATTGGCAAAAAGCCCGAGCTCCTTTCGAAGCCTCAGCAGTCCCTGTTCCGGCCGTACCTTGGCCTCCGGATCGTTGTCGTATTTCGGTTCGCCTATTGCCCCGAAAAGCACCGCATCTGAATTCCTGCAAAGTTCCAGAGTAGCCTCCGGCAGCGGGTTGCCAAACAGATCTATGGCAGTCCCCCCCACCTTTGCTTCCTCGAATATAAAGCTGTGGCCAAATCTTTCGCCCACGGCTTTTAAAACTTTCACCGATTGTTGTGTTATTTCCGGCCCTATGCCGTCTCCCGCTAATACTGCTAACTTCAGTTTCATTGCTACAATTGTTTTTGTTCAAATTTCTTTATAGAGTCCAGTTTGCTTACCAGGTAATCAATATCGTCATAGCCATTCAGCAGGCAGGTTTTCTTGTAGGGATCAATTTCGAATTGCTCAAATTCCCCGGTGCCGGATAAGCTGATCTGCTGATTTTCCAGGTCTACCACCAGTTCTGTGGAGGGATCCCTAGTCACAGCGCGGAACAGGTCTTCCAGAAAGGCGGGGGACACCTGCACCGGAAGCAGACCGTTGTTCAGCGCATTTCCTTTAAATATATCTGCAAAATAGCTGGATACCACCACCTTGAAACCATAGGCTGAAAGCGCCCAGGCGGCATGTTCCCTGCTGGAGCCACAGCCGAAATTGTCGCCCGCCAGCAGGATCGAACCAAGATATAATCTGTTGTTCAATGGGAAATCGGCTACTTTCTCTCCGTTCTTGTCGAACCTCCAGTCCCGGAACAGGTTTTCGCCAAAACCAGCCTTGTCGGTTGCCTTGAGAAAACGGGCCGGGATGATCTGGTCTGTATCCACGTTCTCCACCTCCAGGGGTACTGCGGTATCTTTAAGATGTGTAAACTTCTTCATTATGTTCTGGGATTAAGTTATAGTCCACCAGTTTTCCAGCCACCGCGGTTGCGGCAGCGGTAAGGGGGCTGGCAAGCAGGGTTCTGGCCCCCTGGCCCTGTCGTCCTTCAAAATTCCTGTTGCTGGTGGAAACGCAGTATTCCCCTGCCGGGATCTTGTCATCGTTCATGGCAAGGCAGGCAGAACATCCGGGCTGTCGCAAACGGAATCCCGCCTCCTCGAAGATCTGCTGCAGGCCTTCTGCCCGAATTTGTTCGGCTACCTGCCGCGATCCGGGAACTATGAGGGCGTTTACATTGGGGGCTTTCTTTTTCCCCTTTATATAGGAAGCGGCAATCCTGAAATCCTCGATCCTGGAATTGGTACAGCTGCCGATAAAGATATAGTTGATGGGTTTTCCCAGAAGGGATTCCCCCGGCTGAAAGCCCATATAAGCCAAAGCCTTGGCATCACTTTTCCCTCCGTTCAGGGGAATGCTGCCCGAAAGCCCGATCCCCATTCCGGGGTTCGTGCCGTAAGTGATCATGGGTTCTATGTCGGCCGCATCAAAGAAATATTCCTTGTCAAAGGCTGCATCCTCATCTGTTTTCAGGTTCTGCCATTGGGCTTTTAAGCTATCAAAGTCTGCGCCTTTTGGAGCAAACTCCCGGCCCTTTACATATTCAAAGGTAGTCTCGTCAGGAGCGATCAGGCCTCCCCTGGCGCCCATTTCTATGCTCATGTTGCAGACGGTCATCCTGCCTTCCATGCTCATCTCTTCGAAGACGTTCCCCGCATATTCACAGAAATACCCGGTGCCGGAGTTCGTTCCAAGTGCACTGATGAGATAAAGGATCACGTCCTTTGGAAGCACGCCACTGCGAAGTTTTCCGTTGACGTTGACTCTGAGTTTTTTAGGTTTCTCCACCAGAAGACACTGGCTGGCGAAAACCTGTGCCACCTGACTGGTCCCGATTCCAAATGCTATGGTTCCGAAGGCCCCGTGGGTGGAGGTGTGGCTGTCACCGCATACTATCGTCATTCCTGGTTGGGTGATTCCCAATTCAGGCGCCATTACGTGAACAATCCCGTTGTAGGGGTGCCCCAGCCCGTAAAGAGTAATATTGTTTTCAGCGCAGTTGCTGGAAAGCTCCTGTAGTTGTTTCCGCGACAGCAGGTCCCTGATGGGCAGGTGCTGGTTTTCTGTCGGTGTATTATGGTCGGCCGTAGCAACTATCCGTTCAGGCCGAAGCACGGAGATCTGCCGTTCCTTCAGCTCATTAAAGGCCTGGGGACTGGTGACCTCGTGAATGAGGTGTTTATCTATATATAAAATGCTGGGACCATTGGGAATGGATTCCACTACATGTGCGTCCCATATTTTATCAAAAAGCGTTTTTCCCATTATGCAATTGCCTGATTTTTTCTTGAAAGTTCCATGATCTCGTGAATATCATTATCCCTCACCTGTTTGCGCACATCGGCGTAATTAAGGAAGGCTGTGTACACCCCATCCAGTTCCAGTTTGGTAAGCTCATAACCCATTTTCTTTGCCTTATAAGCCAGTGCAGCACGTCCACTGCGAGCGGTAAGCACTATTGCAGATTCAGTCACTCCCACGTCGGCCGGATTGATGATCTCATAGGTTTCCCTATTCTTGATAACGCCGTCCTGGTGGATGCCCGAGCTGTGGGCAAAAGCATTGGCCCCCACTATGGCTTTGTTGGGCTGCACAAACATTCCCATTTCCTGGGAAACCATTTTACTGGTACTGAAAAGCAGCTCCGGCCTGATATCGGTATGAAGCTGCAGATCCGGGTGTTGCCTCAGGATCATCACCACTTCCTCCAAAGCAGTATTTCCGGCGCGTTCCCCAATCCCGTTGATGGTACATTCCACCTGCCGGGCTCCGTTACTTATGGCTGCAATGGCATTGGCAGTGGCAAGACCAAGATCGTTATGACAATGACAGGAAATGGTGACATTTTCGATCCCCTTTACATTGTCCTTCAGGTATTTTATTTTTTCCCCGTACTCCTGCGGAAGACAGTATCCGGTGGTATCGGGAATATTCAGAACTGTCGCACCCGCTTTGATCACTGCGGTGCAAACCTGAGCCAGGAATTCATTCTCTGTCCGGCCCGCATCTTCTGCGTAGAATTCCACATCGTCCACAAACTTTTTGGCATAGGAAACCGCCTCTACGGCCCGTTCTATCACCTGTTCCCTGGTGGAATTAAATTTGAATTTTATATGGGAATCCGAAGTCCCAATTCCCGTATGAATCCTGGGCCTCACTGCAGGCCGCAGGGCTTCGGCCGCTATTTCTATATCTGCCTTCACGGCCCGGGTAAGTCCACAAACACTGGCATTCTTAACCAGTCTGGAGATTTCGTAAACCGATTTGAAATCCCCCGGACTTGAAACAGGAAATCCTGCCTCTATCACGTCAACGCCCATTTCATCCAGGCGAGCTGCTATTTTAAGTTTTTGAGCAGTGTCCAGTTTACAGCCCGGGACTTGCTCGCCATCCCGTAAGGTGGTATCAAAAATCTGTACCTTTTCTGTTGCCATATGCGCTTTTTTTTACTTTATCTTTACTAAAGTATTTATTGTAATTTACCCAACTACCGGGAAGCATTCCTGCTTTACGACAATAAGCGACTAAAATATTTCATGTAACACTTTGGTTTACAGTAATTTAAGACCCCTATTTTTACAATGACCAACGAACTGACGGATAATCTTTTTTCCCTGATACATTCCCTCTCCCCCTCCGAAAAGCGACAATTTTCACTTTATGTCGGAAGGGTCGGGGTGAATACGGATAGTAAATTCCTTAACCTATTTAAGGTGATGTCCAAACTGAGGAAATATGATGAGAAACATATTCTTCAGAATACCAACATAACCAAGCAACAGCTGTCCAATGTAAAGGCGCACCTGTACCGGCAGATCCTTATCAGTCTGCGGCTGAATCCCTCACACCAGAATGTTTCGGTACAGATCAGGGAACAACTGGATTTTGCCATTATCCTTTACAGGAAGGGGCTTTATAACCAGAGCCTGAAACTACTGGACCGCATTAAGACCACCGCGCTCTACTATGAGGAAAAGAATATGGTCACAGAAATTCTGGACTGGGAGAAGATCATTGAGTCGCAGTATATCACCAGGAGTATCGAGAACCGGGCGGAGCAGCTAATACAGGAATCGGAGCAGCTTTCCCGGCTGAATTCCATTTCGGGACAGCTTTCCAACCTTTCCCTGCGTCTATACGGTATTTTTCTGAAGGCAGGTCATGCCAAAACCAAGGAGGAGGCAGCCGAGGTGAAGCAAGTGTTTCAGCAGGGGCTGCCGGACTACAACTTTTCTGAATTGGGTTTCCGCGAGAAGTTGTGGCTTTATAAAGCTTCCCTCTGGTACAGTTTTATTTCTCAGGATTTTCTTTCCTGCTTCCGATATTCCAAGAAGTGGATTGGGCTGTTTGAAGAAAATCCACACCTGGTATCCCTGCATCCTGTTTCCTATCTGAAGAGTAATCATTACCTCTTGGAATCCCTCTTTCTACTCGGCCATGCGAGTCTGTTTGAGAAGGTGCTGCAGGATCTGGAAAAGAGCCTTAAGGATTCCCGGATTCCGGATGACGACAACATTGCGGCCCTGGCTTTCCTATATCTGTATTCAAACAAACTCAACCTCCGATTCATGAAGGCGGATTTTGAGAATGGGCAACCCCTGGTGGACAAGATCCAGAATAAGATCAAAAAATTCAGTGACAGACTGGATGAGCACCACATCATGATCTTCTATTACAAGATCGGCTGCCTGTATTTTGGCGCCGGGGATAACAAAAAATGTATTGAATTCCTGCAGAAGATCATCAACAATAAATCCCTGGAGACCCGGGAGGACCTGATGTGTTTTTCGCGCATCCTGAACCTGGTGGCCCATTATGAAGCCGGGATGGATTATCATCTGGAAAGTCTGATCCGGTCCACCTACAAGTTCCTCATCAAGATGAACGACCTGCACGAGGTGCAGAAGGAGATGATTAGGTTCCTGAAAAATCTTCCGAATGTGTCTCCTCTGGAAATAAAGGGGGAATTCAGGAAACTGCACCAGGAGCTGAAGCGATATGAGGAGCACCCATTTGAGCGCCGGGCATTTCTGTACCTTGATATCCTGTCATGGCTGGAAAGCAAAATAGAGGATAAACCCGTATCAGAGATCATGAAGCGGAAGATGGACGGGATAGTGGTGAGATAAAGATATAACAGGTCTTAGAGACCTGTTGGCTCTGCTGGTCCAAATCTCCAGAT
>CAMPJY010000144.1 GCA_946887025.1 uncultured Salinimicrobium sp.
GTATATCACCCTTATATCTGATTCGCTGTCTCTATAATTTCAACAACTTTTTCAAATTCAATATCCTTGACCCTTTCCTCGGTAAGGCTTATTCCGGTTTCTTCCAGGATCTTCTGAAACTGCTTTCTGGTCATATAATTCCCATGGCTGCTCCGGTTTCTGTTACCCGATTGGGAGGAGATATCCTCTGTATCGATAAGCAGGATCCTTTTCTTTATTCCGTTCTTATCTTCCCAGTGCTTTCCCCATTTCAGGGATTCTGCTATCAGGGCACCGGCTAAGCCTCCACCGTAGGAATTACTTGTTGACCTGAGGATATAAGGGGAATTTTCATCAATGATGATCAGGCTGTACTTGCCTTCAAGATCTAATTTCGCATAAGATTTCCAGTGGTTCACGTCATTGGAATAGCCTAAGTTGAAATAGTTGGTGTCGTTGAATTCCAAAGCCCAGGCAGAAAGCCCTGCTTTGATTTTTTTTCCCGTCTGCCGATCGAATATCCCTTTTACGGTAAGATGTTGTTCGCTTTGGTCCTTCAGCAAGATCCCTGCGTTGAGGTTCATGGGCCGGTTGTTAAGGTAATCTTCGGTGGTTTCGTACAGTTTGACAGGCTTCAGGGAGCTTAATTCATTTAAAGGAACTTTTTGTACTCCACAGGATGCGAAAAGAAATATTGTAAGAAGCAGAAGGATTCGTTTCATGGTTTTATTATCAATTACAGGGGTGGAATTTATAAAAAAAGCATGAACTATTTTTCCAGATTAAAAAATTATCAGGTATTTCTCACAAGCTTCCTGTTCAGGCCGCCAGATAGGTGAGGATATAGGTGTTCTACAAAGATGAGGAGATGTCGTTTCTTAAAACCTGTCAGATCTCTTGTTTTGAGGTTATTAAGCCGCCGCAGAGGGCAATAAAAGCCGGCTGTTTCTGTTAATGAATGAAATTTAATTATTTTAGTCCGCTTAATAACTCAAACATTCCATCAAGATGAAGAAATGTTTTTATTGCCTCATGATTTTCCTGGTAACAATCCCCATGCTGGGGCAGACGGAGAGCCGGAAGGATTCCCTGGAGCTGCTGTACCAGAAGTATTTCGAACTTCAGAAGGAACAGGATTCCATCAATAGACTATCGGCTTCCATTTCCACCCTGGAGGAGAATTATTCGAAATTCAACGACATCCTGAAATCCAACAACGAATCCATCCGCAAGCTTACCAATGCGGAGCTGTTCTCCCTGCAGGAGCAGCTGAATCAGCGGAAGAACAAGATTATCAATACGGCGGAATTCGTCAATGTTTCCAACGTAAGTCTGAATGCCATCAAGCAGATAGACGCCACCTCGGACTACCTGAGCAAGGTGGCTTCGCTGAACAATCCGGAAAACATGGACCTGGGGTTCTCGCTGAGCAAGAAGGTGACGGCCATCCTGAACAGCACCCTGGTGAAGGGGGAAAGGAAGGTGAACGGGATCCGCTCGAATAAATTCCTGGCCCTGGTGGACAACATCATCAATTCGCCGCTTTCTGAAAGCATCTCCAGCGCCGTTCCCGTGGTGGGGGCGCTGAAGTCGGTGGTCGATCTGGCCATTGGTACGGCGGTGCAGGGGGACGAGGTGAGCGTGGAGGATATCTCGGAGCTGAAGAGCTCCCTGAAGCTGTATATAGAGCATTACGAAGGCCTGGCAAGGGCGCAGCGGGAATTTGACCAGAACCTGGCCAACCTCGATATCCGCAAGAATGCGCTGATCTCGCTGCTCACCCAGTACACCATCGAAAGGGTGAACACGCTGACCCCTAACTCGGTCGCAGAGACGGAGGAGCTGGTGCTGACGGAGCTGATCAATGAGCATTATGACCGGCATCAGATAGAAGCCAGGGTGGAGGCGCTTACCACGGGTTCCAGTCAGCAGGACCTGAACAGACTGCTGTCGGATAACCGGCTGATCTATCCCACCTATGCTTTGAATCAGGCGAAGTTCATCCGGGATGAGATCGATGCGCTGGGGAAGGAGTACATCTCCATCTATGAGTCCTACCAGAAGGCCCTGGAAGCGGTGCTGGTGAAGAGCAAGGCCATAGGGGACGCGGAGAAGATCGACAAGAAGATCGGGGAGCTGGAGGACCGGCTGGTGATGGTGGAGAATAATTTCAGGGAGAGTGTGAATATAAACAGGCTGAATTCCAAGTTTAAGATGTTGATGGAGTATTAAGGGGGAGTCAGAAGTCAGAAGTCCGAAGACCGAAGTTCAGGGAAGGGTTTCCCGCTGATTACGCAGATTTTTGCGCAGATTTCGGAGATATATCTGCGACTATCTGCGGTTTTGATCTGCGCTTATCTGCGGGAAACCCTTTTCAGGTCCGCGGTTTACGAAACAGTAAACCTACCCATTTAACAAAATGTTTATTAAAAATAAAATTCCCTTTTATAGTTTAGAGCAATATCCTATATGATACTGCACCTATGCACAAGATTTTAACGGTTATTGTTCTTTCCCTTTTTATACATCAGGCTGCCCACTCACAGGAAGAGGATTCCACCGAGCTGGTGGGAACTTTCTATTTTATCGGCGATATGGGGCATGCTTCGGAAGAAGCGCCCTCAGAGGCCCTGCTGGCGCTGGAAGATTTTCTGAAGTCAGAGGACGAGGCGCGGAAGGAGAATGCCTTCCTCGTCTTTCTTGGGGATAATCTTTCTCAACCGGATCGGCTTCCGTTTAAGGAGGGGCTGCTGGAGGATTTCCCGGGGGAAGTGGTATTCCTTCCGGGGGAACTGGAGTGGCAGAAGCAGGGCGTGGAAGGCCTGGAGGCGGCAAGCGAATTCCTGGCTAAGGAGCTGGGCCGAGAGGAGGTTTATAATCCGGTACCCGGTTGCGGGCTGGCTTTTATAGATATTTCTGACGAGGTACACCTGATCGTGCTGGATTCGCAGTGGTTCATTGCGGACTGGGACGATCATCCGCTGGTAAATGACAACTGTCCGGAGATAAAGACCCGGGAAGCGCTGTTTACAGAGATCGAGTCGGAACTCAAGAAGAATCAGGAAAAGACCACCATCATCGCCGTACATCATCCGCTGCTCTCCAACGGGGTGCACGGGGGGAACAACGGCTGGAGCTCCTATTTATATCCTTCCTTTAAAAAAGTGCCGATCCCGGTGGTGGGGCAGGTCACCAATCTGCTGCGCACCAGCGGCGGTACTTCCATCCAGGATTCGGGAAATCCTGCCTACAGCGGCTTCATCGCCCGCCTCAGGACCATCGGGAAGAAGTGGGGGAAGGTGGTGTACGCCTCGGGCCACGATCATTCGCTGCAGTACCTGGAAGACGGGCTATCTAAACAGATCGTCGTGGGCTCGGGGGCCATTACTTCCTATACTGAAGAAGGAAAACACGGACAATTTGCTGCGGAGGAACCGGGTTTTGCTGTCCTGAATGTCTATAAGGATGGTTCTTCGGATGTCCGCTTCATCGGAAAAGAGCAGGAACTGCTTTTTCAGTCGGAGGTATATCCTGAGGATCCGACCTACAACATTGACAGCCTTCCCGATACCTTCCCCGAAACTTTTACCACCACCATATACGACTCTGAACAGACGCAGAAGAGCGATTTCTACGTCAACTTGTGGGGGGAACGTTACAGGGAACTTTATTCCACCGAAATAACCGCTCCTGTAGCCGATCTGGACACGCTTTACGGCGGACTGGAAGTGATCCGGTTGGGCGGGGGGAACCAGACCAATTCCATTCGCCTGAAGGACAGCCTGGATCGGGAATACAACATCCGGATGCTGCGCAAGGACGCGGTGCAGTTCCTTCAGAATACGGCCTATAAGAACAAACCCGTGGAGGAGGCTTTTGAGGAGACCTTTGCCGAGGAGATGATCGAGGATTTCTACACGGCCTCGCATCCTTATGGTTACCTGGTGGTCCCGCCCTTATCGGAAGTCGCGGGGATACACCATCCCAATCCGGAGGTGTTCTACCTGCCCAAACAACCCGGCCTTGGGGAATATAATTCGGTACATGGGAATGAGCTTTACATGATCGAGGAAAGGCCCGAGGAGCACTGGCTGGGGTATGAGGATTTTGGTTCCCCCAATCACGATATCGAGAGCACCTCCGGCCTGTTCGAACGGCTGCGGAGGGATGAGAAATACTCGCTGGACGAGGCCAGCTTCATCAGGGCGCGGGTCTTCGACATGCTGATCGGCGACTGGGACCGGCATAACGACCAGTGGCGCTGGGCAGAGATAGAACTGGAGAACGGGGATCGCGTATTTGAAGCCATTCCCCGGGATCGGGACCAGGCCTTCTCCAACTTCGACGGCTGGATCTTCAGAAATTTCAGGCAGATCATTGGTTTTCTGAACCAGTTCGGCCACTATAGCGACAACATTGACAATGTGGAATGGTTCAATCGCTCGGCTTCCAATCTGGACCGCAATCTCATCGAGAACAGCGGCAGGGAGGAGTGGCTCGCACAGGCGGAATTTCTTCAGGAAACCCTCACCGATGAGGTGATCGAGGAGGCCTTTACAGCCCTTCCGGAAGCGCTGCAGGGGGAAAGCACCAAGGGACTCATTCAGAAGATGAAGGGCCGGCGGGAGAATCTGGTGGACATCGTGAGTCGCTATTACGACGAGCTGGCCGAGACAGCCATCATGACCGGGACGGATAAAGACGACATTATCGACATCATCCGGATGGAGGACGGCAGGACAGAAGTGAAGATCAGCCGGAACAAGGATGGGGAACGCGGGGAGCTGGTGAACCAGCGGATCTACGAGCCCGAGGAAACCGAAGAGGTGTGGGTGTACGGGCTTGATGACGACGATGAATTTTATGTGGAAGGAGCCGATAATTCGGAAATCATCGTAAAGATCATTGGAGGGCAGAACAACGACGTCTTCAATATATTGCAGGGTGACGGAATCCGGGTGTATGACCACAGGACCAAGCCGAACACGGTGGAGCAGAATAACGGGGCGAAGATCTTTTTCACCGATAATTACGAGATCAATACCTTCGACCGGGATTTTAAAATAATCGAGAAGAACAGCGTGCTGCCGTACCTGAGCTTTAACCCTGATGACGGGGTCATCTTAGGGGCCAGAGCGGCCTTTACGGATACTGAACTGGTGAGGAAACCTTTTACCAGCAGGCATTCCTTCGGGGCCTCCTATTTTTTTGGGACCGGGGGTTTTGAGGTAGAGTATGCCGGGGAATTTGCCCATGCGGAACGCACCCACAATCTGCTGCTGGGGGCTCATTATTCGAGTGCCAGCAGCACCAGCAATTTCTTTGGTTTCGGAAATGAAACCCAGTACGATCGGGATGAGGTTTCCAAGGATTACAACCGGATCCGGATAAGCAGCTATGGGGCGGAGCTGGGACTGGTGCGCAGGAGCAAGTACGGCAGTACCTTCAGGTATTCAGCCCTGTTTGAGGGGGTGAAGGTGGAGGATACCCCGGACAGGTTTATCAGCCTTTTTCCGGAAACCACGGACTTTTTCGACAGGATGTTCTTTGCGGGGCTGGAAGCCATGTATGCCTACGAGAGCTATGACAATTCATTAAACCCCGCCAAAGGGCTTCATTTCAACCTTACAGCAGGGGGGAAGATGAATGTGGAGGAGACGGATAATACTTTCCTTTATGTGAAGCCTTATCTGGAGCTGTTCACGCCCATCTCAGCCAATGAGCGCTGGGTGCTGAATCCGCGCTTACAGGGGCAGGTGAATTTCCTGGATGGCTATGAATTCTTCCAGGCGGCTACCCTTGGCGGGAAGTCCGGTTTAAGAAGTTTCCGCCACGAGCGCTTTGCGGGGGAGCGATCTTTTGCTGCAGGAACGGATCTGCGATATACTTTTCCCGAGGTACAGGGAAATTTCCTGCCTTACCAGCTGGGGATATTCGGGGGTTATGATATAGGCAGGGTCTGGCTGGATGGCGAGGATAGCAACACCTGGCACCAAAGCTACGGCGGGGGATTCTGGATCAGCGTCGCAAAGGCAGCAGCAGCGCAGTTCAATCTCTTCCACGGTGAAGAAGGCTTGAGATTTTCCTTTGGATTTGAGTTTGGGTTTTAGTGGAGAGTGGAGAGTGGAAAGTGGAGAGTTTCTCGAGTAGGGACATGATTCATCGCGTTCTTCCGCTGCGCCAGATCTCCAGATCTGAGCGCAACCGGGCG
>CAMPJY010000145.1 GCA_946887025.1 uncultured Salinimicrobium sp.
TCTCAACGCTGCGACAGGATCTCCAGATCCTGGCGCAACCGGGCGGGAATCTCCAGATTCCCGTAGCCATTTTTCAGGCTTTTCACCAATCCTTAAAGCACCCCCCCTTAGGCTTAAATCGACAGCTTTGAGTCAACAGCCGTGCAGCAGATCTGAATAAATTCCATAAATTAGTATATATCAGGAACATAGTGTTTTATATTAAAAACAAGAAAGATGAGAAAACTGATCATGTGGAACATCATCACGCTGGACGGCTATTTTGAAGGGAACGAGCATTGGGACCTGTCTTTTCATGAGTCGATCTGGGGCCCGGAACTGGAGAAATTCAGTCTGGAACAGCTGAACTCGGCGGCTTATCTGGTTTTCGGACGGGTGACTTATGAAGGGATGGCAGCCTATTGGCAAAAGGAAACAGGAGAAATTGCCAGCTTTATGAACCGGATTCCCAAGCTGGTCTTTTCCCGAAGCTTAGCCTCTGCAGACTGGGAGAACTCCAGGTTGATCAAAGAGGATGCCGCTGCGGAGATCAGGAAACTCAAGGAAAAAGGGGAAGGGGATATGTATGTTTTTGGAAGTGCAGATCTTTCGGAGAGCTTTATAAAGGAGGATTTGTTTGACGAATACCGGATTGGGATCGCGCCGGTAATTTTAGGCAGCGGAAGGCCTCTTTTCGGGGAGCAGGCTCCCAAAATTTTGTCCCTCCTCTCTACCCGGCAGCTGGCAACAGGGGGAGTGGTAATTACATATAAAAAGACCTGACAGGTAATAAAAATCTGTCAGGCCTGATTAAAAAGGGCGCCCCTGCTATACAGGCATCCTTAGGGTTTAATATCCATCATTCTGGATCAATACAGGGCCATCAGCCGTGGTACTCAGGTCGATCTGCCGTTGGGGGATCGGGTAATATCTGTCGTTCTGACTGAAATTTCCTCCTCTTACATCCGTGGTGATCTGTCCTTCATAATCGATATAAGAATTCAGGACAGGTGCAGCGATTTCCCATCTCACCAGGTCAAAGAACCTGTGGCCTTCCATGGCGAGTTCCAGTCTTCGCTCGAACTGTATGGCCTTCATAGCCTGTTCGGTGGAGGTAAAGTAGCCTTCGGGATATCTGGCCACGTTGTAATTGGCGGCAAATTCGCCGGAGAAGCCTCCCATAGGATCTGCCGGGTCCACATAATCGTGCAGCCAGTTCTCGGGGTTATCGGCCATTCTTCCCCTGACCCGGTTGACATATTCCAGGGCCTGGCTAAGGTTACCTAACTGGGCCTCGGCTTCGGCGGCCATCAGCAGCACATCGGCAAAGCGGATGACATTGACGTTGATGGCATTTCCGGGGGCCCAGGAACTCTGGTCAGAGAATTCGGCGGCATGGTCCTGCCAGTAGATATGTTTTTTAGGCGCGTAAGGGCCTCCGGAAGACTGCTCGCGTACCCAGGTAAAGCCGGGATGGTAACCCCAGTCGTGGTAAGGGATCCCCCTTCGCCCCACCGTCCAGTCAAGTCGTGGGTCCAGGGATTGGGTGTCGGGAGTAAAAGGCTCATCCGACAGTATCCCCATATCGTTTTCCACCGGATCTGCATTATAAGTATCCAGATATGGCAAGCCGGAGGCATCGGTCCTGTAGGCATTGACTAGGTCCTGTGTAGGCTGAAAGAAACCGCAGCACCTGAAAGGGCTTTGGTACGGATAGTTCAGCATCATCCCCTGGTTGGAATTGGCAATGGTATTGGTACCGTCATGGGCTACCATCTGGATCGCAAATACGGTTTCCTCATTATTCTCCAGGGCTGCATTGAAGTTGGCGTGGAAATTATCGGTCAAGCCGTAGGCCAGTCCATTGGAGGTGGTTCCTGAAGTGATGACTTCAGTAAATACCTGCTGGGCCTCGGCATACTTTTCCTGATACAGGTAGGTCTTGCCTAAGTAGGCTCCTGCTGCCCATTTGTTGGCCCTTCCCAGCTCACTTTGAGTGGGGGGAAGGTTTTCATAGGCAAAGAGGAAATCGGCCTCTATATTGGGCCAGATATCGACATCGTTGGGAACGTTCACGTCCTCGGTGTTCTCATCGATCCAGGGCACCATATTGAACATCTTCTTCAGCTCAAAATAGTAGTGTCCCCTGAGGAACCTGGCCTGTCCGGCAAGATTCGCCCGCTCTTCTTCGGAAATATCCTCCAGGCCGGCCAGGGTTTTCAGCACGGAGTTACTTCGGGTAACCCCTTCATACAAAGCTTTCCATTTACTGTTGAAGAAGCCGTTATCGGCTCCTGCGCTATAGGTGGCGATGGAATTGATGGCAGGCTGGTCCCCCCCGTCACTTCCTTTATGTGCATCTCCCCCTGATACGTCCCCATAGATCCAGTTGGAAGGAGCAGCTTCCCAAGGGTTCCCGCCCCCTATTGCCACCCCGCTCCCCTGGCCATCCAGGACAGCATAAGCGCCAATAAGCAGGGAATTCACCCCTTTTTCGTCGGCCAGCACCTCATCACTCAGAGCGCCGTAAGCCGGCTTCTCCAGAAAGTCTTCTGTACAGGAAACAATGAGGCTCATACTTAAAACTGAAATCGCTAAAATATAGTTGACTCTTTTCATAGTGTAATATTTAATATTTATACTTCCTGATTACAGGGAAACATTTATCCCGACTAAAAACTGTCTTGGCACCGGATAGGCCCCCTCGTCGATTCCAAAGGCGGTCGCTCCCCCTGTGAGTTCGGGATCTACCCCTGAATAGTTGGTGATGGTGAACAGATTGGTCGCCTGCACATAAAGACGTACGTTATCCAGTCCGAATTCCCCGAAAATGGACTCGGTAAAGGTATAACCCAGCTGTACGTTCTTGGCCCTCAGATAAGAACCATCCTCCACGAAATAGGAGTTCGGGACATTGGCGGTACTGAAGGTACCTCCCACCTCCTGAATGGGAGCCGTTGCATTGGTGTTGGTCGGGGTCCAGGAATCATACAGGGCAGTGGTACTCTTGGCCCCACCGAAGGAACTGTAGAAATCATGCCACCACTTCACCTGGTTCCAGATATCGTTGCCGTAGGATCCGTAAAGGAAAATACTGAAATCCCAGTTCCTGTAGGCAAAATCCAGATTTAAACCTCCGGTAAACTTCGGGTTGGGATTTCCAAGGAAGGTCCGGTCTTCGGCACTGATGTACCCATCGCCATTGACATCCTCGTAGCGGAAACGTCCTAACCCAATATCCTGCTGATATTCCGCATCCGGGTTCCCCAGGATCTGTTGTGCAGAACTGTTGGCTTCACTGATCTCCTGAGGGGTATTCCAGAAGCCGGTGATCTTATAGCCGAAGAACTGTCCTACAGAATGTCCTACCGCATTACGCACCAGGGTACTTCCGTTGAACCTGCGCCCTTCCTGATCGAAATAATCCACTCCATCGGCAATACTGACGATCTCGTTGTCATAGGTGGTGAAACTCAGATGTGCATCCATCCGCAGCTCGGAGGTGATGTCGACAAAAGTGGTGGCCGAAAGGTCAAATCCACTGTTCTTCATCTCTGCAATGTTGACATAAGGAGCTGTGGACACTCCGGCGGTTCCGGGAAGTTCCGGGTTGTACAGCAGGTCGACCACATCCTTGCGGTAATAATCGGCCGTGATCTGTAGCCTGTTGTTGAAGAGATTTGCATCAAGCCCAATGTTGGCGTTGATGTTCTTCTCCCAGCCTGCATCAGGGTTTCCGATACGGTTTCTGTAGAAACCTTCCAGAATGGAACTGTTGGAACCGTCAAGGGCATAAAAAGAGGAGGTCTGGCTGGAGGCATAGGTCGTAAATGCATTGGCAGCTTCCACATTCATCTGGTTCCCCATGGTTCCATATCCCCCGCGTAGCTTCAGGTCGTTGATCCAGTGAACATCTTCCATGAAGCTCTCTTCAGAAATCCTCCAACCCGCACTGACTGCAGGGAACCAGTCGTGACGTGGATTGGTAAACCTGGAAGTCGCATCCCTACGGATGGTGGCTCCGAAAAGATATTTGTCAGCGTAGATATAATCCAGCCTGCCGAACAGGGAGTAAAGCGCATCTTCGGTATAGAAGCCGGTATTGGTCTGTGTCCCGGAACTGGTCCCCAGCCCCACATAATCGGGGTCAAAGGAATAGAATCCCTGCGCCACTGCCGTTACCGCTTCATACTGGTTGTGATAGGCTTCAGTACCTACCAGGGCCGTAAGGTCGTGTCTGTCATTGAATTTCTTCTTGTACTGCAGGGTATTGGACCAGGTCCAGTTAAACCCGGTAAAGGCGTTTTCTGTCAACTGGTTCACCGTACTGTTCTCCTGATTTTCATAGGTGGGATAGGTAAAGGTCTGCCCGTTGGTATTGAAATAATCCCCTCCGAAGGAGGTACGGGCGGTAAAACCATCCAGGAAGTCTAGTTCGGCATAGATATTCCCCAAGATCCGGCTGGTCCTGGAAAAATTGTTCCTGTTCCTTTCAAGAATAGCCACGGGGTTCTGGGCATTTCCTAAAGAAGGTGCCTGGGTACCTGCAAAATTCCCCATGATATCATAAACAGGGATGATAGGCTGTTGCCTGTAGGCGTGGTTGATCGGGTTTTCTCCTGTCACGGAAACCCTGTTGCCTTCGGAAAGGGAAACACTCAGATTCTCCCCTATTCTGAAGTTCTCGGAGAAATTAAAGTCACTGTTCAGTCTGACGGTGTACTTTTCATAATAGGTATTGATCAGGGTACCTTCCTGGTCGAAATAGCTCATGGAGAACATGGTACTTCCTTTTTCCCCTCCCCGACCTATGGACACATCGTGACTGGTGATAGGTGCAGGACTGAAAATTTCCTGAAACCAGTTGGTCCCGTCCTGGTTGGCTCGGATAATCTGGTTGAATCCGCCCACTGCCCCTGCATCGGTATAAAATGGGTCTACAAAATAAGCTGATTCATCCACGCTTCCCTCGGCAGCGCCACCGGGAAGTATATAGAAGGGAAGGCTGGGCTGGGCCCCACTTCCGTACTGGGCATCCGTGATAGGTTCCCCGGGATTGGAGTTCTGCATCGCCATCCATCTCAGGTCTGCGTGATCCTGTGGCGTGGCAATATCGTACACGTTGCCACTGGGAACGGTCTGGGTTCCATAGTAGCCATTGTAGGTGACCGAGAGGTCCCCTTTTCCTTTTTTGGTGGTAATGATGATCACCCCGTTTGCGGCTCTTGCCCCATAAATGGAGGCCGAACCTGCATCTTTCAAGACCTGCATGGTTGCGATGTCATTGGGGTTCAGGGAATTCACATCAGAAACCGGCACGCCGTCCACTACGTACAGCGGACTACTGCTTCCGAAGGTGTTGATCCCCCGGATCCTTACCTGGGGTGGTTCCCCCGGCTGACCGGAACTGGCGATGGTCACCCCCGACACCCGGCCCTGCAACTGCTCGGAAACCTGGGCTGAAGGCTGTTTGGTCATGGAGGAAACATCCACCACCGAAACGGCACCGGTAAGATCGGCTTTCCGCTGGGTTCCATATCCCACTACCACCACCTCACTCAGGGAGGAGGCTTCGGATTCCATGGTTACCGATAAAAGATTCTGACCCGCGACGGGAACTTCCAGGGTGGTGTACCCCAGATAACTGAAGAGTAAGACCGCAGTATCGGGAACTTCAATACTGAAATTTCCGTCAAAATCGGTCACCACTCCATTGGTTGTTCCTTGTTCTATTACGCTCACCCCCGGAATTGGCATTCCCTGGTTGTCTGTCACCGTTCCAGTCACCTGCTGCACCTGCGCAAAGGAACCGGAAGAGCATAACAGAAGTCCTAAAAAAACTAGTAAAGCTGTTCTCATAAAGCTGTTTTTGGTTGGTTAAGTTTTTTTTAACTACTTCCAAAGTAATGAAAATATTCTTAAAAAAACCCTAAATTGACCTGAAGAAATCGTTTTCGACTAATTATTCCGCATAAAATGGTTTGTTAAAGCCTAGCCTGCAGGAGACTTTGCAAGCAAAATCGAACTGTAGTTTGCCGAGTTTTTAACACATTAATGGGAGGAAAATTTTTTCGGAGCGCACCCGGACGGGAATCTCCAGATGAGAATGTAGAGACGCAATGAATTGCGTCTAATCGCTGCGCCAGATC
>CAMPJY010000146.1 GCA_946887025.1 uncultured Salinimicrobium sp.
TTTTTCTGCCGTTTTTCCAATTCAACTATCGCTGCTTTTTCCTGCTACCTTCCTTATACTTTCCTTGTGTCAAAACCATAATACAACCATACTACAAGCATACCACAAGCATATCACAACCATGTCACAACCATATCACAACCATTAAATAATGGTTCTGGTATGTTTCTGACATGGTTCTGAATTGGACTTAAAATGTTCCTGATTCGAGGAAGAAGCGGACCTGAAAACAGGAAGACAGCCAGAGGTTATATTGTGGAAGTCGACCGGAAAATGAATCAGCGATGTTGTGAAACATTTGTTAATTACTTTGTGCCCCAGCTATTTTAACTTTTTGTTCTAAAGCTTATATTAGCGGCTCAACCCGAGGAATGCTTATGAGTGAAGAAACTAAATATACCGAGGATAATATCCGGTCCTTAGACTGGAAGGAGCATATTCGCATGCGTCCCGGAATGTATATCGGGAAACTGGGCGACGGTTCCAGTGCCGATGACGGGATCTATATTCTGCTAAAGGAAGTTATCGACAACTGTATCGATGAATTCGTTATGGGAGCCGGGAAGACCATTGAGATCTCCATTCAGAACCAGAAGGTGATCGTCCGGGATTACGGACGGGGAATTCCGTTGGGCAAGGTAGTGGATGTGGTTTCCAAAATGAATACCGGGGGGAAATACGACACCCGCGCCTTCAAGAAGTCGGTGGGACTCAACGGGGTTGGTACCAAAGCGGTAAATGCATTATCCTCAAGTTTCAGGGTTGAATCCACCAGGGACGGGCGATCAAAGTCTGCGGAATTTGAGCAGGGAAATCTCGTGAATGAGGAGGAGCTTGATGAAACCTCCAGAAGAAGAGGGACCAAGGTAACCTTCATTCCCGACGAAATCATTTTCAAGAACTACAAGTTCCGCTCGGAATATGTGGAGAAAATGCTGAAGAATTACGTGTACCTGAATCCGGGGCTCACGATTATTTTCAACGGGGAAAAATTTTATTCAGAAGAGGGGCTTAAAGACTTATTGTCCGACAGTATACACGAGGACGATCGTTTATATGAGATCATCCACCTGCGGGGGAATGATATTGAGGTGGCCATCACCCATAGCAAATCCCAATACAGCGAGGAATACCATTCCTTTGTGAATGGACAGCATACTTCCCAGGGAGGGACTCACCTCGCGGCTTTTCGCGAAGCGGTGGTGAAGACCATCAGGGAATTTTACAACAAGAATTTTGAAGCCAGTGATGTAAGGAAATCCATAGTTTCTGCCATCAGTATTAAGGTCATGGAACCGGTTTTTGAAAGTCAGACAAAGACGAAGCTAGGTTCCACCGATATGGGAGGCGAACTGCCGACTGTCAGGACCTATATCAATGATTTCCTGAAGACCCAGCTGGATAACTTTCTACATAAGAACCCCGAGATCGCCGATGCCCTGCAAAGGAAGATCCTTCAGGCTGAAAGGGAGCGTAAGGAGTTGTCAGGTATCAGGAAACTGGCAAAGGACAGGGCCAAGAAAGCCAGTCTTCACAACAAGAAACTTAGGGATTGCCGAATCCATCTGGGCGACAGCAAGAAGGAGCGATATCTGGAAAGTACCCTGTTCATCACGGAAGGGGATTCCGCGAGTGGTTCCATCACCAAATCCCGTGACGTCAACACTCAGGCGGTATTCAGTCTGCGTGGTAAGCCCCTGAACTCTTACGGGATGTCTAAAAAGATCGTGTACGAGAATGAAGAATTCAACCTTCTGCAGGCCGCCCTCAATATTGAAGAGTCCATGGAGGACCTTCGCTACAACAATATCGTCATCGCTACCGATGCCGATGTCGACGGTATGCACATCAGACTGCTGCTGATCACCTTTTTCCTTCAGTTCTTTCCGGAATTGATCAAGGAGAACCACTTGTACATACTTCAGACCCCATTATTCAGGGTAAGGAATAAGAAGCAGACTTTCTATTGCTATAGCGAGCAGGAACGAAAGGAGGCTGTAGAAAAACTGGGAGGAAAACCAGAGATCACCCGCTTTAAAGGGCTGGGGGAAATTTCACCGGATGAATTCAAGAATTTCATAGGAGAAGATATCCGCCTGGATCCGGTGATGCTGGACAAGGAAATGTCCATTGAAGAAATGCTGAGTTTTTACATGGGTAAGAATACTCCCGACAGGCAGGAGTTCATTATCGACAACCTGAAAGTGGAACTGGATTTAGTATCAGAACTAGGCCTATGAGATTCAATAACAAAAAGGAAACAAATATCATCCCCTCCATCTACATTATTGTAGTAGCGGTTTTCATCACGAATATCTTTGCTGCCATCGAGATCAAGTACGATGATGTGCCTTTTAACTACAGCAGCCTGATCCCCAATGCCATCGCCCTGGTGCTGGCACTTTATATCTTTATCGTGGGGAGGTACTTCGAATTCGACAGTGATGGGGAAACGCTGAACTTCAAGAGCAACGGACTTCTGATTTCCAAGTTCTTCCATTACAGGGAGCAGCGTACAGAGGTTCCTAAATCGAAACTGATCAGTTTCAAGGTCGAGAATTATTTTTTTTACAAGAGACTACACATTTTTATCACCTCCCGGAACTCAAAAGGTTTCCGGCATTATAAATACAATATCACCTTTCTGGGGAACAAGAAATGCAAATCCTTGAAGCAATCCCTCGAGAAGGTGGTCATCTACAATAAAGCAAGGGCGTAAATGGAAATTGAAAATCAGGACGGTTCTTTGGAAGAACAATTTGAGAACAATGAAGAGGAACAGCTTGATGAAAGTCAGAAAGGACTGATCAAGGTCACAGGCATGTACAAGGACTGGTTTCTTGACTACGCCTCCTATGTGATCCTGGAACGGGCAGTACCTTCACTTGAGGACGGTTTCAAACCGGTACAGCGCAGGATCATGCATTCCATGAAGGATCTTGACGACGGCCGATATAACAAGGTGGCCAATGTCGTGGGGCACACCATGCAGTACCACCCTCATGGTGACGCCAGTATTGGGGACGCCATGGTGCAGATGGGGCAGAAGGACCTGCTGATCGATACCCAGGGAAACTGGGGGAATATCCTCACCGGGGATGGGGCTGCCGCTGCGCGATATATCGAGGCAAGGCTTTCCAAATTTGCCCTGGACGTTGTATTTAATCCCAAGATCACCGAGTGGCAGTTATCCTATGACGGGCGTAAAAATGAGCCGGTAAACCTGCCCGTTATGTTTCCGCTTCTTCTGGCGCAGGGCGCGGAAGGGATTGCCGTAGGACTCAGTACAAAGATCCTTCCGCACAATTTTATTGAACTCATAGAGGCCAGTATAAAACATCTTCAGGGGAAAAAATTCAGCTTATATCCTGATTTTCCGACAGGAGGGATTGCAGATATCACGGGCTATAACGACGGAATGCGCGGCGGAAGGGTCCGGGTGCGGGCCAAGATCTCGCAGCTGGATAAACATACGCTGGTGATCACTGAAATTCCTTTCAGCACCAACACCTCCACCCTTATTGATTCTATCCTGAAGGCGAACGAAAAGGGCAAGATCAAGATCAAGAAAATAGAGGATAACACCTCCAGCGAAGTGGAGATCCTTATCCATCTGCCTCCGAATCATTCCCCGGATAAAACCATAGATGCGCTTTATGCCTTCACCAGCTGCGAGACCTCCCTTTCGCCCCTGAGCTGTATCATTATTGACAATAAGCCGGCATTCCTGGGGGTTTCAGAAATTTTAAGACGTTCTACAGATCATACCCTCAGCCTTTTAAAAAGTGAACTGGAGATCAGGCTCGATGAATATCAGGAGCAGTGGCATTTTGCATCTCTGGAGCGAATTTTCATAGAAAACAGGATATATCGCAACATAGAAGATGAGGAAACCTGGGAAGGGGTGATCCAGGCCATTGATAAAGGATTAAAACCACATATCGGGCATCTGGTAAGGGCAGTGACGGAGGAAGATATAGTTCGCCTGACAGAGATCAGGATCAAGAGAATTTCGAAATTCGACCTGGATAAGGCGCAGCAGAAGATAGAGGCCCTGGAAGGGGAAATTGCGCAGGTAAAACATCATCTGGACCATCTTGTTGAATACGCCATTGCATATTTTACGAGACTGAAGAAGGAATACGGGGCAGGCAAGGAACGAAAAACGGAGCTTCGGCTTTTTGAGGATATAGAAGCCACCAAGGTTGTTATTCGCAACACTAAATTATATGTCAATCGCAAAGAAGGTTTTGTGGGAACAGGTTTGAAGCGGGACGAATACGTTACTGACTGTTCCGATATTGACGATGTCATCTGTTTTACCAAAGAAGGCAAAATGATCGTGACCAAAGTGGATGACAAGAAGTTCATAGGTAAGGATATCATTCACGTGGCGGTATTCAAGAAAAAGGATAAGCGCACTATTTACAACCTGATCTACAGGGATGGAAAAAATGGTGCTTCTTATATTAAACGCTTTGCGGTGACCTCCACCACCCGCGACAGGGAGTATGATATTACCCAGGGGAAAAAAGGATCTGAAATCCTTTATTTCTCCGAGAACCCCAACGGGGAGGCTGAAGTGGTGATGGTATACCTGAGACAGGTAGGCAGCATCAAGAAACTCAAATTTGAAGTTGATTTCCGGGATCTGGCGATCAAAGGGCGTGCAGTAAAAGGGAATATAGTTACCAAATACGCCATCAAAAAAATTGAACTGAAGGAGGAAGGAGTATCCACCCTTAAACCCCGAAGGATCTGGTTTGATGAAACTGTCAAACGTCTGAATGTGGACGAGAGAGGGGAGCTCCTGGGAGAATTCAGGGGAGAAGATCGTCTTTTGATCATTACTCAGAACGGGGTGGCAAAGACTATCAAACCTGAACTGACTACCCGCTTTGATGAAGATATGGTGGTGCTGGAGAAATGGGTACCTAAAAAACCTATAACTGCAATTTACTGGGAAGCAGAAAAAGAACGCTTCTATGTAAAGCGTTTCGTTATTGAAAATGCGGATCGCGAAGAAAACTTCATAGGGGAAAATCCCAAATCCTATCTGGAAATTGTTTCCACAGATTATCTTCCGGTAGCCGAGGTCGTCTTTTATAAGGAGAGAGGAAAGGACCAAAGGCCAAATGACCTGGTGGATCTGGATGAATTTATTTCTGTCAAAGGGATAAAGGCCTTAGGAAATCAGCTGACCAGCCTAAAGGTGAGGCAGATAAATCTGATGGATCCCAAACCTTTTGTGACTCCCGAGGAAACCGCGCCCGAAGACATGGAAGTAGTCGGGGAGGATTCGGTAGGAGGCGATGCCGAGGCTGTGCCTACAGAGAGCCCTGATTTTTCACAGGGAAAGCTGAACAAGAGTCCCCAGAAGGGAGACGATTCCCAGATCAAATTATTTGACGAATAATGGGATTGATCAAGGAATTCAGGGAATTTGCCATCAAAGGCAACATGATCGACATGGCGGTGGGTATTATAATAGGTACCGCCTTTAACTCTGTAGTGGATGTGCTGGTGAAGCAGGTGATCATGCCCCCACTTTCCCTGATGACGGAAGGAGTCAAGTATTCGGATAAGAAATGGGTGCTCAGGGAGGGAACTTTCACTGCCGATGGGACAGCCATTGTTTCTGAGGTCAATATAGCTTATGGGGCGCTTCTGGAGGTGCTGCTGGATTTCCTTATCATTGGATTTACTGTTTTTATTGTAGTAAAATTGATGAACCGGTTCAGAAAGAAAGCCGAGGACCCCAATGACAAAACTGTGGCTCCTGCAAGGGACGTACAGCTCCTGGAGAACCTGAATCGCCTGATGCAGGAACAGAATGAGTTGCTGAGGAAGAAGTAGACCTGAATAACGGCCACGAATACACGAATACTATTAGATAGGATCCTTGGAAAATATTCGTGAATTCGTGGCTGAATATATTTTACTCCACCTTTACCGCCGTCCCTCGTTGTTTATT
>CAMPJY010000147.1 GCA_946887025.1 uncultured Salinimicrobium sp.
ACTTTTATTTCGTCGCTGCTCCCCACCGGCTTCACCTTTCGCTCCTGCAAAGCCCGCAGCAGCTGTACCTGTAGCTCATAGCCCAGGTTCCCTATCTCATCGAGAAAAAGGGTCCCTCCATTGGCAGCTTCAAAATGTCCTGTCTTATTGGAAACAGCTCCCGTAAAAGAACCTTTGATATGACCGAAAAATTCACTGGAAGCCAGCTCTTTCGGAATGGCCCCGCAATCCACCGCAATAAAAGGCGCGGTCTTTCTTTTGCTCTTGGTGTGGATGCTTTTGGCGATCTGTTCCTTTCCGGTCCCGCTTTCCCCCATAATGAGAACGGACATGTTAGTGGGAGCAACAAGAGAAATATAATCATTCAGTCTTTTGGAAGCATCACTCACGCCTTCAATAAAAGTAGCTTCCAAAGCATCCCCGGAAGCTGCCCTGGGTTTTCTGGATGGCCTGACTGCAGCAGCGCCGGGTTCCTGATTGAGGGCGGAGTTAATGGTTTTCAGAATGACTTCAGGATTGAAGGGTTTGGCGATATAATCGAAGGCTCCTTCCTTCATTGCATTCACTGCCATGGTCACATCTGCATAGCTTGTCATCATGATCACTTGGCAAGGATAATCACCCGATTTCACTTCCTTCAGGATCTCCAGGCCTTCCTTATCGGGCAGCCTGACATCGGATAAGATCACCTCAAATTTCTCCCTGTCCACCAGCAGTAAAGCATCGGTGGCGGTATAGGCAGTCTTTACCTCGAAATCTTTCTTTTCAAGGAAAGTCTGCAGCATGGTACAGAAGGCAACATCGTCTTCGACAATTAAAATCCTGGCCATAGAAATTTGAATATTCACAAAATTAGGAATATTCCCATGCAGAGGACCAAAAGAAATAATAAAAAAGAGGCCCGAAGGCCTCTTCCCCAATTTTAACCAATAAATTGGATGGTATTAAATCCCATTTTTCAGAAACTCTGCTTAAATAATTCTGCCAATTCAAGTTTTATTCTCCTCATTCTCACAAGGATCATTAGCCTATCTTTAAACAGGAACCAGCTTTCTTTGCACATATTCCCGCAGAGTTTCTGCCACCAAGAGTCGGTGTCTCTTTTTATCGGTGAATTTTGTTAACCGTGATTACTCTTGTGGTTGTGCGTGTTTCTTGTCTTTGTCGATCCAGTTACCCTGGGCATCAGCATAAAGCTCTTTTGATTGTCCGTCGGAAGTGGTAACTACTAATTTGAATTTCTTCTCACCGTCTTTATCCTTGGAATAAGCCTCGGCGATGGTAGCTCCCTGAAAATCTCTTTCAAGAGCTTGTTGTACTTCAGCCGGAAGATCAGCTACCTCGATTTTCTCAAAATCGTGTTTTTGTTGCATTTGTTCTTCCTGCGGTGCATTCTCTTCACCGGTTACCTGAGCAGCTGCAGATTGTGTGGTGAAAACCAAAGCTCCTGCGGCCAGCATAGTTAAAAACATCTTTTTCATAATTGTAATTTTTTGTTTTATTAATTGATTTACGCTTAAGAATATGCGACAACCGTTCCAGTTTTAAGAAACAGAGGTAAGCCCCTGTAATTAAAGAGATTGACTGATTTTGAAGGTGGAGGGTTTTCTGGGGAAGCCGGAAAGTTCTACAGAAATATGTGGAAAGTTTCCCCACAATATCGTAATCCTACTGAAGCGGGTCCTTTCGGCTGTTCTTTTTCTCCGAAAGAATTTTCTTCTCCCGAAGCCGCTTTAATTTGGAAGCCTTGGAAGGCTTTGTCTTTTTGCGTTTTTTTGGCTTTACCAACCCCTGTTTTATGAGTTCGAGGAACCTTTGGGTGACCAGCTCCTTATTCTTGTGCTGACTCCTGGACTCGTCGCTTTGCAGAATGAGTTCGTTGTTCTTGGTCAGGCGGGATTGCAGTTTATCCCTTAAAAGGGTCTTTTCATCTTCTGAAAGGGCTTCGGAGGGATCAATAAAAAAATGCAGTTCAACTTTGGAAGAGACTTTGTTGACGTTCTGTCCTCCCGCGCCTGAACTTCTTACGGCTTTATACGTTGCCTCCTGTATTAGCTGCTGCTCGTCCACGATTTATCGTACCTGATGTGAAGGTTTTAAAAGATCGGCTACCGTCTTGACAGGATTAAAGGTCTCCACAGGCACCTCCACAAATACTGTTATCCAGTAAGCCATTGCCCCATTCCAGAGGCCGGGATGTTCGAGGGCCTTGAGCTCCTGCCCGTCCTTGGTTTTGCTGGAAATAAAATTGGTGTCGGGATCCACATATCTGGACAGGTCAAATTTATTCCCTTTGTAACACCTGGTAGCGCAGACAATATCCACAGGATTAAAATGAGTGGCTTCCTGGGCTATTTTGCTCTGCTGGTAGTTATCATGATCTATCTGCGCACTTTCGATGATCTGAAGGGAAATTTTCCCCGTCTTATCCATCACCCAGAAAGGGCCGCCTCCGGGTTCCCCTTCATTCTTCACCATTCCGCAAACCCGGATGGGACGGTCGAGTTGCTTTTTCAGGGCTGCCTTTCGTTCCTCTACTCCAAGCTCTTCAAATTCTGAACTGAAACCGATATTCAGATCATTTTCCGCAAAAGAGATCATTTGTTGAAGGGCTTCTTCAGAAACCTCTCCAGCATCGAGCAGCCGGAGAAATTCGAAGCTTTTCCCCTGAAGCTGTAAAAGTTTCCCAGCCAGTATTTTTTTATATTCCGAGAGTAATTCCCTGTGTCGGGGCGTCACCACATTGTCGATATTCTTTATAAAGATCAGATCGGCATCCTGCTTCCCGAGATTTTCAAGCAGCGCCCCGTGTCCGCCGGGCCGAAAGAAAAGTTTACCATTTGCATCCCGGAAGGGTTCGTTCTTCAGGTCTACGGCTATGGTGTCAGTTTTGGGGTCCTGATAAGAATATGAAACCTGGTATATAAGTCCTGTTTCTTTTTCCAACCTGGGCCTGACCCGCTGTAACTCCTCCTCAAACTTCTGCTGATGCTCCTCCGCAATTGTAAAATGCACTCGCGCCACCCCATTGGATGCTGCATAATTTGCGGCTTCCTTTAGGTGTTCCTCAAAAGCGGTGGCTGTATGATCAGGATATTTATGAAATGGCACCAGCCCTTTGGGAGAGTTCCCAAGATCCAGCCCATCTTCCTTCAGCATTGTATCAACAAAGGCGTACCGCTGCTCATCAGGTCCCAGAGTTTCATATCCGGGGATCAAGGCTTTAACCGCCTCAAAAAAAGGAAGCTGCTCCATCCGGTTGAAAAACCGCACCAGCTCCTGCTGCTCCCCCTTGTCAAGATATACCTCTAGAGAGTCTTTTTTAGGATCAAACTCCTCCAGAAAGGTATACATAGACTTGAACATCCGGGTGGCTGCCCCGGAGGCAGGCACAAATTTCAACAGGTCGAGCTTCCCTTTTTCCGAATCATAATAATTCTTCAGCTCTTCCTGTTCCTCAGAGGAAAGCGCGAGTATCCCATTCTTTAAGGTTGCCGCCTCACACAGGTTAACGGCTATATTTCCGCGTTTGAAGATGTCTATTTGCTGTAATACCGCATCAGGGTTTATTCCTCGTTTTTCAATCTGTCCAATATCCTTGCTGTCTAGCCCCAGTTCCATTACTTTAAAATTAAGTTTTCAATAGTTTCTACTGCCAGATCAAATCTTTCCTGCCCCTCCCCTCTGATTATTCTGTAAGGCAGGTTATAATCGTCGAGGGCCTTTTTGAAGCTGGCGTACATGAAATCCCGATGTTCAGGCCGATCGCGCAGATCGTCCTTCACCCAGGGAATGTCAATATACGTCAATAAATACAGATCGTAATGAGCCTTTAACGCATGTTTAAGAAGACTGGGGTGACAGAATCCATCAAAATATATACGGGAATAAACCACGCTTTCCAGGAGGTTCGTATCGCAGATAAGCAGCTCCCTTGCTGACTTCGCAAGTGTATTTTCCAGCTCCATCTGTCCATGAGCGATGGGCAGCATATCCTCCCTGCCACAGATCTTCCGCTCCTCCTCCCATTTCTTCTGAAGATAACCCCTGGAAAATTCAGGCACCCATTCCGTATTGAAATGTTCCGCCAGCCCTTTGGCAAGGGTCGTCTTCCCCGTAGATTCCGGACCAAATAATACTACTTTCTTCAGGCCACGTGACCGCTGCTCAAGCTTCTCTTCCATGTTCTGTACCCGTAGATGGCGATGATTGTAAACAGTAAATACTGCAGACTGGTAAAGGTAAGGCCTTTATAGAAATACAGGGGAACTGAGATGATGTCGCCAATAATCCAGTAGATCCAGTTCTCCAGTTTCTTCTTTGCCATGAGCCACATCCCCACAAAAAAGACAGCCGTGGTGAAGGTATCGACGTAGGCCGTCCAGCTGTCCCATTTATCAAAATACTGATAAACCGCAAAGGTGAACAAAGCGGTCCCGGCAAATATGAAAATGCTCCTGATATTCTCCACTCTGGTGGTCGTGGTTATGGGAATAAAATGCACGGCATCCACCTTCCGCGTCCACAGATACCAGCCGTAGATGCTCATGGAGGAGTAGTACACGTTGATCATCATATCCCCAAGCAGCTGCCACTGCCACAGGAGGTATACGAATATTACCGTGCTGATGATCCCCGTGGGGTACACCAGGATATTCTCCTGTTTACTGTACCAGACAGAAAGGAAGCCGAAGATCACGGCTATGATTTCAAGGACAATATATAAAGTGGGATACTCCTGGTACTGCTGAAAAAGAAAATCAAAAATCGGCTGCATAGTCGCTTCGGTCGCTTTTTACCAGCTTCATGGTGAGCACTACGTGGTCCAGGGCGTTGAAACTTTCCTTTATTTCCTCCTGAAGAAATTCCATCACCTTGTCATATTCCCCATATACCTGCGTACTCAGCGGATTTTCGATGACCCGGAACCCGGAGGTGCGCATGCGTTTGATGAATTTTTTAATCGGGGCCTCAAAGTCGTCCTGCAGAGGGCTGAGAGTAAGATCTACTGAAATGTTCATAGCTATAACTTTAAGAGTTTCCCCTCCGTAATTGCGAAAGGGGAAAACAAAGGTAGGAATAATGGCCAAGAACTAACAGGTTTTTGAAACCTGTCAGGGCACTCCCTTTGTCATAATTATTCAAATGCGGTCCCCATCACCACCATATCGGCGCCGGCTTTATAAGCCTCCTGTAGCTGTTCTTCGGTTCGGATACCTCCGCCCACTATAAGGGGGATATTGATCGCTGCCTTTACTTCTGAAATAATTTTCCCGCCTACCGGATACATTGCCCCGCTTCCCGCCTCCAGGTAGATCAGCTGCTTTCCTGAATATTCGCCTGCCAGGGAGGTATGGACTACCACCTCTACTTCCTGCTGTGAAAGCGGGAGCGTCTGGGTCACCCTTTGAACGGCAGTCTCCTTTCCGCCATCGATCAGCAGATAGCCCGTGGGAATGATTTCCAAAGCCGAAGCTTTCAGCTGCCGGACTGCCTTGACCTGCTGCCCTATCAGGTATTCAGGATTCATCCCAGAAATAAGGGAAAGAAATAAAATCCCATCCGCTGTTTCGGAAACCTGGGAATAATCCCCGGGGAAAAGGACTATAGGTAATGAGGTTGCTTTGCGGAGAGCATCCACCGTGCCTTCAGTCACTCCTTTTTCCACCGTGCTGCCCCCCACGAAGATATGGGTCGTGGAAGATGGTATTTTATCAAAAAATTCGGGTGTCGTGCTGGTGTCGAATTTATCGGGATCTATGAGTACTGCCAGCAATTTCTTTCCCGAAGCCATCGCCTCGCGTATGCCTTTTAAAACCATTCTAGATCAGGGAAATTTCGGGAAGGGCATAAACGCAGGTGAAGCCTTCAAATTCGGTGAACCAGAGCTTATAAGAGGAGGTTATGTTATCATAGAAGACTTTCCCCGTGGTCTTTTCATCATCAAAATCGAAATCGGTAATATT
>CAMPJY010000148.1 GCA_946887025.1 uncultured Salinimicrobium sp.
ATGAAAATTAATTTGAAGACATCCTTATGGATCCTGGCAGTATTTGGACTTGTAAGTATTACATCCTGTAACCAGGTGA
This sequence comes from uncultured Salinimicrobium sp., assembly GCA_946887025.1. Next base: position 80 of record CAMPJY010000148.1, read on the forward strand.
CAGGAGCAAATTCAGATATGGAAGAGACAGCAAAAGACACCCTGAGCATCACCGTGTTGCAAACAGCAGATATTCACGGGCAACTTGATCCGCACCCCGAATTATTCTGGGAAAATGAAAAAATCGTTTTTAAAGAAAGAGGCGGCCTGGCAAATATTAAAACTCTTTTTAAAGAAGAGCGTGAAAAGAATCCCGGGCGCACCATTATTGTAGATGGAGGAGATCTCATTCAGGGAAGCGGCTATGCCGCTCTTTCTGAAGGGAGAATTTTTCCGGAGCTCATCAGCAATATGGGCTATGATGTTATTATTCCCGGAAACTGGGAAGTGGTTTATGGTAAAGCCAGAATGATGGATATAATGACCAGTTACAATACTCCCGTAATCGCACAGAATATGTATCACGAGGAAGATGGAAAGCCCCTTTTTCCGCCTTACTGGATTAAAGAGATCGAAGGGATTAAAATTGGTTTCATTGGCATCAATGATCCCGATGTCCCCATACGGCAAAACCCGATCTTCAGTAAAGGAATGACATTTAGCGGGATTGAGGAGGAGGTGAAGGAGCTTATAACTACCGTTAAAAAAATGGAAGGGGTAGATGTGCTTTTCCTGGTTACCCATATTGGAGTTTTCAAGCAGGTGGATCTTGCTAACCAGGAACTGGCTGAAAATGTAGATTATATCCTGGGAAATGATACCCATGAGCGAGTACGGAAACCTATTCAGGGGAAATATGCAAAGGTTACCGAGCCTGGAGCTTTTGGATCTTTCGTTGGGAAATTAACTTTAAACTTTGTTGATGGAAAGCTGGTGGGGGATGACTATGAACTAATGGAGGTAGATCCCGAAGTTTATCCCGCAGATCCGGAACTCCAGCGGTTAGTTGATAAAGCCAAAGAACCCTATGAGGACCATCTGGAAACGGTGGTAGGATATACCGCCACCCCCATTTACCGGTACCTTACTGTTGAAAATCCAATGGACAATATGATCACCGATGCGGCGAGATGGAAAACCGGAGTCGATATTTCCATATCCAACGGCTTCAGGTTTGGTAATCCCATAGTTCCCGAAAATGGGAAAACTGCACCTATTACCCGCGCTAATTTATGGAATCTACTACCTGTAAATGAAAAGGTAAAAACCGGAAAAGTAACCGGGCAACAGCTAAAGGACTGGCTGGAGCGGGAAATGCATAATGCTTTTGCGCAGGCGCCCGCCGAGAGGTTTGGAGGATGGCTGGTCAGATTTTCGGGAATGGAGGTTGATTTTAACAGCCAGGGTAGGAAAGGAGAAAGGGTTAAATCCATCACCATTAAAGGAGAGCCCATGCAAATGAATGAGTATTATACAATTTCTGCCTGTGTACGTCCTGGCGATCCCATGGATAACCTGTGTCGCATTCCCGATGTGAAAGACGTGGAAGTAAAAGATTATTATATCCACGATGTGGTAGAAGAATATCTTCAAAAGAACTCCCCGGTTTCCCCAAGGTTGGAAGGCAGGGCGTACTGCGAGTATTTAGGGCCGTATTCTTTCTCAACAGTGCCAGAAACTGAATATAGGTTTCAATAATATATCTTTAAAAAAAACCTCATAGCAGTTTGTTGTGAGGTTTTTATTTAAAGCCAAGGCCCTGATCAAAATTGCTCCTTTAAGAACTCCTTGAATTTATTGGTGTCATAATTGCCCAAACCCAGGTGGGTCATAACCAGTTTCCCATTTGCATCAATAACAAAAGTGCTGGGAATGCTTGGGGTCTGGTACTGTGCAGGCAAATGGCCATTTAGCTGATATACCTCAAAATCAAAGCCTTTTCTTTCTCTAAAATCAATTGCCTTTTGAAAGTCCTCGTCTACAGATAACATGATAAAGGCTACTTTCTCTTTATCCACCTCATTGTAAAGCTTATTTATTCCCGGCATTTCGGCTACACAGGGGGGACACCAGGTGGCCCACACATTCATGAAGATCACTTTCCCTTTAAAGTTTTCCATGGCAACACTTTTGCCTTTAGAATCTATAAGCTTCAGGTTAAAATCTGCCTTGGAATCTGGGTCACTAGATGTCAGGTCCTCCTTCTTCTCGAGATCTGGGTTCATTAATCCAGTGGCAAGTATTCCGCGTTGAAGAAAACCCAGTACTTCAGTATGCAAACCTGTTAGGTATAAAGCGCCAAAAATGGCGAAAATAATTCCGTATTCAAGGAGATTTTTTTTCAGACTCGTCTTTTTCTTTTCTTTCATGCTAATCGATTTTCTTTTGGAATGGTCACAGCGATGGTGTGTTGACAGTTCCTGTGGTTATTTACAGCAGCTCTTTTCCGATTATATAAATCCCCATTACCAGCACGAACCATCCAAAACCTTTTTTTAATTTTTTACCGTCAATAAACCTGTTGAGATAGCCTCCAAGAAAAATCCCGCCGATAGCCAGGCTTGTAAAGATGGTGAGGAAGCCCCAGTCGATGTCCATATTTTGAATATCACCAATAAACCCTATAAGAGATTTTACAGCTATTATGAGAAGAGAAGTTGCCACCGCCTTTTTCATAGGTAATTTTGCCAGTAAGACTAGGGCAGGAATAATGAGAAATCCTCCACCTGCACCAACGATTCCGGTTAAAATTCCCACCACAATGCCTTCAAATATGATGAGGGGATAATTGTATTGAACTTTGGTTTCCCTAAGATCTTCATTAGAGTTGCCCCTGATCATCGATACCGAAGCAGCGATCATGATCACTGCAAAAAACAGCATGATCCCAATACCTCTTGTTACCTCAAAGCCCCAAAGGCTAAAGATATGCTCCGGAATTGCGGGGACCAGGAATTTCCTTGTACCATAGACAGCGACAAATGCGGGAACTGCAAACACTGTTGCAGTGCGGAAATCTACCAGTTTCTGTTTCAGATTGTTAACCGCGCCTACTAAAGAAGAGGCTCCTACAACGAATAATGAATAGGCAGTAGCTGTTACCGGGTTGATCGAAAGAAGATAGACGAGCACAGGAACGGTTAAAATGGATCCGCCACCGCCTATAAGCCCTAAAGTTACCCCTATTACTAATGCTCCAAAATATCCCAAAAGATCAATTATTTCCAAAGTTCCTTCTTTTTAAGTTAGAGCAAAAGTAACTTCGGCTTTTAAGCTGGGCAGTAACAAAAGTTACAGACCTTATAATTACAGATCATGTACAACAATGTGATTGCGTTGTAGATCAATTTTGCCTTCCATTTCAAGTTTTTTTAGCAGCCTTGAAATCACTACACGAGAAGTATTTAGGTCATAGGCTACCTGTTGATGAGTAACCTGGAGTTTTTCCGACTGGTTAATTTTTGCTTTATCCTGAAGGTAACGGAGCAAACGTTCATCCATGTTCATAAAGGCAAGAGTATCTATTGTCTCCAGCATTTCAGTAAGCCTGGAGTGGTAGCTTTCAAAGACAAAATCCCGCCAGCTTTTATATTTAGCTGTCCAATCTTCAATCTTTGAAACAGGGATCATAATATAGTTTGTATCTCTTTCGGCTACAGCTCTTACCTCACTTTTAGTCTGCCCAAGACAGCAGGACAGGGTTAGTGCACAGGTGTCACCACGTTCTAAAAAGTACAGTAACAACTCATTTCCCTCTTTATCTTCACGCAAGATTTTAATAGCACCTTCTAATAAAAGAGGCATGGCAGTGATATAATCATCAATATCCATAATAATGTCTCCCTCTTTTGCAGATTTTAAAACCCCGGTTTGCACAATTTCCGTTAAAAGTTCTTCTTCAAAAATAAATCCGTAAGCCTCTTTTAGCTCTTGTATCATAGGTGATTTTGTTTAGTACCAAATTTACTATTATTTCAAGGATTTTCGGGGGGTTTTATCTACCTGGAATCAAGAACCTGGAATCAAGAATCTGAATCAAGAATCTGGAATCAAGAACCTGGAATCAAGAACCTGGAATCAAGAAACAAAAATCAAGGGTTCTCCCTCAGTCGGGTTTCATAGCCAAACCTTTTGATATGGCGGAGCTAATGGCAGGAATACAGGAAGGAACAGGTGCCATCATAGTGAAAAGGACAGCAGTTTAAAAGGGCTGCTGCGAAAAAATGCTTCCATTGAGGATTTATGCTGTTGCACTCTTAAAAAACACTTCAAATTTGGAGCCTTCTCCTAAAGTGCTTGTCAGCTCAATTCTACCTCCGTGGGTTTCCATTAAATTTTTAATGATATACAGCCCCATTCCTGTTCCCTCTATTTCCTTATTTAATCTTGAAGATTTTCTGAAAACCTTCTCCTGATGTTCTTCCGCTATCCCCAATCCATTATCTTCGACACTGAATATGACAAAGCCTTTAATTTCAGAAGAGGTTATTTGAATAACAGTTGCCCGATTATTGTCCTTATACTTAATGGCATTATGCAGGAGATTATAGATTACGCTTCTAAGACTGTTTTTCGGGAATAGAACTGCCGTGGCTTTAAAATTCCTTAATACCCGAATGTTTTTCCCTTGAATATCCTCTTTTAGAGCATCCAGAACGTCTTCACAAATACTTTTAAGATCCTGTAGGTTTTCCTTTTCTTTCTGCTGTAGATTTGCTTCGCCATTCGCAGTAAATTCATCTACCAGCCTGGTCAGAGCATTAGATGTACTTTGCAGCCTTTTTATCATAAGGTGAAAATTCTCCTGATCCTGTCTTTTGTAAGTATCTATAAGTCCGGAGGAAAGTAGCTTTATGGTAGAAATGGGTTGCTTCATATCATGAGATAATGCAAACATTAATACCTGATGGTCAGCGTTAATTTTCTCCAGCTCTCTGATGGTGGTCAGACGTTTCGTGATATCTACAAAAGTTACAATACTACCGTTGATAGTCTCAAGCTCATGTTCCACGTAGGGAACAATATTCATTTGAAACCACTGGCCGTTTGTTGTCTGAATTTCTTTTTCGCAAATTTTGCCCGTGTCTATTACTTCCTGAATATTGTCTTTGATTGTTAAATAGCGGATATTATCTTTAATATCCTCAATGTTTTTGCCTATATCATCATAGGATAAGGAAAACTGGTCCATGGCCGGGGGAGTAAAAATCCTCAGTACCAGGTCGGCATCTACAAATAATTGAGGAATAATGGTATTTGAAAAATAATTGGCCAGGTCGAAATTAAGTTTCCGTAATTGACGGATGTCCTTCTTAGACTGTTCACTCATAGGAGAAATTGATAATCTCTCAGATTAAGTTCTGATAATCAAATATAAAAAAATACTTTTTACCATAGGGAAAGTACCTCCCCTTCATTCGAGAGGCTCACGACCCATCAGGGCCAAAGATTTCCTATCTAAACAGCAATGGTCTCGGGAATAGAAAAGATTCCTGAAGTTTGGGCACCCCCCGAGGGAAGGGACGGATCGCGACTATTGCATTGTAGGGGATAGAGTGTTTTTATTGAGGGCAACCCGCTTTTAAAGCTTGGCTTTCCTTCTTCTTTGACTTCTTCAATACCTGAAAAATCTGCGATGATCTGCGAGAAAAATCTGCGGTGATCTGCGTGAAAAAAAGGTTCACGCAGCGGACGCAGAGGAAACGCAGAGGTCGCAAGGTCAGTTGGGCGAAGTCACCAAACTTTCGTCCCAGAAGGGGCCCATAACCCTAAATCTAAAGGCCAAAACCCAAAACCCAAATTCCAAAATCCAAATTCCTAATTCCAAATCCAAATTCAAAATATCAATAATCTCAATCCTATCAATAATATCAGGCTTCATTTTGATATTAGTGATCTTCCGAAGGCCCATCGGCTCCTTCTTTCGGGAAGGGATCATACCAGATATTTACATTCTCGGACACCTCATACCTGTCACGCATCAGTCTGATGACCAGGCC
>CAMPJY010000149.1 GCA_946887025.1 uncultured Salinimicrobium sp.
GGCCTGTTGCATCTGAGTTAGAGAGAGCAGCTGTCAAATACTGTTGCTACTGAGCATTTACCACGACACCGCTACTTAAAGCTTGGAAAATTGGAAAATATAAAAATGAAAGGTTTTTTGTTTGATTTATTTTCGTTTAATTTGTTTTGTTGTAAAATGCTTGAACCTATTACCGCCTTTACCGGATGCCTAAACACATTAAAAGTTTGAATACAAAATATAAGATGTCCTTTACAGAATTAGAGATAAATGGTCAACCCTTGTTATGGGGAAATCTCTTCCAATTAATAATTGACCACCAAAAGGAAATAAATGCATTTCTCATTCCCTTATTCCAGAAGATCGACTTGGAAATAATTTTGGCAGGTGCAGGCTCCTCCGCCTTTGTCGGGGAGGCGGCCCAGGGCCTGGTACAAAAGAACACCGGCTGCAACACAAGAGCCATTGCTACTACTGACCTGGTGACCCATCCTGAGCTTTATTTCCAACAGAATTCACCGACTCTACTAGTTTCCTTCGCACGTTCCGGAAATAGTCCGGAAAGCTTGGAAACCGTGAGACTGGCAAACGAGTTCTGCAACGAGATCTACCATCTGATAATCACCTGCAATAGCGAGGGCGAGCTGCATAAGTATGCCAGTGGAAAAGGTTCTAATTCCTTTTCCCTGTTACTTCCGGAAGCTGCCAATGACAAAAGCCTGGCCATGACAGGGAGCTTTACATCCATGCTGCTCAGCATTCTCCTTGTGGGAAGACAGGAAAACTTGACAGAAAAACAAGGGGAAATGGAATTAATTCTGGCACAGGCCAATGCTATCCTTCAGCAACAGGCAAGTTTCAGGGAGATCGTCAAAAAAGATTTTGAACGGGTGGTATTCCTTGGATCCGGTCCCATGCTTGCCATAGCAAGAGAATGCCATTTAAAACTACAGGAACTTACAGACGGGCAGATCATTTGTAAACACGATTCCTTCCTTGGCTTCAGACACGGACCCCGGGCGGTTGTCAACGATAAAACGCTCATGGTTTATTTCTTCAATCAGAATGACCACGTTTATAAATACGAAAAGGATCTGGCCCATTCCATTGGCAAGGACCCCAGAAAAATTCCCGTTATTAGCGTAGGAAGAGAAAATTCGCGGGAAATCGATCCATTACTGAACATAAACCTTCACCTGGAACCAACCCAGGAACTGAACATTATTCCTGCTACCCTGGTAGGCCAGCTGTTGGGATTTTATAAATCCCTCGAACTCGGCTTAAATCCCGACAACCCTTCGGTTTCCGGGTCTATCAGCCGGGTGGTACAGGGAGTAACCATTTACGAGTATCCAAAAGAACTGAAATGATCTTAAGCCTCTGTCCCAATCCATCCATTGATACGCTAGCCCGGCTGGACAGTTTCGAGCCCGGGAACGTAAACAGGTTGAAAGATCTGAATGAATTTCCGGGAGGAAAGGGGATTCACGTGGCCCTAGCCCTGGCAGAATTAGGAGTGCCATCAAAAATCTTTGGAAACTGGTCGGGAAATTCAGGGGAATGGATAAAGGAAAGCTGTAAAAATCGCGGTTTAAAGCTAAGCGGAATAGAATTGCAAGGGAATAACAGGAAATGTTATACTTTTCAATCCAGCGATCCACAATTTGACAATACAGAAATCCTGGAGCCAGGACCTGAAATGAGTCTGGATGATTGGGAGGATTTTAAAAAGGAATTCCTTGCGGAGATTCCTGCTGCAGATTATGTCTGCATGTCCGGGTCCTGGCCTCGGAATGCTCCTGCAGATGCTTATTTGCAAGTCCTGAAATCCGCTAAACCTACTGGAGCAAGGATAATCCTCGATTGCAGTGGAAAACAGCTTAAAAACGCTTTAAAAACCGAATTCTTTGGACTTCACCTCAATCAGCACGAAGCTGCTGAATTTTGTGGCAGCTCCGAATTTGCGGATGTACAAAAAGCTCTACTAGGCAAAGTGGAGCTGCTGGCACTGACCAAAGGAAAGGAAGGACTGATCCTAAGTTATAAAGGACAGACTGTCCATGCCAGGTTGGAACTACAGGAAATAATAAGTAGCGTGGGCAGCGGCGACTGTCTCACGGCTGGAATTGCTTACGCACTATCACAAAATCTGGATGTCCGGGAAATTGCGGCATACGGAGTGGCCTGCGGGGCTGCAAACTGTATCCATGAAGAACTTGGGATGTTAAAACGCGAGGATGTGGAAAGGCTTTTACCACAGGTCCAGATCAAACAATTGACAAATGAATTCTAAGAAAATACTTGTTGTAGGCGAACTGAACGTCGACCTCATTTTAAATGACATCCAGGGCTTCCCTAAGCTGGGCACTGAGATTGTTGCCAATGAGATGAATTTCACCCTGGGGAGCTCCTCCGCTATCATGGCTTCCAATATTTCTGCCTTGGGAGTGGACACCTCCTTCTGCGGAATGGTAGGAACAGATGATTTCGGAGATTTCGTGATCCAGCAGTTACAGCTCAAAAATGTCGACACCAGTTTTGTACAAAAGGCTCCCGATACCAAAACCGGGATCACGGTCGTCATGAATTACCAACAGGATAGAGCCAATGTCACCTATTGTGGAGCCATGGATTTGCTTTCCCTCAATGAAATTCCCTGGGATCGGCTGAAGGAATTTCAGCATTTCCACCTTTCCAATTATTTCCTCCAGAAAGGAATTAAAGGTAAGATAACTGAAATCTTCAAAAAAGCCAAGGAAACCGGGCTGACCACTTCTCTCGATCTGCAATGGGATCCGGAGAACGAATGGGATTTCGATTATATAAACTGCCTGCCTTTTGTTGATGTTTTTCTACCTAACGAGCAGGAGCTCCTGGCCCTAACTAGGACCCGCAATATTGAGGAAGGATTAGAGGAACTAAAACCTTATACCACTATTATTGCCTTGAAAATGGGCGATAAAGGGGGAATGGTCATTTCGGGGGAAGAAAAAATCCAATTGAAACCTTTCCTGAACAAAATCTTCGCCGATGCAATCGGAGCCGGAGATTCCTTTAATGCAGGTTTCCTTCAAAAGTTCATGGAAGGAGCCGCGCTGGAAGACTGCCTCCTTAATGCCAACCTTATAGGTTCCCTAAGCACAACAAAGCCCGGAGGGACTGGAGCCTTCAGCTCCTTGACAACCATAGAGGCTCAAAAACAACAGATCCTGGATCACCAATTATAACAAAATGAGAATACACGATAAATTAAAAGAATTCACCAGCCAAAAGCGAGGCCTGCTGGCAACCAACTTCTATAATCTTGAAACCCTTCAAGGGGTCCTGCATGCGGCAGCCGGATTAAATCAGCCCCTGATATTGCAACTTACACAGAGTTCCATCGATTATATGGGACTGGAAATGGCAGTTTCCATGGCCCGTAGTGGATTAAAACAATACGGAGTTGAGGGCTGGCTTCATCTGGACCATGGCGGTTCCGTGGAACTGGCGCAGGCATGTCTGGATACCGGATTCGATTCAGTAATGATCGACGGAAGTGAACTTTCTTTTGAAGAGAACGTGAAGATCACTACTGAAGTGGTAAAAAGAGCCGAGGCCTATGGCGCCCATGTGGAAGCTGAACTCGGATATGTCGCCAAACTTGGGCAGTCCCATGAACAACAGGGATTCACCCAACCCCTGGAGGCTAAGCAGTTTGTCGAAGAAACAGGTGTTAATGCCCTGGCCGTAGCCGTTGGTACTGCCCATGGGTTTTATAAGGAGGAGCCAAAATTACAGCTGGACCTGCTTTCCGAAATCGCAGCTGTAACTCCAGCTACTCTGGTTTTACATGGAGGTTCAGGAGTCCCTGCCTCACAATTGCAGCAGGCCATCGACAGGGGAATCTGTAAAGTGAATCTGGCTACCGAGATTAAGAACATCTTCATGAAGACCTTACAGGATCGCCTCAGGAGCAATGAGGAAATAGACCTGAGGAAAGTATTCCCTGTGGCTACGGCCGAAATTACCAGCCTGGTGAGCACAAAACTGGAAATCGTCAAAAACCAAAGCTAATGTTACCGCAATTCATCGATGCCCACGTGCATTTAAATACAACTTCTCCCGAAAAAATGGAGATGGCCCTAAAGCATAATGTTTCCTTTCTTTCCATCAATACCAATATCCCCTTCTTCGAATCCATCGAAAAACAGGAATCGGTGATCCTGGAGCTGCAAAAGAAATATCCTGACCGGGTACAGTATATTACCAGCTTCGATTTCAGGGACTGGGGAAAACCCAATTTCGCAGCCTCCGCCATTGAACAGATCAAACGAGGCCTTGCCAATGGCGCCGTTGGCGTGAAGATCTGGAAGGATGTTGGTTTCGAACTCCACGATGAGGACGGGAAATTCGTCATGATCGATGATCCCATATTCGATCCTGTTTTCGAATATCTTCAGGAGAATGACATACTACTTATCGGGCATCAGGGGGAGCCTCGGAATTGCTGGCTGCCTCTGGATGAAATGACGGTGGATTCCGACAGGAATTATTTCGCCGGCCATCCGGAATACCACATGTTCCTTCAGACGAATTTTCCTTCCTATGACGCCCAAATGGACGCACGGGACAATATGCTGAAGAAGTTCCCGAAGCTGCGATATGTAGGCCTGCACCTGTTCAGCATGGAATGGAGTATTGCGGAAGTGGCCCGTCGCCTGGACCAGTTCCCAAATTCCCTTACCGATCTCGCTGAAAGGATCTGCCATCTGCAGCTGCAGGCCCAAACTGATTGGGAAGGAGTCAGGGAATTTTGCATCAGATATCAGGACCGCATCATGTATGGGACGGATGTTATCGACGATGGCAGCGTTCCAGCTGAAGAAATTGCAGAAAGATTTGAAAACCTCTGGCAGTTCCATTATGATTTTTTCGCCACCAACAAAGAACTAGAGGCTCCGGAATTCGGAGGCAGTTTCAAAGGACTAGACCTCCCGCAAGAGGTAATAGAAAAAATCTTCCTCACCAATGCCAGGAAAACATATCAATTTAAAGGTTAACCATACACAAACTAAAGCAATAGATCATGAAAAACAACAGAAGAGACTTTATTCGCCTGTCAGGCTTAGGCGGACTGGGTGTTTTGAGCAGCAGTTTTATCGGATGTAAAACTCCCGCAGACATTCTTACTGCAGCTCCGGCTGCCCCTTCCCGCCCCCAGAGATTCAACATGTCAGGTTATGCTGCCCCTAAACTTGATACAGTTCGCATTGGATTCATCGGACTCGGAATGAGAGGCCCCGGAGGCGTGGATGCCATGGCCAAGATTGAAGGCGTAGAGATTAAAGGTCTTTGCGACCTTCGTCCGGAATCAGTGGCTAAAGTACAGAAAATGCTGGAAGGAACTCCGCATAACCCCGACACCTATTCAGGAAGCGAAGATTCCTGGAAAGAAATGGTTGACAGGGATGATATTGATCTTATCTATATTGCGACTCCCTGGGATACTCACGTGCCCATGAGCGTTTATTCCATGGAAGCAGGAAAACACGTCGCCGTGGAGGTGCCTGCCGCAACCACCGTGGAAGGCTGTTGGGAACTGGTGGAGACTTCTGAACGTACCAAAAAGCATTGTATGATGCTGGAGAACTGTTGCTACGATTTCTTTGAACTGCTCACCCTGAACATGGCCCGTCAAGGCTACTTTGGAGAGATCATTCATGGCGAAGGTGCCTATATTCACGATCTATTAAGCCTGAACTTTGACAAAGATGGGTATCAGGATATGTGGCGCTTAAAGGAGAACATCGGAAGAGATGGAAATCTTTATCCCACTCATGGGCTGGGTCCCATATGCCAGATCATGAACATCAACAGGGGAGACCAGATGGATTATCTCACTGCGCTTTCCAGCAACGATTTTCATATGGGTGCCAAGGCCAGGGAACTGGCAGCTACCGATGATTTCTTCGA
>CAMPJY010000150.1 GCA_946887025.1 uncultured Salinimicrobium sp.
ACGGAATACAACAAATACATCAGGAAATTCCCCAACAATATCTTCGTAGGTTTCTACGGATTCGAGGAGATGCCACTGTACCAGGCTGACGAAGGTTCTGAGGATGCCCCCGAGGTGGAATTTGACTTTTCATAAGCCATGAGCAAGGTAAGCAAATTCCTTACCAGGGAAGAGGAGGAAGAAATTGTCGAAGCCATTCGACAGGCCGAGAAAAACACTTCCGGAGAGATCCGGGTCCACATTGAAAGCAGCAGCCACGAGCATCTCTGGGACCGGGCCATGGAGGTGTTCCATCTTCTGAAGATGGACAACACCAAGGAATCCAACGGAGTGCTTATTTATGTGGCAGTGGAGGAACGACAGTTCATCATCTACGGCGACAAAGGAATAAACGAGGTGGTTCCCCCGGATTTCTGGGAGAGCACCAAGGATGAGATCGTAGCCGAATTCAAGAAAGGCAATTTTAAGAAGGGCCTTATCAACGGGATCACCAAGGCCGGAGAACAGCTCCAGAAACACTTCCCCTGGAGTGAAGGCGACCTCAACGAACTTTCAGACAAAATTTCAAGATAAAAACAACTAAATGAAGTTTTCCCTAAGGCAATTGATACTTTTATTTGCGGTGCTACTGACTGCAGTCAGCACTTATGCCCAAAGGGATATTCCGCCCAAACCTTCCATGCAGACCAGCGTCTATGACGAAGCTGATGTACTGAGCACGGCCGAGGAACAGAGTCTGGAGCAGAAACTCATCAATTACGCCGATACCACTTCCACCCAGATTGTGGTGGTAACCATCAATTCTTTAGAGGGAGAGTATATAGGCACCTATTCCGCCGAATGGGCCCACGAGTGGGGCATTGGTACAGCCGAAGAGGATAACGGGATCCTGGTGCTGCTTTCGGAGGAAGATCGCAAGATCTGGATCACCACAGGTTACGGGATAGAGGGATACCTTACAGATGCCCTTTCAAAGGAAATCATTGATCAGATCATACTTCCCGCCTTTCGCAACGGAAGTTTTTATCAGGGCCTTGATCAAGGCACCTCGGCCATTATACAAGTCCTGAATGGCGTGTATGAAGGTACTCCCCAGCAGAGGAACAATACCCAGGGCTCTTCCCCCAGATTCATTATTCTGGCCATCATCTTTATCATCATGATGGTAATCTTCAGTCGTACCAGAAGGGGAGGCGGCAAGAACGGAGGCAGGAGGAACGCCAGTGGCGGACTGCTTGACATACTTATCCTCTCCAGCCTGGGACGCGGCGGCTTCGGCGGTGGCGGAGGTTTCGGAGGCGGCTTCGGGGGAGGCGGCGGCTTCGGAGGAGGTTTCGGCGGCGGTGGCTTCGGCGGCGGTGGCGCAGGTGGTGGCTGGTAAAAAATGTTTGGAGTTTCAAACTGAGCAATTAAATTTCTTGCCTCTCCTTTTAACATTAAGTAGAGACGCGATTTATCGCGTCTAGGCATCTTGCTCCAAGCGTTGAGCGTCTCAAACTGGGAAGAGTCTCCTGCCTCCCTATCCCGGACACGCGATAAATCGCGTCTCTACTCAATTAGGGGGACCGACACACAATAAGGGCGATCCAATGGAGCTAAATTACAAAACCTTTTAAACAGGTATTTTAAAACCTCCTGCTTCTCCCATTCTCATTCGGATCCTTCCCCCCAAACTTACTCAGCTTATAGGTAAGGCTTAGCATGAAATACTGCTCCAGTATCAGCTGCTGGGTATCCTGGACATAATCCCTACCAACATCCCTGGAGGTGCTCACATTCTCATTAAGCAGGTCATAAACCTTTACCTTTAAAGTAGCATCATCATTCAGAAACTGATACCCCAGACTCATGTTCCACAACACGGCAGTAGGATCAAACCCGGCAGCAGCCACGCTTCCGAAGTAGTTATATGAAAAATCATTTCCGAAGACAATGTTTTCCGGCCAGTAGGTGGTAGCCTCAAAACCTATGCTGTGGTTCATGTATTCCTCTTCGCGGTTGCTGTTGATATCGTAATCGCTCATCACATAATTAAGCTCATAGCGCGGGTTCAGGTCCACCAGCTCCATATAATTATACCCCAGCCTTACGGAGGGACCAAAGCCCCATCTCTTGGCATTGTATTTTTCCCCATCGGTGAAACCGATCTGTTTGTTATAGTTGGCATTTCCCCCCAGCCTGAAACTGAATTCGCTGTTTTCCTTTTTGTAGCGCTTGTTGTAATAAGCCCCCACATAAGCATTCATCCCGCCGTCCACGTTGGTATAAGTGGTGGTCCGCACCAGATCTTCATCGGTAGTGGTTACGGGAACAACATCATCCTCCGTCATGCTGATGGAGGCATAGGAGCCAAATCCGCTGCGCGTGGCGAAATCAAAGTCGTGGTAGTTCAGATTAATATTATGAGAATAAGTAGGCCTCAGTTCCGGGTTCCCCACCACGATATTTAACGGATTGGTGACATCCGCTACGGGCTGCATCTGCCTGATGGAAGGGATCTGGGTGTTGTTGCGATAGGAGATTCGGGCACTGGTCCCCCGCTTGATCTCATAGCGAATGTTCGACTGGAGGTAAAGGTTGTTGAAGGACCTGTCGAATCCTGTTCCCGAGATCAGGTTTTCTGTCTCCAGGGAAGTGTTCAGGAGTCCCACATCAAACCCGGCCCTCAGTTTTTCCCCTTCATAGTTAAGCCCAAGATTGGGAATATGCTTCAGACTCCTGATCTCAAAAGCATTGCTCAGATCCTCCAGAAGCAGGGAATGCTCTCCCGTTTCTTCATCCAAGCCGTAGACATTTCGTCGGTTCTCCGCATTCTCGGTGTTGAATTCGTAGGACAGGTCCAGAAACAGGTTTTCCGCAAGCACAGAGCGCTGAGTGATTCCCAGACCGTACTCATCCTTCTGGTCCTCTTCATCGATGAACTGGTCCTGCTCCCGGAGCTCCTCGATCCCATTGTCGTAGGTGATCCTTTCAGAGCGGAACACATTGTCGCTCTCAGAAATGTTGTTGTTATTGCTGAATTCCGCCTGCAGGTAGGCGCCCCTGCTTCCAAATCGTTTTATAAAGTCGATCCTGCTGCCGAATTCCGAATTGCTGAAGTTTCCGTCCCTGAAGGTGCTGGAACTATTCGTCAGCTCCCGATTTTCATCCAGGGTCTCCTCCATGCTGCTGCTGGTGGAGAAACCTTCGTTGATGTTGACCCGCGGCCTGAAGGAGATCTTGGTAAGACTGTCAATCTCGAATTCGAAGGAGGCGCTGGCCCTGTGACTGTCATTCTGCACATTTCCGGAGGAAACAGAGTTGGAATAATAGGTACGGTCCGGGAGGAAATTCTCCCTTTCCACGATGGTATGGGTTTCGGTATCATTTCTTCCGAAGAAATAATCCGCATTCAGTTCTGTCTTCTCATTCCACTCATTGGTGAAGTTGAAGCCCGCCGTTTCACTCTTGGTGATCCCGCCGCCTCCGCCGAAGGAATTGCCGTTAATGCTGAAGCTTCCGTTGCTGCTGAACATAATGCTCCTGCCCCTGCCGCCCATCGCATCGAAAACCTCGTCGAAGCTGAAGCCGGAGCTGTTGATGTTATTGGAACTCGCCAGGACGCTTACCCGAAGCTCATCCTTGAAGTAATTCCCAATGCCGCTGAGTTCATACCTGCCGTCTGTCCCCCCGCCTGCGGTTGCCCGGGTAAAATAGCCGTGGTTCTTGTCCTCCTGAATGGTGATGTTGATGGTTTTGTTGTCCGGATCCCCCGCTTTTCCGGTGAATTCTTCTGTTTTGGTCTTCGTGTCCACCACCTGTATCTTGTCGATGATCTCCTTCGGAAGGTTTTTGGTGGCGATCTTGGGATCATTTCCAAAGAATTCCTTCCCGTTGACAAGAATTCGTGTAACAGGCTTCCCGTTGACAGTAATATTCCCCTGGGCATCTACCTCCACCCCGGGAAGTTTCTTCATCACATCCTCCAGATTCGCGTCAGGACGGGTGCTGAAGGAGCCGGCATTAAATTCCAGTGTATCCGTCTTCACCGTAACGGGGGCACGATCCGCGACCACGGTAACTTCCCCCAGCATATTGGTGGCAAATTCCATTTCCAGGGTTCCCAGGGCTAACTTTTCTGAAGAAAGATCCACCAGTCGTTTAAAGGGCAGATATCCGGCGTAGCTGCCTACCAGCCGAAGGGAATCGGCAGAATCTGAACCTTCGAGTACAAAATTTCCATCTGCATCAGTAATGGTATAGGTTACCAGACTGCTGTCAGCGACTTTTTCAACAAAGATGGTGGCCGACTCCAGGGGCTGCCCGTTTTCTTTGTCGACGATCTTTCCGGAGATCTCAAAATTCTGTGCGGTGGTGGTAAAGGATAAAAAGAGGAACGGGAGGAAAAATATACTTTTCATTGGAGGAATTAGGTTGATAGATGTGCAGGCAAGGCTGCAAAAACTTTGCCTGCTTTCCAACTTAAGACCTAAAAATAAGGGAATAGTTTAATGAGCCCCTATTTTTTTCTAAAATATACTGAAACTGGAACCCCCGTGAAGTTAAATTCCTTCCTCAGCCTGTTCTCAAGAAAACGTTTATAGGAATCCGGGACGTACTGGGGAAGGTTACAGAAAAAGGCAAACTGTGGCTGTGGCGTAGGCAGCTGCATACAGAACTTGATCTTCACGTATTTGCCTTTGGTGGCTGGGGGCGGGAAGGCTTCAATAATAGGAAGCATTAGTTCGTTCAGTTCACTGGTCTTGATCTTCTTGCTGCGGTTGTTATACACCTCCACAGCGGTTTCAATAGCCTTGAAGATACGCTGTTTGTTGAGGACAGACATGAAGATGATGGGCACATCAACAAAAGGCTCCATTTCCGCTTTGATTCGGCGTTCGTATTCCTTCATGGTATTGGATTCCTTATCCTCTATCAGGTCCCATTTGTTCACGAGTATCACTACTCCCTTCCGGTTCCTTTCGGCCAGCCAGAAGATGTTCTGTACCTGTCCGTCGAAACCACGAGTGGCATCCATGACCACCAGACATACGTCACAATGTTCGATAGCCCGGATAGAACGCATCACGGAATAAAATTCCAAATCCTCCTTAACCTTCGACTTCCTTCTGATTCCTGCGGTATCCACAAGGTTGAACTCGAAGCCGAAGCGGTTGTATTTTGTATCTATGGAATCGCGGGTGGTGCCTGCGATATCGGTCACTATATAACGCTCTTCCCCTATGAGGGCATTGATAAATGATGATTTTCCGGCATTAGGCCTTCCCACCACTGCAAAGCGTGGCAGTTCTGATTCTTCCTCTTCCACTTTCTCCGGAAGGGCCTCCACAACGGCATCCAGGAGTTCTCCCGTACCACTTCCGTTTGTACTTGCTATGGGGAAGTATTCCCCCAGCCCCAGGGAATAGAATTCCACGGCATTCTCCAGTCTTTTGGAGTTGTCCACCTTATTGATGGCCAGGAATACAGGCTTTTTAACCCTTCTCAGCAGGTCCGCCACATCCTCGTCCATAGGGGTGACCCCGGATTCCACGTCCACCATAAAGATGATGGCATCGGCCTCATCAATGGCAAGTTTCACCTGCTTGTCGATCTCTTCTTCGAATATATCTTCACTCCCGACAATGTAACCCCCCGTATCAATGACAGAGAAATTGCGGCCGTTCCAGTCAGTCTTCCCGTAATGCCTGTCGCGGGTCACGCCGCTCACAGAATCTACAATAGCCTCCCGGCGCTGGATCAATCGGTTAAAAAACGTGGATTTTCCAACATTCGGTCTTCCTACTATAGCTACAATACTGCTCATATTCAGTTTCTTAAAATTGGCTGCAAAATTACGTCTTTTTTTGTGCCCCCCGACCCACTAAAAAATTTTCTTTCAATCCTTCAATC
>CAMPJY010000151.1 GCA_946887025.1 uncultured Salinimicrobium sp.
GTGCCATATCTTATTATTTCTTTCTACGTTCTACAATATATTTATTACTCGCCTTAGTCTTGGAACGGGTTCTGTATCCTTTTGCAGGAATACCTTTCCTAGAACGTGGGTGACCTCCGGATGCGCGGCCTTCACCACCACCCATTGGGTGATCCACAGGGTTCATCACCACTGGTCTTGTTCTTGGTCTTCTACCCAGCCATCTGCTTCTACCTGCTTTACCTGAAACCAGCAACTGGTGGTCACTGTTTGAAACAGCACCAATGGTAGCCATACAGGTAACAAGAACTCTTCGGATCTCTCCTGAAGGCAACTTAACAGTAGCGTACTTTCCTTCTCTCGCCATTAACTGAGCAAAAGCCCCGGCACTACGAGCCATAACAGCTCCCTGTCCTGGTCGAAGTTCTATACAAGAGATGACGGTACCAAGAGGAATAGTAGCCAAGGGCATTGCATTTCCTATCTCAGGAGCAGCAGCCTCGTCGCTTGATATCAGGTTTTGCCCAACCTGAAGTCCGTTTTGAGCAATAATATATCGTTTCTCGCCGTCTTGATAATTCAATAAGGCAATAAAGGCAGTTCTGTTCGGATCATATTCAATAGACGCCACAGTAGCAGGAATTCCGTGCTTGTCGCGCTTAAAGTCTATGAGTCTGTAACGTTTTTTATGACCACCACCTATATAGCGCATGGTCATTTTTCCCTGACTGTTTCTACCCCCTGATCTTTTGTTCGGAACTAACAAACTCTTTTCCGGCTTATCAGTAGTAATCGCGTCATATCCGTTTACTACTCTAAATCGCTGACCAGGAGTGATTGGTTTTAATTTTCTAACTGACATTTTTTAATCTTAAAGATTAGTGTACAAATCAATAGTTTCACCTTCCGCCACCTGTACAAATGCTTTTTTATAAGCACTTGTTTTACCAGTTACGACTCCCGTTTTTGTGTAACGGGATTTTCTGTCTGGACGGACATTTATCGTACGAACTTTAGTAACCGAAACTCCGTAGGCAGCTTCCACTGCATTCTTGATCTCGATCTTATTCGCATTATTCCTTACCACAAATGAATAAAGATTATTCAGTTCGCTCGCGGTAGTAGCCTTCTCTGTAATAATAGGTTTTATTAGGATACTCATAATGCTTATTTACTTAAATTCGACTCAATTCCTTCTAAAGAACCTTCCAAAAACACAATATTATTTGCGTTTAAAATCTTGTAAGTGCTTAATTCAGAGGCGTTTACAACTTCGGAGGTGCTTAAATTGCGTGACGACAAATATACGTTTTTATTTGTGTCACCCAACACTACCAGAGATTTTTTGTTTTCCAGTCCTAAAGCCTTCAAAACCTCAACGAAGTTTTTGGTTTTGGGAGTGTCAAATGAAAAATCTTCTACCACTGTGATTGAGCTGCTGTTTGCTTTTAAAGACAAAGCTGATTTACGCGCCAATCTCTTAAGGTTCTTGTTCAATTTGAAAGAGTAGCTTCTTGGTCTTGGACCGAAAACTCTTCCCCCTCCTTTGAATACAGGAGACTTGATACTTCCCGCACGGGCAGTACCGGTACCTTTTTGTTTCTTGATCTTGCGTGTAGAACCTGCAATCTCAGCACGTTCTTTCGCTTTATGAGTACCTTGGCGCTGGTTGGCCAGGTATTGCTTCACATCAAGATAAACAGCATGGTTGTTAGGCTCAATCGCAAAAACAGCATCAGAAAGGTTTGCCTTTCTCCCTGTTTCTTTTCCTTTAATATCTAAAACTGCTATTTCCATTACTTCTGAATGATTACGTAAGAGTTCTTGTGCCCAGGAACTGCTCCCTTAACAACAAGTAAATTCTTATCTGCTACTACTTTCAACACTCTAAGGTTTTCTACCTTAACTGTCGCTCCACCCATTCTTCCGGCCATTTTCATTCCCTTGAATACTCTCGCAGGATAAGAAGCAGCACCAATAGAACCAGGAGCTCTTAGTCGGTTATGCTGACCGTGAGTCGCTTGTCCAACTCCACCAAAATTATGACGCTTTACTACCCCTTGAAAACCTTTACCTTTAGAGATTCCGGAGATGTCTACGAATTCCCCCTCGATAAAGTGCTCCACGGTAATGGCATCACCTAATTTAAAATCCTTTTCAAATCCCTGGAATTCGACAACCTTTCTCTTGACACCTGTTCCGGCTTTTTTAAAGTGCCCTTGGGCAGCCTTTGGAGCATTCTTGTCTGATTTGTCATCGAAACCGAGTTGAATTGCTTCATACCCGTCAACCTCTTCGGTTCTGACTTGGGTAACTACACATGGCCCAGCTTGTATAACGGTACAAGGGATGTTTTTCCCGTTCTCGTCAAAAATGCTGGTCATGCCTATCTTTTTTCCTATTAACCCAGACATATTTATTAATTATTAATTGTTTACTTATTTAAAAAAATTCAGGGTCAAAAATACTTCAACCCTGAATGTATTTTTTTCCGTTTTTCCCTTGCCAACAGGCGCAGGACATTTAACTCTGCTCTGACTTCCGACTCCTGAATCCGGAGTCAGGAATCCTCATCACACCTTGATCTCCACCTCTACTCCACTTGGCAATTCAAGTTTCATCAAGGCATCAATGGTTTTTGAAGAAGAGCTGTAAATATCAAGTAACCTTTTGTAGGAACTCAACTGGAACTGCTCTCTCGACTTTTTGTTAACGTGAGGGGAACGCAATACAGTGAAGATCTTCTTGTGTGTTGGCAATGGAATCGGTCCAGTTACCACAGCACCGGTACTCTTTACGGTTTTTACGATCTTTTCGGCAGATTTGTCTACCAGGTTATGATCGTAGGATTTTAGTTTTATTCTGATTTTCT
This sequence comes from uncultured Salinimicrobium sp., assembly GCA_946887025.1. The sequence continues at coordinate 2,852 of CAMPJY010000151.1, forward strand.
GACTCATTTTCCTGATAATTAATCGTTAGCGGTCCCTTTAGCTGCTTTTATCACTTCTTCTGAAATGTTAGAAGGAGTTTCAGCGTAATGCGAGAATTCCATGGTAGAGGTTGCTCTACCGGATGACAAGGTTCTTAATGTGGTAACATATCCGAACATCTCTGATAGTGGAACCTCAGCCTTGATAACTTTAGCTCCCGCTCTGTCAGACATATCGTTGATCTGACCTCTTCTTCGGTTCAAATCCCCAACTATATCACCCATATACTCTTCCGCAGTCAATACTTCCACCTTCATGATCGGTTCAAGAATCACAGCACCCGCTTTCTTAGCGGCTACTTTGTATCCCATTTTGGCAGCAAGTTCGAAGGACAGCTGATCTGAATCCACAGGGTGGAAAGATCCATCCTTAAGGACAACTTTCAGGGTATCCATCTTAAATCCTGCCAAAGGACCGTTCTTCATGGCTTCTTTGAATCCTTTTTCCACTGAAGGAATGAATTCTTTAGGAATACGTCCACCTTTTACTTCGTCTACGAACTGAAGCCCCGGACCTTTGAAATCCTCATCGGCAGGTGCCATTTCGAAAATGATATCCCCAAATTTACCACGTCCACCAGATTGTTTCTTATAAACCTCTCTGTGATCCGCACTCTTGGTAATAGTTTCTTTATACTCAACCTGAGGCTGACCTTCGTTCACTTCTACCTTGAATTCTCTTTTCAGACGATCCACAAGGATCTCAAGGTGAAGCTCCCCCATTCCGGAGATGATGGTCTGTCCTGAAGCCTCATCGGTCTTTACGTTGAAAGTCGGATCCTCTTCAGCCAGTTTAGCCAAAGCCATCCCCATCTTGTCAACATCAGCCTTTGTTTTAGGCTCCACTGCAATACCAATTACTGGCTCTGGGAAACTCATTGACTCAAGCGCAATTGGGTGCTTCTCGTCAGTAAGGGTATCCCCGGTCTTAATATCTTTAAATCCAACAGCTGCTCCGATATCTCCCGCTTCGATACGATTGATAGGCTCCTGCTTGTTGGCGTGCATCTGATAGATACGTGAGATACGCTCTTTCTTTCCGGAACGGTTGTTCAAAACGTAAGATCCCGCATCCAGTGCACCTGAATATACTCTAAAGAAAGCCAGACGTCCTACGAAAGGATCGGTAGCAATTTTAAAGGCAAGAGCAGAGAAAGGAGAATCCACAGAAGGCTTACGGCTCTCTGGTTGCTCAGTCTCAGGGTTAACACCTTCAATTGCTTCGATATCTACCGGAGAAGGAAGATAACGCATAACAGCATCCAGCATAGCCTGCACTCCTTTGTTCTTAAAAGAAGAACCACACATCATCGGGATGATAGACATATCGATGGTTGCAGCTCTTAACGCAGCGATGATCTCATCTTCAGTGATGGAATCTTCATCTTCGAAAAATTTCTCCATCAGTTGCTCATCATATTCAGCAACCGCTTCGATCAACTGAGCACGGTATTTATTTACGTCTTCCATCAGTTCCGCAGGGATTTCGATGGTTTCGTAAGTCATTCCATAGTCGTCCTCGTTCCAAACCCTTGCAGTTTTGGAAATAAGATCCACTACTCCTTTAAAATCAATTTCTTCCCCGATCGGAACCTGAAGAGGCACCGGATTTCCACCCAGCATTTCTCTTACCTGGTCACAAACCTTGAAGAAATCAGCTCCCTGACGGTCCATTTTATTAACGAATCCAATTCTTGGAACCTTATACTTATCAGCCTGTCTCCATACAGTTTCACTTTGAGGTTCTACCCCGTCAACTGCACTAAACAAAGCAACCACCCCATCAAGCACACGTAAGGAACGCTCTACCTCTACGGTAAAGTCAACGTGACCCGGGGTATCAATAATGTTTACGGTATATTCCTGATCGCGGTACATCCACTTACAGTGGGTAGCAGCCGAAGTAATGGTGATCCCACGCTCCTGCTCCTGCTCCATCCAGTCCATGGTTGCAGCACCATCGTGAACTTCCCCGATCTTATGACTGATACCAGTATAAAAAAGGATCCGCTCCGTCGTAGTAGTCTTACCCGCATCAATATGCGCTGCAATACCTATGTTTCTAGTAAATTTTAAATCTCTTTGTGCCATGTGTTAGAATCTAAAGTGAGAGAATGCTTTGTTAGCTTCAGCCATTTTATGAGTATCAACTCTTTTCTTAACAGCCGCACCTTCTTCCTTAGCCGCAGCGATGATCTCAGATGCAAGTCTCTGCGCCATAGATTTCTCGTTACGTTTACGGGAATAACTGATCAACCACTTCATTGCGGTTGAAACTTTACGGTCTGGACGTATCTGCATCGGGATCTGGAAGGTAGCACCCCCTACACGTCGGCTACGTACTTCTACGTGAGGCATAACGTTGGAAAGGGCATCTTTCCACAACTCCAGAGCTGTTTTTTCTTCGTCTTGTTTTTTCTCTTCTACGATCGCGATGGCGTCATAGAAAACTTTAAAGGCCACTGATTTCTTACCGTCCCACATCATCATGTTCACAAAACGTGTTACAAGTTGATCGTTAAATTTTGGATCCGGTAAAAGAGGTCGCTTCTTCGCCTGTCTTTTTCTCATTTCTTTACATTAAAAGTTTTAATTACTTCTTAGGGCGTTTTGCACCGTACTTGGATCTACGTTGTGTTCTTCCTGCAACACCTGCGGTGTCGAGGGCTCCACGAACGATGTGATACCTAACTCCTGGCAAATCTTTCACCCTTCCGCCTCTAACCAATACTATCGAGTGCTCTTGGAGGTTGTGTCCTTCCCCGGGGATGTATGCGTTCACCTCTTTCCCGTTGGTCAGCCTTACCCTTGCAACTTTTCGCATTGCAGAGTTAGGTTTCTTAGGGGTCGTGGTGTAAACACGCGTACAAACTCCTCGTCTCTGAGGGCACGAATCCAAAGCAACCGATTTACTCTTCTTGGTAATCGTGGCTCTTCCTTTTCGTACTAATTGTGAAAT
>CAMPJY010000152.1 GCA_946887025.1 uncultured Salinimicrobium sp.
CCGACATAAGTCTGGTCTCCCCAGTAGGTAGGGGCCGAGCTGGCAAAATCAGCCGCCTGCGAAGGGCTGGCACCAAGATTAAGTAGGGCTTTATACATTTCTGAATCCTTTCCAAGCTCTTCAGCGCTGGACCCACCCATAAACCTCGGAATGAACAGGTTAAAGGTCTCCATGATCCCGTAACTGTACTCCGTGATGTATTCATAGCTCAAACCACTGTCGGGGGCTTCAGATCCATCAGGGGTTATTGTAAGTCCAGACTCTCCACGGGTACTGAAAGCAGTATATTCCTGGGTAGCCAGCAGATTGGTGGCATTCGCCCCTATTGCCAGCAGCACCGCCACCACCATCACGCCCAGGGATTTAAAAAATGCGGGCAAGGCCTTCTTTCTGAAGGCATCAACAAGATATACTATTCCCAAAACAATCACCAGCAGCAACAAATAATAGGTCATCTGGAAGTGATTGGCGCCTATTTCCAGGGCCATCCCAAATGCAAGCAGCAAAAAGCCCCAAATGTATTTCTGCCTGAAACAGAGAATGATTCCCCCCAGCACCCACGGCATATAGGCTATGGCGTGAGCCTTGGCATTGTGCCCCACCCCCAGGATAATGATGAGATAGGTGGAGAATCCAAAAGCCAGGGCTCCAAGGAAGGCCAGTTTATAATCAATTTTGAGAACAAGAAGGAGTATATACAGTCCAATGAAATACAGGAACAGGTAGTCTGCCGGCCTGGGCAGGAACCTCAGGGCATGGTCCAGATCTTTTATGTAATTGTGAGGATAATGGGCTCCTAACTGATAGGTCGGCATCCCCCCAAAAGCTGCATCCGTCCAGTAGGGCTCCTCCCCTGTCTCCGCGCGGAATTCTGTCTGCTGCCGGGACATCCCGATATACTGGGCGATGTCACTCTGGAAGATCTCCTTCCCCTGTAGCACTGGACTGAAATAGGCTAAAGCAATTACGATAAAGCCAATAAGAACGAGGAAATGCGGAAGAAGCTTCTTCAGAAAACCGGTCATATATTTATAATTTGGTTGGGAAATTAATCAATTTCTTCGTAATCAATATATTCTCCCACCTCATTGTTGGACTTTTTACGTTTTGCGGGCTTCTTATTCAAGGAAGTGGTATCCGGGGTTTTCTGCTGCTGATTAAACTGCCCGAACTTCTTCTCGAACTGTTTCCCCACTCTCTTCAGGAAATACCTCAGGAGGATGGGGCCAAACCAGCGAATTAATATTTTGAATCCGAAGTAAACAAGAAGGATTATCAGGATCACTTCCAGTACATCAGAAAAGGCAGCTTCAGACATTCTAAATTTTTGTGTAAAATTACTACTCTACTTAAAGAAAACCATGATTGTACCGGAGAAAAATAGGAAAATATCTATATTTGAGGAAACCAATCCTGCGAAAGTATGAGATCCTGCTCTGCCCTTTTCCTGTTCTTTTTCCTCGGAATTTTCACTTCTTATGCCCAATATACCGAAACCATCAATTCCAACAGGCCCGGGAACTCCCAAGGAGCGTTTTCAGTAGGAACCGGGGTACTTCAATTGGAAGCCGGAGGGACTTTTGGAAAAGATGAACATGCACTTTTAAAAACCGAGACACAGAACTGGGGGATCGACTATGCATTGAGATTCGGGCTCTTGTTTGAAGAACTGGAAATAAGCCTCATGGGGAATTTCCTTTCAGAAACAGTTGATTATACCACCGGCGGAAGCAGTCAGAATTACAACATCCGCAACTTTGAATACAATACTTTCGGGGTAAAATACCTGCTGTATGACCCCTACAAAAACGCGGGGGAAAAGAAGCCGAACCTGTACAGCTGGAGGGCCAACCAGCGATTTGACTGGTCCCAGCTGATCCCTGCAGTTTCTCTGTATGCTGGGGCTAACTTTACCCTTGCGGATGACAACCCATACCTCTATCCCGGAGAGGCTAAATTCTCGCCCAAGGTGGCTCTCATCTCGCAGAACAACTGGTCTGGGGGCTGGGTTTTCGTAATTAATCTTATTGCTGATAAAATCGGACAGGAATATCCCTCCTACGCCGGAATTGTGACCCTCACCCACTCGTTCAGCCCGAAATTTGCCGCTTTCGGGGAATTCCAGTCTATCATCGGGGACCTTTACAGCGATGAAATAGGGCGTGCCGGTCTGGCTTACCTCTTTCACAAGAACTTCCAACTGGACGTCTCAGGGCTGCTGAATTTCAAGGATACCCCTTCCCGCTGGCAGGCGGCCTTCGGCCTCTCCTACAGGTTGGATATGCATTCGCAGGACCAGTATCTGGAACAGCAGGAGGAACTTTAAATCGAACTAAAGAAAAGATCAGAGTACATCCTTTACCCGGGTGGTTATTACAAAACCCAGGGATTCCAGCACCAGCTTGACTTCTTTTTTCCCAACTTCCTGCACTATTCCCGATTTACCTTTCAGCGCCCCATTATGGATCTTTACCTGATCCCCGGGACTGAGGGAATGCACCTGAATATCTTCAAACGAATCGTCACTGAGCCAGTTTTTTATGGTCTCTATCTCCTGATCTTTCACCACCGCAGGTTTGCCTAACCAGGTAAGATATCGCACGACCGACGGGACATTGAAAACAGTATTCCTGTCAGGTTCATTAAGTCGGACGAATATATAAGATTTAAAAAGCGGGGTTTTGATCTTCTTCGTCCTATCGGACCACTGCCGTATCTCCGTAATCTGGGGACAGTAGACTTCAATCCCCATTTTTTCTAGCTCCCCGGCAGATTTCTGCTCCGCTTTGGGCCTGGTGTACAGTACATACCACTTCATTAAAACCTATACTTTTCTGGTTAAACTTTAGCCATTCCAAGCCAGACCCTGTGGGTTTTGCTCGGAAATATTTGGTCTATTTTGCTAAAATTCTTTAGTAGGGGTGGAAGAAGCAAAATTTCGCTGAAAAATCAACCTCTCAGCTACTGCAAATATATCCAAATATAAAGAGGCAGACAAGTCTCAAAAAATCCCCATCTTTTCAGGTTCCATAGAGGATTGGCTTAAAATTTTAGTAATTTTATATCCGGATTAGATTCTATCCGAAAACCGGGTTTCATCCGGTTTCGCAACTAAAACCAATTAGGACATGCTTGACTTTACGGGCAGCTATACCGATCAATATCAACTTGCCATGGGGCAGGTTTATTTTTTAAAAAAGGAAAAGAACAACCGCGCCACTTTCGATTATTTCTTCAGGAAGCTGCCCTTTAAAGGCGGATTCGCCGTCTTCGCAGGCCTTGAAAACCTGCTGGAGATCCTCGAAAATCTGGCCTTTGACGAAAAGGATCTCGCTTTATTAGAAAAGGAAGGCTTTCATCCGGAATACCTGGAGTACCTGAAAAATTTCAAATTCTCAGGCAACATTTACAGTATGCGGGAGGGGGAAGTGGTTTTTCATACCGAACCCATTGTTCGTGTGGAAGCCAATATCATAGAGGCGCAGATCATCGAGACGCTGCTATTGAATCTTTTGAACTTCCAGACCCTGATAGCCACCAAAGCCAGGCGGATCGCCCTGCAGGCCGAGGGGAAGATACTGATAGACTTCGGACTTCGAAGGGCTCAGGCAACCGGGGGCTATTACGCCAGCCGGGCCACGGTGATAGGTGGATTCCACGCCACCAGCAATACCCGCGCGGGAAGGGATTTCGGCATTCCCGTATCGGGGACTATGTCTCACTCCTTCATTCAGAGTTATGAGGATGAGCTATCCGCATTCAGGGATTTCGCAATGATTAACCCGGAGAACTCGGTGTTACTGGTGGATACCTACAACACCCTTAAAAGTGGCGTTCCAAATGCCATAATTGTTGGAAAGGAAATGGAGGAGCGAGGAGAGAAATTAAAGGCGATCCGACTGGATAGCGGGGATCTTGCATATCTGGCTCGCCGTGCCCGGCAGATGCTGGATCAGGCAGGCTTACAGCATGTAAAGATCTCCGCTTCCAACCAGCTCGATGAATTCCTTATAAAAAGTCTGCTGGAACAGGAGGCCCCAATCGATATCTTTGGAGTGGGAACCAATCTTGTAACCGGAAAACCCGATGCAGCCCTTGATGGCGTCTACAAACTCTCCCAGTTTGACGACCGTCCCAGCATTAAACTTTCAGAAACCATAGCCAAGGTGACCCTGCCTCACAAAAAGCAAGTCTTCAGAATATTAGACGACAAAGGCCATTTCACCGGCGCCGATGTAATAACCGTTGCCGACGAAAATCCGCCCTTAAAGATGCTCCACCCCTTCGATCCCCTGAAGACCCTTTCTTTTGAAGATTGCGAAAAGGAGCCGTTGTTACACCCGGTGATGGAAAATGGGAAAAGAACCACCACCCCTCAGTCCCTGGCAGAAATAAAAGCCTACAGCGAGGCCAGACTGGAAAAACTTCCCATGGAATACAAACGTTTCTTTAACCCCCATATCTACAAAATAGGACTCAGCGAACAGCTGAAAATGGAAAGAGATAAAATCCTGAAAGCCCATAAAATGGATACCGCCTTATGAAAACCCTAATATTAATTGATGTTCAGAATGATTTTATGCCCGGTGGTTCCCTGGCCGTGCCGCAGGGCAATGAAATAATTCCTGTTATTAATGCCATGCTGCCAGAATTCGACCTGGTGGTCGCCACGCAGGACTGGCATCCGGCGACTCACAAGAGTTTTGCCTCCAATCATGAAGGCAGAGAGGTTTTCGAAACCATAGACCTCAATGGGCTTGAGCAGAAGCTCTGGCCCGACCACTGCGTACAAAACACTCCCGGGGCAGAATTTCACCCCGACCTCAAATCAGGCCCAATTGAGGCGATCTTCAGAAAAGGCATGGATCCTGAAATTGACAGCTACAGCGGCTTCTACGACAATGGACATAGAAAGACCACAGGTCTTGCCGGATACCTGAAGGAAAAAGGCGCCAAGGAATTATACTTCTGCGGCCTGGCTGCAGACATCTGTGTCTATTTCACCCTGATCGATGCGCTGAAGGATGGCTTCAAAGCGACCCTCATAGAAGATGCCTCCAAAGCCCTGGATGTGGAAGGATTTGAAAACCTGAAGAAGACGATCAGAGAAAAAGGAGCTGAAATCATAACTTCAAATGAATTGCAGTAATTAACATCCTTTCAATAAGTTAAAATAAATATTCGTGAATTCAGGGCACTAACTATACCCCCTGAAAAATATTCGTGGATTCGTGGCTACACCCTCCCCCATTTGCCATAATCAGCGTTTCCTCGTAAACCACCACACCCCCGCCTGAAGGAACCCCGTCAGTACCGCAGAGACCACAATATTAAGCACCGCCGTAAAAACCCCCAGGGTATACTCATCCTCAAAAGCAGAGGGCAGTTGAAAGAGATTGAACATCATTTGAGTATATGTCCCGAAAAGGCAAAAGCAGATAAATAAGAACCCATAGGTCAGCGTGAAGATCAGGTTCCGCCTCTGTGTCCATTTATAATAAATTGCCAGCCCAGCCAGAAATATCCAGCTGATCCAGATACTCACCTGAAACGCCAATAACGTTTCCTGCACCTGCTCCAGGCTTGTTCCCGCAGAAATTGCCTGATCCAACCGGAAAAGTGTGACCAGAGGATAGATCAGGATGAGCCCGACTATCAGGAGAATGACGACCTTTTTGTTCATAAGCAGCGATCTGCGACCAGATTAAAGTTATAAAACTTCTGGAGAAAATCCCTAAAGAATGATACGAAAGCAAGGTCAGCCATTAAGGTCCAAAGCATCTCCTGTAGATGCTTAGGAATTGTCAGGGAGA
>CAMPJY010000153.1 GCA_946887025.1 uncultured Salinimicrobium sp.
CCAAAGAGGACGATGCTCTCCTCCTGGGCTTCCAGATGGACAAGATCACTGTCGTGATTGTATTCCGCCAGATGCAGGGCTTCTATCCTCTCTCCATTGACCTTTATCTCCCCTTTGATCACATAACAAAGAATATTATCTTCTTCGGGAATCACCGTCCGAAAAACGCCCCCTTCTTTAAAATAAAGAACTGCCAGATGTATTTCAGTAAGCGTTTCAAATGCCCCTGCGGTCTCTTTCAGACTTCCTGAAATAATCTGGGCGGTGACATTGCCGTCATCCATGTTTACAGTGGGTATGTCATCCTTTTGAAGTCCCTTGTATTTAGGCTCCGTCATTTTTAATCTCGCAGGCAGGTTCACCCAGAGCTGTAGAATTTCCAGGGGCCCTCCCTTTTCTTTAAACTCATCCGAGGAGACTTCTTCATGTATAAGTCCCTTTCCTGCTGTCATCCATTGAACCCCTCCGCTCTCGATCACACTGTTGTTGCCTGCAGAATCTTTATGGGCGATATCCCCTTCTATTATTATAGTCACAGTTTCCATCCCCCGGTGAGGATGGGGCCCAAAGGGCAAACCGCTGTTATCGGGGCCATAATTCTGGGGACCATGATGGTTCAGGAAGATGAATGGGTCCACCATCGTTAGATTTCGGGTTGGCATTGGAGAATAAGTTATCAGGTTGGCGATGGGTCTGTACTCCGCCTTATGTACTCTTTTTAGGGTTCTCAAAACTTTCTGTTTGTAGGTTATTAAATGCTGTTCTTGGGCCGAACCTTATCGTGTCAGTCTTTATTCCTCACGTAGATCAGCTTATACTTTCCACGCTGGTTTTCCCTGGATTCAATTTCAAATCTGTCAATGGAATTGATCATGGGGGTCAGCTTTTGAAATCCATAGTTCCTGGAATCGAAATTTGGCTGCTTTTTCTGCAACAGACTGCCCACATCTCCCAGAAAAGCCCAGCCGTCCTCATCAGCGACATCTGAAATGGTGGAAGCAATGAGTTTTATGACTTTTGAAGTGATTTTATCATAGTCATTCTTTGGCGGCTCTTTTTCCTTATTTGCAGTAGGTTCCTTGGAAGACTGATTTTTCAGGATCTCTATGTAAATGAAACGATCACAGGCCACAATAAAGGGATCCGGGGTTTTCTTCTCCCCGATACCAATGACGTTCATTCCTGCTTCCCTTAAGCGGGTGGCAAGGCGTGTAAAATCACTGTCGCTGGAAACCAGGCAGAAGCCGTCGACTTTTTCGGAATAGAGAATATCCATTGCATCTATGATCATGGCAGAGTCAGTAGCGTTCTTCCCTTGGGTATATCCATACTGTTGCACCGGGGTTACGGCATTCTCGAGCAGCACATTTTTCCATTTGGAGAGTTGAGGTTTTGTCCAATCCCCGTATATGCGTTTAATGGTTGGGTTACCATATTTGGCGATCTCCTCCATCATTTCCTTAACGTAGGCGGAAGGAATATTATCTCCATCTATAAGTACTGCTAATTTTACGTCCATTTGTATTTCTGATTTTTTTTTAAAGATACTTAAAACTGCGCTGAACCATTTTGAGCCAGCGAAGCATTAAGTAATTTTTATGACATTTTGAGATATGGGAACGACCGGTTTAAGAAGGCAGTTGTGAATGTTCAATCCCCTCCGGTTCAATATGAATAAGAATATCCGCTATTTCGGGCATTTCCTGAAGAAGTTTGTTCTTCAGGTTATGTGCAATTTCATGTCCTTTGGTCACTGTCAGGGTCCCCAGGACAATCACATGAAGGTCCACGTGAAAGCTCATCCCGGTTTTCCGGATAAAGCATTTTTCGGTTTCGAGAACCCCGGGAACTGTTTGGGAAATCTCCCTGATTTCCTTCACCATATCATCATAAACGTGCTCATCCATTATTTCCCCCAAAGCTGGGCGCAGAATGAGGTAGGCATTATAAAGAATTATGATCGAGGCGCAGAGGGCCGCCCAGTCGTCGGCAGTTTCATAGCCTTCCCCGAACCAGATGGCTATGGAAATTCCAATAAAAGCCATCAGGGAGGTAATGGCGTCACTTCGATGGTGCCAGGCATCGGCCTTAAGACTCGAACTCCTGGTCTCGTCGCTTTTCCTGTTGATGAACCTGTAGAAGACCTCTTTGGTAATGACTATGGCTCCCAAAACGATGAGGGTAAAAGGCTCGGGGGTATCATGGGGAGTCTGGATGTGGTCTATGCTTTCGTAAGCTATGATGGTTGCGGAAACGATCAGGAATCCGACTACCGCAAAGGTTACCAGGGGTTCCACGCGCCCATGTCCATAAGGATGGTTTTCATCAGCAGGCCTTGCTGAATATTTCAGTCCGAACAGCACCAGCAGGGAAGCAAAGACATCGGTGGTAGATTCAATCGCGTCAGCAATCAGAGCATAGGAGTTTCCGAAGATACCAGTGACCCCTTTAATGATGGCTAGGAGAGAATTCCCGAGTATACTGAAATAAGAAGCTTTTACTGCGGCCTTGTTATTTGTTGAATCCATAGGATGCCTGAGGCTGGGGAATTTAGTAATTACTTCAACAAAGGAAGCATCTATTTTTAAATTTATAAAGAAGAACAGGCTTTTATTCCAACGGAGTAAAAAAAACAGGCTCCGGAAAGGAACCTGTTTTATAATAAAAAGATGGCAGTTTTCGCTTATTCCTGCTATTCCCTAATCTTCAGTTTCTTCCATGGTGTGATATACATGCTGTACATCGTCATCCTCCTCCAGTTTTTCCAGTAGTTTTTCCACATCTGCGGCTTCTTCAGGGGAAAGTTTTTTGGTGACCTGGGGGATACGTTCAAAGCCTGAGGAAAGGATCTCTATATCCCGTCCTTCCAGTTCTTTCTGAAGGGCGCCGAAACTTTCAAAAGGGGCGTAGATAAGAATTCCGTCCTCATCTTCAAAGACTTCCTCTGCACCGAAATCGATCAGGTCAAGTTCCAGTTCTTCAGCATCAAGGCCTTCATGGGGGATCCTGAAGTTGCAGGTGTGATCGAACATGAATTCGACGGAACCAGAGGTGCCGAGGTTTCCATCGCATTTGTTGAAGTATGAACGAATGTTGGCAACGGTCCTGTTGTTATTATCGGTCGCCGTTTCCACCAGGACCGCGATTCCGTGAGGGGCATAACCCTCAAAAAGTACTATTTTATAATCTCCCTGACTCTTATCGGAGGCGCGCTTAATGGCGCGTTCAATATTGTCCTTGGGCATGTTCACGCTTTTCGCGTTCTGGATGACCGCCCGCAATCTGGAGTTGCTGTCAGGATCGGGACCACCTTCCTTTACAGCCATTACAATGTCCTTCCCAATACGTGTAAAGGCTTTGGCCATGGCAGACCAACGCTTCATTTTACGTGCTTTTCTGAATTCAAATGCTCTTCCCATAAAAATTTTAAATCTGCTGTAAAAATATGAAAATGCTTCTATTTCGCAGGAAGGAACAGGGAAAAAGTGAAAAAGGAGTAGGCACAAGCTTTGTCAGGTAAAGGCTCCGAAAATATCTATGTTGTAATTGTATCTGGTCCAGATCAAATAAGGGTCAAATAAGGGTCAAATAAGGGTTATCTAGGGGTTATCTAGGGGTAAAACCCTTATTTAACCTTAATTACAGGTTAAGATAACTTTGATTTAATTCGTATTTGCCATGGACTTGCCCAAACTCCTGACGTTGGATAACATAACAGATACTCAGGTCACCTTTTCTGCCAGATATCTCTGAACCGCATAAATATCTATGCTTTTGTCGAATCTCTTGCTCACACTTGGTACCTCAGCACTGGAAATCCAGATCTTCAGTTCCGCATCCAGATCAAAGGTTCCGGCAGTTTCAAGAGAGAAGCGGGATATGTTTTTATAGGGCAGGGACAGATAAGTCACCTTTTTTCCTGTCAGTCCCTGGACTTCCACCACAATCAATCTTTTATTGGTGAACATAAACACGTCCCGGAATAGCGTAAATCCCAATTCTATTTGCTCAGATTCAGGCAAAAGCTGTTTATATTTCAGCGTCAGTTCCTCAATAGAAGTCTCGCTGGCATTTCCAAGAATTTTGTTTAGTATACCCATAAAACTAAGTTAGGAAATATTTCCCTGGCCAAAGGAAGTTTTTGCATTGACGCTAAAGGGTCCCCTTTTAAGATAGTATTAACTTTTCTTGTTAATATTTCTTGAGTGTACGAAAATTTCGAAGAAAGCTTCGGGAAACCTTTGATTCTATCGTTTCTGAAGTTTAATGCTGAGAATCGAAAACGTTAGAGATTTTAGATAAAGGGTTAATTGGGGTTTCTTTAACGTCCTGATTAACATCAAATTAGAGAGGTCGGGCCTATTTTTGCAATTAGAGTTATCATCATCAAATCCAGTTATTTATGAACAATTTCCTATTTGTCGCTTCCGAAAATGATGCAATTCCAAAATGTAAGGTTGGAGGGGTAGGCGATGTAATTCGAGATGTCCCCCGACAGATTGCCAGAAGAGGGGATCAGGTGCATGTTGTCGTGCCCTCGTATTCCCGCCTTCACCTAAAAGGAATTTTGATCTCCAAGCTGCACATCCAGCTCAGGGACGTTACCTACGTTGCCTATTTGTATGAGGTTCCTGCCAAGATTGAAGACGGGAATATTCGCCATTACGTTATACATCATCCGGAAATTGAAGCGGGAAATATTGGGGGTATTTATCATAATGATCCCAAAGAGCCTTTTTATACGGATGTGATCAAATACATTATTTTCTGTACTGCTGTCGCCGAGGCTATGAAAAAAGGTTTGTTCGGGGATATCAATATAGTTCATCTGCATGACTGGCATTCCAGTCTGATGCTTTTCCTGAAAAAGTATCACCCCGCGTATAAGGAACTGGCCAAGAGCCGCTTTGTATTCTGTATACATAATCTCGCTATACAGGGGATCAGGCCATTTGACAACAGTTACTCCTCATTGAAAAACTGGTTCCCAAAGCTGGATCTGGATTATAACGCCCTAAGGGATCCGCGTTATCCTGATTGCTTTAACCTGATGGCGATTGGAATTCGCTTTGCCGATGCGGTACATACCGTATCTCCTTCCTATAAGGAAGATGTGCTCCTGCCTAGTGTACCTCCCGAGTTTATAGGTGGGGAAGGCCTTGAGAACGATTTAAAACGAGCGGATAAGGAAGGAAGGTTTCATGGAATCCTTAATGGTTCGAATTACAGAAACATTGGAGGAGTGAAGAAAAACAGCCTCTTCACGCATATAGCAACTTCGGTTTTCAGGCAGCTTCAAAAAGAAACTGATTATAAGAAAGCGGAATTCCTTGCCTTCACAGGGGAGAAGGTTGTGCCTTTTCTAAAGAAGAAACCAAACTTTATCTGTGCCAGTGTCGCCAGGCTGACAGAACAGAAATTCTATTTTTTCAAGCGATCTCCTGAAGCCTTGAACGAGATCCTTGATAAACTGGAAGCTGTCAATGGAATATACATCCTGCTTGGTACCGGGGCTCCCGAATATGAGCAGCATTTAAGGCAGGTGAGCCGCAAGAAGAAAAACTTTATCTTCCTTAACATGCAAAGTGAGGAAGTGGTGGATTCCATTTACCGGGATTCTGACTTGTACTTCATGCCCAGCCTCTTTGAGCCTTGTGGAATAAGCCAGATGCTTGCCATGAGGAACGGACAGCCTTGTCTGGTACACCATACAGGGGGATTGAAGGATACAGTGGAACACGCCAAAAATGGATTTGCTTTTGATGGAAGGACGTATGAAGAAAA
>CAMPJY010000154.1 GCA_946887025.1 uncultured Salinimicrobium sp.
GTTTTCCAGGTCAGCGTTTTGACCATGGAGGGATGCGGTGCAGATAACAGCACTCATCCAAAGCATGTTTTTGTACTTCATTTGGTTAGAATTACCAGGAAAAAAGATGTAGTCACCTACACCAAACTTTTATTCCCGAAAGTTTGACATTTTGTGAAAACAGGCAGGTCTCCTGGCTCGCGTCCTGTTGTTTACCTTCCCATCCGCGTACGGACAGTGGCAAGAAGAATTACAACAGGCATCCGCCTCATTGCGGACTTAGCTTACAGTTGCGGGAACAGCTCAGGCTTTCAAAATGGCACCTGATTCCCTTTTAATCGATGAGCTTCTGAATGTACAGAGTCTCTTATCGAACCCGAATTTCATGACAAAATTAAACATTTGCCGAGATTTCCCCTTCAGATTTTTAATTAATCTTATTTTTGATTCTGAAATGAAGATCCGCAGCTCCATACTTCTCCTCCTGCTCCTCCCCCTGCTTCTCGGCTGCAGGTCGGAGGAAAAAAAAGAAACAGCCACCCTTTCCCATAAAGGTACCCCCATAGCAATTGAACATGCTTCAGGCTTCAGTATCACCGACTTTGGATCCTATAGGATACTTACCATTCAGGATCCCTGGCCTAATTCCGAAAAGAGTTTCAGATACCTTTTATATGAAGCCGGAGCCGAGATTCCTGAAGGAATAGACGTGGAGGAAAAAATAGAAATCCCGGTAGATGAAATAGTGGTGACCTCTACCACCCATATCCCTTCCCTTGAAGCCCTCGGGGAGGAAAAAAGCCTGGTGGGCTTCCCGGGACTACAATATATTTCTTCTGAAAACACCCGAAAACTCATAGCGGAAGGAAAGATCCGGGAACTGGGACAGAATGAGGATATCAACACTGAAATCCTGCTGGACCTCAGACCTGATGTGGTGATAGGTTTTGCGGTGGATGGCAGCAATAAAACCTTCAACACCATTACCAAAAGCGGGATTCCGGTTGTCTATAACTCCGACTGGACCGAGAGCTCCCCCCTGGGAAAGGCCGAATGGATCAAGTTCTTCGGGGCTTTCTTCAACAAAATTGATGAAGCCACCGCCTATTTTGAGGAGGTGGAAAAGGATTATCAGGAGGCAAAAGAGCTTGCTCTTAAAGCAGAACAGAGACCTACGGTGATGGCAGGCTCCATGTGGAAGGACCAGTGGTTCATGCCCACGGGCGAAAGCTGGCATGGGCAGTTCTTTAAAGATGCCAATGCGCACTATTTGTATGAAGAAACCGAAGGCACAGGAAGTCTTGCCCTATCCATTGAATCAGTATTAACCAAGGCAAAGGATGCAGAATTCTGGGTGGGGCCTGCACAGTTTCAGACCTATGAGGAATTAAAAGCAGCTTCCCCCCACTACACGCAGTTTGAAGCCTTTCAGAACAAAAATATTTACACCTTCAGTAGCCAGAAAGGCGAGACGGGAGGGGTGTTGTTCTATGAAATGGCACCCAACCGCCCGGACCTTGTTTTAAAGGACCTGATCTCCATTTTCCACCCGGGGCTGCTGCCCGATTACGAGACTACCTTTTACAAACCCCTGGAATAATGGAGATGTCCCGCTCCCATAAGATCAGCCTTCTGGTCCTTCTGCTTCTGGTGGGGATGGTGGGAATTCTGAATATAAGCCTTGGTTCAGTCAGCATCCCTTTCAGCGACGTCCTGTCCGTCATTTTAGGCGGGGAACTCAGCAACGAAAGCTGGCGGTATATCATCATGGAATATCGGCTCCCCAAAGCAATTACAAGTATCCTGGCGGGTTCAGGTCTGGCGGTCAGCGGGCTGCTGATGCAGACCATGTTCCGCAATCCTCTGGCCGGGCCATACGTCCTGGGACTAAGCAGCGGTGCCAGCCTTGGGGTGGCTCTGCTGATCATGGGTGCCTCCCTTTTCGGTGGAATGGCATCGGATATAATCGTCTCCTCCTGGGGCCTGGTGATAGCCTCCAGCGCGGGAAGCGTACTGGTGCTTCTGGCGGTGATGCTGGCCTCCATCCGGCTCAAGGACACAATGGCGATCCTCATCATCGGCCTTATGTTCGCAAGCCTTACCTCCGCAGTGGTAAGTGTGCTCTCCTATTTCAGTCCTGCCTCCCAGCTGCAGCAGTATGTGTTTTGGTCCTTTGGCAGCGTCGGAAACCTTGGCTGGAACGAAGTGGGCGTCCTGAGCCTCTTCTGGTTCCTGGGGATCCTTCTCGCCATTGCAAGTACGAAAAATCTTAATTCCCTGCTTCTGGGGGAACAGTATGCAAAAAGCCTTGGCATGAGCATCAGCAAGAACAGGGTCTTATTGATTATCTCCACCAGTTTACTTGCGGGAAGCATCACCGCATTCGCAGGCCCCATCGCTTTTGTAGGTCTGGCGGTTCCACATCTGATCAGGCAGGTCATCCCTGCCAATGACCACAGGGTCCTTATCCCCGCAGTCATTTTGGGAGGCGCCGTGCTGATGCTCCTCTGCGACCTGGTGGCCCAGCTCCCGGGAAGCGACTACACCCTCCCCATCAACGCAATCACTTCGCTGGTGGGTGCCCCAGTGGTAATATGGCTGCTGGTGAGAAAAAGAAAATTGTTGTTTTAAAGAAAAGATCATCGAACACACCGATCAACATAGCATCCTAAAAACCGAAGGCCTGAAAATAGGCTACTTCAGAAAAAAGCAGGAGATCCTGATCGCTTCCAATATCAATGTGGAGATCCGGGAAGGACAGCTGGTCGGGTTGCTTGGGGTGAATGGAGTTGGAAAATCCACACTTCTGCGGAGCATCAGTGGAATACAACCCAGCCTCGAGGGCAAGGTCTTCCTGAACGGGCTGGAGCGCCAGGAAATCTCTCCTCAGGAGCTGGCCACAAAAATAAGTCTGGTCCTCACGGAGCAGCCCTTATCCAGAAACCTGCGGGTCGGGGAGCTGGTGGCCCTGGGAAGGCAGCCGTACACCAACTGGATAGGCAGTCTTTCAGAAACCGATATCCGAAAAACAAAGGAAGCCATGGAACTGGCACAGATACAGGAGCTCCGTGACAGGAGGTGTTACGAACTCAGCGACGGACAGCTCCAAAAAACCTTGATTGCACGGGCCCTGGCACAGGATACTCCCCTGATGATCCTCGACGAACCGACCTCTCACCTTGACATGTACCACAAGGCTCAGGTCCTGAAACTTCTGAAGACCCTGAGCAAAAGAACCGGGAAGGGAATTCTTTTCGCCACCCATGAAATCAACCTGGCCCTGCAGCTCTGTGACAGCATCATCCTGATGAAAAAAGGCGAAGTGCTGCAGGGAAGCCCCGAAGATCTCATCAAACGCAAGGTCTTTGAAAGCATGTTCCCCTCAGATTTGATAGCCTTTGACGAGACCACACATTCCTTCAGGATTAAGCCGGGGGATTAAACTTCTCCCGAGCCTAAAACTTTGGAAAAGTTCTATCTTTGAAGAAACTGCTGGTCATGAACGAACTTTCCCTTCTTATCGTCTTCCTGGTCGCCATCCTCCTCGGCGGGTTCCTTGGGTACCTGCTGACGCACTTCAGGAACAAGGCAAAACTTGACACCCTGCAGGAGCGGAATTCCCAGCTCATGCTACACTCCGAGAATTTTAAGTCCCAGATACAGCAGCAGCTATCGGACCTGAAAGAACAGGCACAGGAAGCCAAATTAGCTGCAGAAAAACAGTTTTCTGAAGCCTGTAAGGAAAGGGAGTCCATCAGGGAAGAAAAAGATTTCCTGCGCACCGAACTCACCCGCAGGAATTCTGAATACCAGAACCTGTTGCAGCGGAACGAGGAACAGAAGGCAGAAGTCGAGCAGCTGCAGGAAAAGTTCAGCAAGGAGTTTGAGAATCTGGCCAATAAGATCTTTGAACAGAAATCCGAAAAATTCACCCTTCAGAACAAAGAGAACCTGCAGAATATCCTGAGCCCACTTCAGGAGAAGATCCTGAATTTCGAAAAGAGGGTGGAAGATACTCACAAGGACAGCATTGGAAGGAATTCCCAGCTGCAGGAACAGATCCGCGGGCTGAAGGAACTGAATGAGCAGATGAGCAAGGAAGCCACCAACCTGACCAAAGCCCTGAAAGGCGATAACAAGATTCAGGGGAACTGGGGGGAACTGGTGCTGGAGCGCGTACTGGAAAAGTCGGGGCTGGAAAAGGACAGGGAATATTTCGTGCAGACCTCCTTCCTTACGGAAAACGGAAAAAGAGCCATTCCCGACGTGGTGATCCACCTCCCCGGCGACAAGAAAATGATCATTGATTCCAAGGTTTCCCTGACGGCTTATGAACGCTTTGTGAATGACGAGGAGGAAGCAAACCGGCCGAGCCATCTGAAACAGCACATCAGCTCTTTAAAGCATCATATCGAAGGCCTGAGTGCCAAAAATTATCATCAGCTGTATCAGATAGAAAGTCCCGATTTCGTGCTATTGTTCGTACCTATCGAACCCGCTTTTGCTGTAGCCATCAATTCTGACAACGGGCTGTACAACTGGGCATTTGAAAAGAATATCGTCATCGTTACCCCCACTACCCTTCTCGCAACCTTACGGACCATCGACAGCATGTGGCACAGCGAAAAGCAGCAGCAGAATGCCATAGATATCGCCAACCTGGCTGGAGCCCTTTACGATTCCTTTACCAGTCTTACCGAGGAACTTTCCAAGGTAGGCCGGCAGCTGGGAACCGTTCAGAAATCCTATGATGGCGCCATGAAGAAACTCACCGGCAAAGGCAACCTGATCACCAGAATTGAAAAACTGAAAAAGATGGGTGCCCGTGCCAACAAGCAGATCGATCGCGATCTGCTCTCGCGGGCTGAAACCGGGAATGAAGAGTATGGAACTCCCGAAGCTGAGGAGCTGGGGAACCTGCTGCAACCCGAAACCCTTCAGGAGATAAAAGAATTCAGTACCCAAAAAAGCCAAACAGATTCAGATGGTCAAGAAATTTAAAGAAGTCACCGATTCCCAAGTCATCATATCCGAACTGATGCTGCCCTCCCACTCCAACTTCAACGGAAAGATCCACGGGGGCTATATACTTTCCCTGCTGGACCAGATCGCCTTTGCCTGCGCCTCCAAACATTCGGGGGTTTATTGCGTTACGGCGAGTGTGGATACGGTGGATTTCCTGAACCCTATCGAGATCGGGGAGCTGGTCACCATGAAGGCCTCCGTGAATTACGTGGGCACCAGTTCCATGGTAATTGGGATTCGCGTAGAGGCCGAAAATATTCAGACCGGGAGCGTCAAACACTGCAACTCCTCCCATTTCACCATGGTGGCAAAGGACGAGGCGGGGAATTCTGTTCCCGTCCCCGGCCTGATCCTGCGGACTGACGACGATATTCGAAGGTTCGCCCAGAGCATTAAACGGAAAAAAATGAGGGAATCCAGGGAGGGAGAATTCAGTGAAACGGATTTCAACTCCGAAGAATATCTTCACCTGCTGGAAAAATACAATGTGCAAATAGCCCGCTGATTTGAAGTCCCACGGATTCATACTCGCGCTGCTCACGGCTATCCTCATCGCGTATCTTATTCCCCAGGGGCCCGAGATCCTGCCGTTGAAGAGGGTCACGGATATTGGGATAGGTTTTATTTTCCTCTTTTACGGATTAAAACTTTCCCCGTCCCAGTTCAAAATGGGATTCCTGAATTACAAGGTCCATATCCTGATCCAGCTGAGCACTTTTATCGCCTTCCCCCTCCTGGCCTTCCTGTTTAT
>CAMPJY010000155.1 GCA_946887025.1 uncultured Salinimicrobium sp.
TTTGCAGAGCTTTAATAATCGCTGGGAGATTGGAGTAGCCATTTCCAAATCTTCAAATTTCCAAATTTTCAAATTTATTCCCCACTCGGAGCTTCCACCTAATCAGCCGCCTCTATTCCAGGATCTCCACCTTCCTGGCCAGTTTAAAGTCGTCGATATCCGATTCCGACACCTGCTGATAATAGCCGTCAGCCACTTCCGTGACATGACAGGTGAGGACCAGGCTAGGGAGTTCAGCTTCAGGATTGGCCAGGTCTTCTACCGGTTTTAACTGATAGGTACATTCGTCCAGCCAGGTCACCGTCATTTTTAATTTGAAGTTGCGTTCCTCGTTCTCTTCTATCTGGAAATCTTCCGTCCTGGTGATGAGGGTTACGCCACTTGCCTCGTCCTCGATCCTGAATTTTCCGGTCCTTATCGTGGAGCAGTCCAAATTTTCCACTTTACAGCTAGTATTGAGTTCATTGAGGAACTCCTGGGTGATGATGCTGCTGTCCAGGGCTTCCGTCAGTTTTAAAAACTTCCTGGCATTGCCGCAGTCCTCCTTCAGCATATACAGGACGGACAGCATATAGCTGCTGCCCGGATAATCCGGATCGGCTTGATAGGATTTCTTCAGAATTTCCAGGCCCTTATCCAGAATTGCCTCTGTATTGGAAGCATTGGCACCGGCTGCTGCCAGGTATTCTTCCAGATAGGTGATGCCATAATCCGTGAGCATCCTGGCGTGTTCGGGATTGATTTGCAATCCTTTGTCAAACTGTTCCCTGGTTTCCTCCAATGCCCCGAGAATGAAATAGATGGTGCCGTAGCCATAATATACCTCTGCATTTACAGGATCTATCAGAAATGCCTGGTTGAATCTGCGCATGGCTGAAATAAGGTCTGCTTCCTGATAGACATACCGGAAACCGAGGTCTGTCATTTTTTTAGCTGCCAGTTCACGGTCGCCATTAGATTCGGCCAGGAGCTGATCTACGAATGACTTGTCGGCTTCTTTCTGTTCCGGGGTCTTCTCGATGTTTCCATACTCAGGCGACATACTTGGGTCCAGGGTTGCCAGGGCTTCCCATTCGGAAAGGTTGTTCTGCGCCGGGGCAGTGGTGGCAAGAAGGAATAGGAAGATCTGTAATATTGTTTTCATAGCCTGTCGAAATAAGGATGGACACTCTTTTTAATAAAAGTATTAAATTTCCGGTTTAAGGCTTCGCTAAATTTCCTCGATATTTTTTAAGACCAAGCGCAAGCAGAAACCCGTTTTCTTCAGGCCTTTCTCCTTTGCATCTGGAAACCCGTTCGGGGGCGGTGGAAATGCATACCGTGGGGGTGAACGCGAAAAATTCCCTGGAAAGGGGAGGAGCAGCCATTTTCAAATTTTCAAATTTCCTCATTTTCAAATTTTCAAATGAATTCCGGACACGCGATAAATCGCGTCTCTACTCCCGAAGCTGGTTACTTGCCCAGGGCATTTTCTATGGCTTCCAGAACAAGCGGCTCCATGGTCTCGTATCCCAGTTCATTAGGATGCACCCCATCTTCTGAATACTCCTTTTTCAGGCCATTTCGCTCATCGGCCAGCGCCGGAAAATAATCGAGGTAAACAAATCCATTGGCTTCCGCATAGGCCTTCATCCATTCGTTCACTTCTGCGATACGTTCCACCGCCTTTACCTGCGGACTCCAGGGATAGGAGTACACCGGAAGTATGGAGCTCAGGATCACCTTGATTCCGTTGGCCCTGGCCAGTTCCGCCATCGCCCTGAGGTTGTCGGTGATCATTTTTGTGGAAGCATAACCGGTATTCCCGGCAATATCATTGGTCCCCGCAAGTATAACCACTGCTTTTGGCTTCAGGTCCAGGACATCAGGCGTAAACCTGATCAGCATCTGCGGAGTCGTCTGGCCACTTATCCCCCGGCCTGCGATCTGGTGTTCCTTAAAAAACTCCGGCCTTTGGGAAACCCAGCCTTCGGTGATGGAATTTCCCATGAATACGACCTCAGGGTATTCTTCTGAATTCAGGAGGGCCTCATTTAAAGTCCTGTATTTCTGAAGGTTTGGCCAGTCCTGCGAAAGGTCCTGGGCGATGGCAGGGGTGAGGCAGCTCATACTGAGGATAAGGAATAGTTTTTTCATGCTTTGCGGAAGTTAATTTGTTTCCTGCTGATCACAGTTGGGTTCCAAAGAGATCAGTATTCAAATATTAAAAAAAATAAGGAATAACAGTTCCCATTTGTAATATATGTTCACAAGATAGCATTCTGAGGCCCCAGAGGGGTTCCGGACACGCGATAAATCGCGTCTCTGCTAAATTGACTTTTGAATCCCCTGTTAAACAAGTTTAAATTTGCCGGGCCTTCCTTGAAAAAGCCATAACTTGACAAGTAGGCGTATTCAAAAAAAAGAAGGCTTATGAACCTGGAGAACAAAAGAATTCTGATTACCGGAGGAAGTGCCGGAATAGGTAAGGCTTTAATCCGGGAATTCCTTCAGCACGGGGTACAGCAGATAGCTGTAGTAGGCAGAAAGGAAGCAGCCCTGGAACAGCTGCAGCGGGAGTTTCCCGAAACCCCTTTCCTGCTGCTGCCGGGGGATGTTTCCAAAACCGAAGATCTCGACAGGGTCATAACTCAGGTGTCACAGCGCTGGGGAGACCTGGATATGCTTATCAACAATGCCGGAGTGGTGAGTGCAGGCCTGCTTTCGGAAATGAGGGAGGAGGACATTATCTCCCAGATCAATATAAACCTTACCGGCCTGATCCTCCTGACCAAAAAAGCCCTTCCACTTTTAAAAAACAGCAGCGAAGGCGGCATCATCAATATTTCCTCGGGTTATGGATATATCGCCATGCCATTCTACAGCGTCTATGCGGCTACAAAGGCAGGGGTACGACAGTTTTCCGACGCCCTGAGGAGGGAACTGGCCCCGCATTCGATACACGTAATGACGGTTTACCCTTCAGCTACAGATACCCCCATGATGGAAACTGCCGTGGTGGATAATATGGACACCCCCGAAGAGGTTGCAAAAATGACCCTTGAAGGCCTGCTAGCGGGAGAGATCAATGTCATCCTGGGAGGGGAGGAAAGACAAAGACAGATACAGCTTAATTTCAATGAGCCCCGGAAAATGGATGAAATTGCCAGCGCCAGTTATAAGGCCCTGGAACTACGCACCGCTAAACACAGGTCTATGTGAATGTGAAATTGGAAAAAATAAAGGAAGATGAAGAAAGAGATGAGAGCAGCAAGTTTTAAAGGATTTGAAGGCCCCGAAGGCATTGAGACAGGGTCTATGGAACTTCCCGAACTCAGGGAAGGGGAAGTACTCGTGAAAATAAAAGCCGCAGGGGTGAATCCGGTGGATGCCGTGATCACCAATGGCTATTACAAAGATATGATGCCACACTCCTTTCCGGTCATTCCGGGATGGGATCTGGCAGGGACTGTGGAAGAAAGAGGGCACGCTGCGAGAAGATTCGAGCCGGGCGAGGAAGTCTATTCTTATGCGCGGAGACCCGAGGTCAAATGGGGGACCTTTGCTGAATATATAGTGATCCCGGAAAGTTATCTGGCCAGAAAGCCTGCAAACCTCTCCTGGGAAGAAGCTGCAGCCATTCCCCTGGCCGGACTTACGGCCTACCAGGCCCTGTACGTGGCCGGAAACCTGCAACAGGGACAGAGGCTTCTGATCCTGGGAGCTTCCGGCGGAGTAGGCAGTTTTGCCATTCAGCTGGCAAAGGCGAGGGGCGCAGAAGTTATAGGAGTCGCCAGCAGGAAAAATCACGAATATATGAAGTCCCTGGGTGCTGCCCATGGTATAGATTATAAAGAGCAGGAGATAGGCCGGGCTGCAAAAGAGATATTCCCCGAGGGGGTAGATCTCATCTTCGACTGCACGAGCGGAGAAAGTCTGCAGCAGAGCCTCAAGAGCCTGAAATCTTCGGGCAAGCTGGTTTCTATCCTGAATCAGGGAGAAGATTTGGACAAAGCCATAGATTTCCAGTTCGTGTTCTGTGAGCCCAACGTGAAGCATCTGGAGCATCTGAGGGAGCTGGCAGAGGCAGGTGACCTGAAAGTGGAACTGAGCAGGACGTATTCCCTGGAAGAGGCTGCTGAAGCTTTAAAACAGATCCAGACCTTGCATACTACCGGTAAAATTGTGATTGTGCCTTAGGGAGGTTTGAATGCCGGACACGCGATAAATCGCGTCTCTACCTGATCGGGGAATAATCTTTTGCATAGCTGTTGCAAAATTCGAATTTCCTATATTTGTGTCTGTGAAAGTGTTCGCAGCCATACTATCCCTGTTCTTCCTGATGCTGAGTGTCCTGCCCTGCAGCGACGAAGCGCCTGATGAGAAGCTGAAACCGGAACAGCTCACGGCCAGCGACTGTGACAGCCCCATAGCCGGAGATCTTTGCTCCCCTTTCTGTCATTGCCAGTGCTGCAGCATAAACTTTATAGATTTTGAATTAATGTCCTTTCAGGTACTAAGTCCTGAGGATCCGCAGGCTTCCTTCGCCTTCTTCGACGATCAGGAGCAGGAGGTGCTGTATACTTTCCACCAGCCGCCCCGGATTTAATACAGTCTTGGGATACCTGTATCCCGTTGGGAAGCTTTTCCTGTAAAATTTTACTGAATTAAATCAAATATACATGCTTAACAAGATCATTGATCTTTCGATCAGGAACAAATTTATAGTAGGGCTGCTCACCCTGGTACTTATAGGTACAGGCCTCTGGTCCATCACGGAGGTGCCGGTGGATGCGCAGCCCGACATCACTAATAACCAGGTGCAGGTCATTACCCAGGCCCCGAACCTGAGTACCGTGGATATAGAACAGTTTGTCACCTATCCCGTGGAGATTGCCATGAGCAATCTGCCCGGGGTGACGGAGATCCGTTCCGTTTCCAGGTTTGGGCTTTCGGTAGTCACCATAGTTTTCGAGGATGAGATGGGGACTTATCTCCCCCGACAGCTGGTTTCGGAAAAACTCACCGAGGTGCAGGAGGAAATCCCCGCAGGTTTTGGGGAACCCTTTATAGGTCCTATCTCCACAGGTCTGGGCGAGATTTACCAATACACCCTGGAGGTGGAAGACGCGTATAAAGACGAATATACGCCCACTGAACTTCGCAGCATTCAGGACTGGATCGTCAAACGTCAGATGGCCATGGTGCCGGGAGTGGTGGAAGTGAACGGGGTAGGAGGCAGCATCAAACAATTTGAAGTGGCTGTAGACCCTGATGAACTCCGCGCCATGGGCATCAGCATCGCAGAAATTTTCACTGCCCTGGAGGAGAACAACCAGAATACCGGGGGTGCCTATATTGAGCGAAACCACCAGGCCAATTTCATCCGTGGGGAGGGACTGGCCCGGAATGTGGAGGATATAGAGAATATAGTGGTGAAGAATTCCGACGGAATTCCCATCAGCATTGATGATGTGGCTGAAGTAAAGATCGGCAGTGCCGTGAGGTATGGAGCCCTGACCAAGAATGGGGAAGGGGAAACCGTAGGCGGGATGATCATGATGTTGAAAGGCGCCAATTCCAATGAGGTCATTGAAAATGTAAAAGAACGCATAGAACAGATCCAGGGCTCTCTTCCGGAAGGGGTTTCCATAGAACCTTTCATAGATCGCAGCGAACTCATCGCCGAGACCACGGGCACCATTACCGAGAACCTGATGATAGGGGGGCTGATCGTGATCTTCGTGCTGGTGATCTTCCTGGGCA
>CAMPJY010000156.1 GCA_946887025.1 uncultured Salinimicrobium sp.
GATATAGAGTGAATATATAACTTTTGAATAAATGCATAGCCCTGATTTATAAGCCCTGGATGCTCTTAATTTTTATTCCCACGAAACAATCGTCCATACAATCGTCGTCAACATAACCAGCCCTGGAGATCAATCCGTTGTTTTCTGTTTCAAAAATTGTTTTGGAATCTTCCCTTTCAATCAGCCAGTCCTGTTGGGCTTTAATGTACACTTCATCCAATGTTAAAGCTTCGGCAGCTGGGTTTAGGTGAGTCCCGATTTCATTCCCCGTCTCTGTCCATTCGAGCTCCTCTTCCGGGGTATCCTCCGCCAATCCCTCGGTAACTGTATATTCAAAGTGTCTTTCAGTTATTGAACCCTTGGATACGGTTATTGTAGTTTCCCAGGAGGGGCCAGCCCAGGTTCCTGCAACCGCGGTATATTGATAGGAATTGTCGGTTGATTCTTTAAAATCGAACCAAGCCTGCTGGCTATTTTCGAAGTCAGCTCCGTAATCCAGATCATCTGATTCACAGGAGGAAATTAAGCTACAGATCAAAAACAATCCGATAAAGTAATTTTTGTTTTTCATTTTTAAGGTTTAAGAGTTAATGGGTTCTTCTTTAATGACCCATTAATCTTAAAAGGTTGCGTGAAAGACCTAACAAGTTTTGAAAATCTTTCAGGTATTTCGACATCACCACCTCAGGCTAATTTCAAACTTAAAAATATATTCTAAAATTTTAAGCTTAGAGAAATCTTCAGGAGATGATAATATGTTGAGTATTCAACCATGTCATCATAGTCATAATTGGTAATCCACCCCAAACTATCCTTATGATTAATTTGGTTTAATTCGTAACCTACTTTTAAAATTGGGGTGAATTTGGAAATTTCCAGACCTAACCCTAAATCGAGATTCAGGAGTAATCCTCCGCTTTCCTGGAAAAGATACCCATTCTCCGTATTACCATATTTAAAGTCTACGAATTGATAACCCGCATTTAAATCTGATAGGAAAAAAAGCTGGGTATTTAAATCGGTTTGGTATCTCAAACGTGCAAAAACCGGAAGCATGATTTTATTATGGAATTCATTTTGAAAATCCGGACGCTCTTCGAAGAGGAAATTTATTCCAGAACCCAGGCCTGCCGAGAAGTTGGAATTTAATTTATAGTTAAAACTGAAATTTAAACCATATACAGGATTTTCGTGAATGGAGATTCGTGGAACATCAATTGAAAAATTTTGCTCATAATTTATCTGATCTCTTTTAGTTTCCCCTACTGAAATTTTAGACACTGCATCAACTTCGAAATAAATTCTATTGATGTCCTGCGCTTTAGATGTAGTTGTTATAAAGGAGAGGATAAAGGCAATGATTAAGTAGTTGTACTTCATTCTGAGTGGTTTACTAATTTATGTAAGCTTAATTGAATTGTGTTGTAAAGCAGAATATCCTGACAAGTTAAACTTTTTATGAAAACCGGTCCCTTTTACTTGAATTTGCATGATAGACCTCACAGGTTTTATGGACCTGTCAGGTCTAGAAACTCCGCACAGCTATGCCCGGCGGTGAGACCGTACAAAAATTAACTATTCAGTCTATTATTTTTTTTCTTATATTTAACATGAATTCTGATTCAGTAGTGTCCCTCTTTTACGGATCCTGGATTCATGGTAATAAAAAAAGCTTCCCTACTTCAGCTTTTTAATTTATAATAACTCTCAACTTCTGTTTTTATAGCCTCCCCGAAATGGATAGGACGAGCGGCTTTGATTTTGTTAGTTTTTCAAGTACGATTTTCATCTTGTTCCTTCCCCCATAGAAACCAGCGACTGCCACAGGCAGCGAAATATAAGTTCGAATTACCAAAGAAAAGGGCTATGGGCACTACAAATCATTTATCTGCAAAATCTTCCCGAATCAGGATCGGGAACTATCGGTTACAGCTGGTTCTTCCTCTGCTGTGGCTAATTTCGTTTTATACGCTTCCTGGGGCAGCACAGGATGAATTAAACGTCCCACAGCAACTGATGCCGGGGGAGGCGCCCAGCCTACGATTCGAGAACCTCGGCCTGGAGGATGGCCTGTCACAGGGAAGTGTTTATGACATTATGCAGGACAGGGAGGGGTATCTATGGATAACCACGCAGGATGGGCTCCACCGCTATGACGGATATGAGTTCAAAGTGTTTAAATCAATTCCCTTTGACAGTACTTCCCTCTCTTCAAGCTTCGTTTTTAGTGTAGCCGAAGGAAGTAAGGGAGATCTTTGGGTTACTACAGAAGGACAAGGATTAAACCGGTTGAATAAAAACACCGGAGTTTCAAAGCACTACCTTCATGATCCTATGGTTTCCACAAGCTTGTCGTCCAACTATACAGATGATGTATTGCTAAGCAAAAATGGTGATCTGTGGATAAGCACAGTGGATAAGGGACTTAATGTAATGCCGGCAGGGCAGGATGGGCATTTTGATCATTACCGTCATGATCCTGAAGATCCCAACAGCCTGTCGAGTGATTTTTTGTATTATATTAACGAAGATAAAGAAGGTAATATCTGGGTGGGTTCTATCAACGGACTTAACCGCATAGATGTGAACACGGGAGAAGTTTCCAGATTTCTTCATGATCCCGAACAAGCGAACCGGTCCGGTACACCTTCCACCGTTTATGATCTATACCTGCCGCCCGGGGAGCCTAACATTATCTGGCTCGCTACAGGAAGGGGCCTGGTTCGCCTCGATCCTGAATCAGGGGACTATGAACGTTTTGTTATAGATCCTGACGGTCCTACTGATAACAGGACGAATAAAATATTTAAAGTCAAGCCAGATCCTTTAACTCCGGGCATTTTGTGGGTAGCTGGATCGGGTATTGGTGTCGTCAGATTTAATATTAGTACGCAAGAATTTACTTCCTATCATCATGATCCAGGAGATCCAAACAGTTTAAAAGACAATGCCATATGGACCCTTTTTGCAGACCGCAGCGGAAAATTTTGGGTAGGACATGAAGGCCAAGGCTTAAGTTCCTTCAATCCAGGGGCAGTAAATTTTTCTCAATTGCGAAATGATCCTGATAATCCATCCAGTCTTGGGCCCGGAATTGTATGGGGAATTTATGAAGACCGGGATAAAACTTTATGGGTTAGTACAGAATCTCCATCTGAAGGAAATTTTGTTACTCAGTTTGATGCCAACACCGGGAGTATAAAATGGCATCAATCTGATCCAGATAACCCGGCAACCCTTGCCGGAGGCGCTTTTCACACTTTTGCCGAGGATAACTCAGGACAATTCTGGGTAGGAGGAGCCCGGGGTCTTAGCAGACTTAATCGAGAAACAGGGGAAGTAAAAAGGTTTATCCATCTTCCCAGGGAGGAAAATAGACGGCGCAATATTATCACTGCAATTCTTCCAAAGCTAAGGGACAGCAGCCAATTATGGATTGGAAATTTGGCAGGGCTAGAGCTTTTCGATACTAAAACATATACATTCAAATCTATGGAGCTTTCACCTGAGGGACTAGATGATGAATTAACTGTCCTCTCCCTCTTTCATTCAAGTGATGGTAATCTTTGGGTCGGAACAAGGGACGGTCTTTTTCAAATCAATCCTTCCGGAGAGACAAAACTCGCATCTTCATATAATCCGAACAACAGAAAAACCATTAGCAATAATTCAATTTACAACATATACGAACGTCGCGAAGAGCCAGGGATTTTGTGGTTAGGTACCTCAAAAGGCGGCCTGAACCGCTTTGACACAGAAACAGGGACCGCTAAACATTATATGCAGAAGGATGGGCTGCCCAATAATGTGATTTATGGAATTTTGGAAGATGATAGGGGGACTCTTTGGATGAGCACCAATCACGGCATAAGCAACTTTAATCCCGATGAGGAAAGCTTCAGGAATTATGCCCTGAGTGATGGTCTGATTGAGCTGGAACATAATCAATTTGCTTACGCAAAGGGAGCTAACGGGATGATGTAATTTGGGCACACAAAAGGGGTGACAGCCTTTCATCCAAACAGGCTAGCCATAAGTGAAACCCCGCCCCAGGTGGTTCTCTCGGGGCTAAAGCTTTTCAATAAACCAATTAAACTGGGACCCGATTCGCCCCTGAAGCAAACCCTTTCTGAAACCGATAAGATCAGCCTGAATTATTCACAGAAGGAAATAGCCTTTGATTTTGTCGCCCTGCATTATGGGAATTCAACTAAGAATACTTATGCCTATATGCTGGAGGGATTTGATGAGAACTGGATAGATGCAGGTACCAGGCGAACTGCCTCCTACACCAACCTCGAGCCCGGGGACTATACCTTTAGGGTGAAAGCTGCGAATTCCGATGGGGTATGGAATGAGGAAGGCGCCTCGGTACAACTCTCCATTCTTCCGCCCTGGTACCGCACCTGGTGGGCCTATCTGATGTTTGCTGTAATTCTGGTAGGTTTGATATGGGGAATAGATAAATTCCAGCGGCAGCGGCTTAAAAAAGAAGAACAGGAGCGATCAGCGCTGCGGGAGGCCGAGCTACGGGCAGAGGCTGAAAACAAACGAAGTGCGGATACAGAACAGCTCAGCAAAATCGGACGTGCCATAACCTCCACCCTCTCCATCACCAAAATCATAGACATCGTTTATGAACATGTAAATGAATTGATGGACGCCGCTATTTTTGGGATCGGTATCTACAATGAGGAGAAGGAACGCCTTGAATTCCCTGCCACCAAAGAGAACGGGGAAATGCTACCCCCTTATTCTCATAAACTGAATGAGGAAAACAGATTGGCTGTGTGGTGTTTTAAGAACCGAAAGGAAATTATTATCGGGGATTTTCAAAAGGAGAGGAAAAACTATATCAACACCTATATCCCTCCTGTAAAAGGAAATTCATCCCAATCCATTATTTACCTGCCATTGATTCATCAGGATAAGATCATTGGGGTAATCACTACCCAGAGTTTCTCCGATAATGTGTATTCCGCCTATCATATCCAGCTGTTCCGCAACCTCGCTACCTATGCAGCAATTGCAGTGGACAATGCTTCGGCTTACAGGCAGCTCAATGAGACCCTAAGCGAGCTTAAAACCATGCAGGAGCAGCTTGTTCAGCAGGAAAAGCTGGCCTCGCTGGGGCAGCTTACCGCAGGCATTGCCCATGAGATCAAAAACCCACTCAATTTTGTAAACAATTTTTCGGAATTATCGGTGGAAATGATCCAGGAAACACGGGAGGAACTGGCTAAGATTCAGCCTGAGGATTCAAGGGAAAAAGAGCACTTTACCGCTATTTCAAACCTCCTAAATGAGATCGAGACCAATCTGAGAAAGATCTTCAAACACGGCTCCCGCGCCGACGGTATCGTCAAATCCATGCTGCAGCACAGTCGGGGTGGTACGGGAAAATTAAATCCTGTTAACCTGAATGCGCTCATCAGGGAATACGTGAACCTTACTTTTCACGGAATGCGGGCGGGTAAACATCCTATCAATGTGGAGATCGACCTGCAGCTGGACGAGCAGGCAGGGGAAATTTCTCTGATCGAGGAAGATTTCAGTCGGGTGATCATCAATATCTGCAACAATGCCTTTGATGCGATGCGGGAGAAAACCAAGTTGCCTTCGATTAATGGGAATTTCCAGCCAAAACTCAGCGTTCGAACTCGAAGGGAAGAGGGCGGAGTCACGATAGAGTTTGAAGACAATGGCCCGGGGATTCCTGACTCCTT
>CAMPJY010000157.1 GCA_946887025.1 uncultured Salinimicrobium sp.
AGTTTTGAGGATCTGAAGGTTTATCAGGATTCTATGACTTTCCTGGCTGAAGTTCATGATTTACTGAAACGGGATGTAATCAGGACGGATTTTGTTCTTTCAAATCAAATGAAACGCGCTGTTCTTTCTATTTCAAATAATATTGCTGAAGGCTTCGAAAGGGAAACCTATAAGGAATTGGTGAGGTTCCTGTACATCGCAAAAGGCTCAGCTGGAGAAGTTAGAAATATTATAAATGTTCTGAAACGAATAAATTATATTGATGATAAGGAATATGAGGAATTAAGAGAGAAAATAATAAACATTTCAAAACAACTCTCCAATTTCATCAAATACATTATCAAGAAAAACCAAGGACCAAAATCCTAAACTATCGAGTTTTAATCTTTGAATCCTTGAATCTTTAAATTTTTGAATTAATCAACATGGCATATACTGAAGACGATTTAAAAAAAGAACTCGATACCAAGGAATACAAGTACGGGTTTTATACTGATATTGAATCTGATACATTTCCAAAAGGTTTAAATGAGGACGTGGTTCGTGCCCTTTCAAAGAAGAAGGAGGAGCCCGAATGGATGACCAATTGGCGCCTGGAAGCCTACAGGGCCTGGGAAAAGATGATCGAGCCCAAGTGGGCTAACGTTCATTACAACAAGCCCGATTTCCAGGATATTTCCTATTACTCTGCCCCTTCCAAAAAGCCGAAATACAACAGTATTGACGAGGTGGACCCGGAATTGCTGGACACCTTCAAAAGGCTGGGGATTTCTATAGACGAACAGAAGAAATTGGCAGGGGTTGCGGTGGATATCGTGATGGACTCTGTTTCTGTTGCTACCACTTTCCAGAAAACTCTGGCTGAAAAGGGGATTATCTTCTGTTCTATTTCAGAAGCTATCCAGAAGCATCCGGAGCTGGTGAAGAAATATATTGGCACCGTCGTTCCTCAGAAAGACAACTTCTATGCAGCACTTAACTCTGCTGTGTTTACGGACGGATCCTTCTGTTATATCCCAAAAGGGGTGCGTTGCCCCATGGAACTCTCAACATATTTCCGTATTAACCAGGCGGGAACGGGTCAGTTTGAAAGGACTCTGGTAATTGCTGACGAAGGAAGCTACGTAAGTTATCTTGAAGGCTGTACGGCTCCCTCCCGTGATGAAAACCAGCTGCATGCCGCAGTGGTGGAACTCATCGCAATGGATGAAGCAGAAATAAAATACTCTACCGTTCAGAACTGGTTCCCCGGAGACAAGGATGGAAAAGGGGGAGTTTATAACTTCGTTACCAAGCGAGGCTTGTGTGAAAGAAAGGCGAAGATTTCCTGGACGCAGGTAGAGACCGGGTCTGCAGTCACCTGGAAATATCCTTCCTGTGTTCTGAAGGGCGACCACTCCGTAGGAGAATTCTATTCGATCGCCCTTACTAACGACTATCAGCAGGCGGATACGGGAACAAAGATGATCCACCTTGGCAAAAACACTCGAAGCACCATTATTTCCAAAGGTATTTCAGCGGGACGTTCCCAGAACAGCTACCGCGGACTGGTACAGATCAATAGCCGGGCGGAGAACGCAAGGAACTTCTCCCAGTGTGATTCCCTTTTGATGGGTGACAAGTGCGGGGCGCATACCTTCCCTTACATTGAAGCAAAAAACAAGACCGCCAAGATAGAACACGAGGCTACGACCAGTAAGATCGGGGAAGACCAGATCTTTTATTGTAACCAGCGCGGGATCGATACCGAAAAGGCCATCGCCCTTATCGTGAACGGGTTCAGTAAAGAAGTTTTGAATAAACTCCCAATGGAATTCGCCGTAGAAGCTCAGAAGCTTCTGGAAATTTCTTTGGAAGGTTCAGTAGGATAAAAATGAGAAAGAATTTAGCTATCATATTGATCGCCTTGCTCAGTCTCACCGCCTGTGGAGGGGATACCAATGAAGATCTTCAGCCACAGCAGGAGGTAGTGGTGCAGGATAGCATCCCTACGCTGAAAGGAGAATTTATTTTTCTTTCAGATGCTGCAGTTTTTAAGGGAGATACCTTTGTGTACGGCGTCAAGATCGATACTTTGTCCAAAAAGCTCGCAAAAGAGGTGGAAGCCTATAAGGAAGACCAGTTCGACATGATCCCGGTGACCCTTAAGGTGAAAATAGTACCCAATCCCGGAATGAGAGGCTGGGACGAATTTATAGAAATACGGGAAGTGCTGTCTATTTCGGTCCCAAAAGAGGAGGCGCCCACAGAAAGTGCTTCAAATTAAATCAAATTGAAAATCCCTGTACTTCAGGAACTATTCAACAGAAATTATGCTTAAAATAAAGAATTTACACGCCAAAGTAGGAGACCTTAAAATCTTAAAAGGAATCAATCTGGAAATACATCCCGGAGAAGTACACGCCATCATGGGACCAAACGGTTCAGGAAAGAGTACACTCTCCTCTGTGATTGCCGGAAAGGAAGAATATGAGATCACCAGAGGGGAAATCCAGTTTGAAGGAGAAGATCTTACTGAATACGAAGCTGAAGAAAGGGCGCACAAAGGAGTTTTCCTTTCCTTCCAGTATCCAATCGAAATTCCCGGGGTTTCTGTTACCAACTTTATGAGGACCTCCCTCAACGCCAACAGAAAGGCCAGAGGTCTGGAGGATATGCCTGCAAACGAGATGTTGAAAATGATTCGCGAGAAGTCGGAATTGCTGGATATAGACCGTAAATTCCTTTCGCGTTCCCTGAATGAAGGTTTCTCGGGAGGAGAGAAAAAACGGAACGAGATATTCCAGATGGCCATGCTGGAGCCAAAGCTGGCGATTCTGGATGAAACCGACTCAGGCCTTGATATCGACGCCCTCAGGATCGTGGCTAACGGAGTGAACAAACTGAAAACTCCAGAAAACGCCACTCTTGTAATCACCCACTATCAGCGTTTACTTGACTATATAATCCCTGATTTCGTGCACGTAATGTACGACGGACGGATAGTAAAATCAGGCGGAAAAGAACTCGCGCTGGAACTTGAAGACAAAGGTTACGACTGGATCAAGGAAGAAGTAGGCGCCGAATAAAACTTCGCTTTCACTGATTTTCTTTTCCGAATTCAAGTTTTAAAAAAATACAACATGGAATTAAAAGATAAAATACTGTCCTCTTTTCTGGCTTTCGAAGAACACGTAAACGTGCATTCGGATATCCACGAGATCAGGACCCGTGCCATCAAGGATTTCGAACAGATGGGATTCCCTGACAAAAAGCAGGAAGCCTGGAAATACACTTCCCTGAACAAGATCCTGAAGCACGATTATACCGTTTTTCCAAAGAAGGAGGACACCCTGGAATACCGGGATGTGGAGAAGTTCTTCATCGACGATATCGACACTTATAAGATCGTGTTCATTGATGGGATCTATTCGTCACATCTTTCTTCCACCACCCACGACAAGATTGATGCCTGCCTGATGTCTTCAGCAATGAACAGCTCGAAATACAAAGCGGTGATAGATATCTATTTCAATAAGATCGCGCCACAGGACAATCTGACTTCCCTGAATACTGCCTTCACCAGAGAAGGAGCCTATATCAGGATCCCGAAGAATGTAGCTGCAGATAAACCTATACAGATCGTGAACTTTTCCACGGGTAATGAGGCCGCCTTACTGGTACAGCCCCGTAACCTGATCGTGGTTGAGGAAAACTCGCAGGTACAGATCATTGAACGCCATCAGAGTCTTACAGACCAGCCGGTACTGACGAATTCAGTGACCGAGATCTATGTCGACAAGCGCGCAATCGTGGACTACTACAAAATCCAGAACGACAGGGATTCCGCTTCCCTGATCGACAATACCTATATCGAGCAGCACCGCGAAAGCATCTGTTCCATGCACACTTTCTCCTTTGGAGGAAATATCACCAGGAACAACCTGGAATTCTACCAGAAAGGGGAGCGGATCGATTCTACTTTAAAGGGAATCACCGTTACCCACGGGAATCAGCACATCGACCACAACACGTTGGTTCACCACACTGAACCGAACTGCGAAAGTCATCAGGACTACAAAGGTATCTTTGGGGAAAGTTCCACAGGAGTATTCAACGGAAAGATTCTTGTTGACAAAAAAGCCCAGAAAACCAACGCTTTCCAGTCCAACAACAACATTCTCCTGGATGACAAGGCCACGATCAATTCCAAGCCACAGCTGGAGATCTTCGCTGATGACGTGAAATGTAGCCACGGGTGTACCATCGGGCAGCTGGACGAGGAAGCTTTATTTTACCTTCGTTCGCGCGGGATTCCGCTGAAGGAAAGTCAGGCCCTTCTGATGTACGCTTTTGCTAACAACGTCCTGGAAAGCGTGAAAATTCCGGAGATCAAGAAAAGGATCAATAAACTTATCGCCATGAAACTTGGCGTAAACATAGGATACGACCTGTAGATCTTTAAAAGAACTACAGCATTCCCTCAAATTTGAGAAAAGTCATAATGAAAGTTGCCACCGAAAAAAACCTGCTTGATGTGGAGAACATCCGCAAAGATTTCCCCATCCTCAGCCGAAAGGTAAACGGACATCCGCTGGTTTATTTCGACAATGCGGCTACTTCGCAGACCCCACAGCAGGTGATAAACGCGATAGTCGATTACTACTCCCGTTACAACGCCAATATCCACCGTGGGGTACATACCTTGTCCCAGGAAGCCACAGACGCTTACGAGCAGGCAAGGATAAAGGTACAGCAGCATTTCAACGCCGCAAAGACTCACGAGATCATCTTTACCGCAGGGACCACCCACGGGATCAATCTGGTGGCTCATGGTTTTACTTCGCTGCTTTCAGAAGGAGATGAGATCATAGTCTCCGCCCTGGAGCATCATTCGAATATAGTGCCCTGGCAGATGCTTTGCGAGCGCACCGGAGCCAAGTTGAGGGTTATCCCCATGGACGAGGAGGGAGTGCTTAAAATGGACGTATTTGAGGCGCTGCTTTCAGAAAAAACAAAACTGGTGTTCCTGAATCACGTTTCCAATGCTTTGGGAACCGTGAATCCCATAAAAACAATTATTGACAAGGCCCATGCAGTAAATGCGGCTGTCCTTATTGACGGGGCCCAGGCCGCGCCGCATATCAAGGCCGACGTGCAGGAGCTGGATGTGGATTTCTATGTGGTATCTGCCCACAAAATGTGCGGCCCTACAGGAGTTGGGATGCTTTATGGGAAAGAGGAATGGCTTAAAAAACTGCCCCCCTACCAGGGCGGCGGGGAAATGATAGCCACGGTGACTTTTGAAAAAACCACATACGCTGACCTGCCCCATAAATTCGAGGCGGGAACCCCGAATATCTGCGGTGGAATCGCCTTTGGCGCTGCCCTTGATTATATGAATTCCGTAGGTTTCGAAAACATTGCGGCCTATGAGCAGGAGCTCCTCCAATACGCAACAGAAGAGCTGCTGAAACTTGAAGGTTTAAAGATTTACGGGACTTCTAAAGAGAAAACCTCGGTGATCTCCTTCAATATCGAGGGCATCCACCCTTATGACATAGGCACCATTATTGATAAACTTGGTATAGCCGTCCGAACCGGACACCACTGCGCCCAGCCCATCATGGATTTCTTCGGGATCCCCGGAACCGTGA
>CAMPJY010000158.1 GCA_946887025.1 uncultured Salinimicrobium sp.
TCGTGGAGCGGGAGGTGGAAGTTTGTGAGATTGTGGAGAATGAGGAGATATCCGCAAGTTTTTTTCCTGAAGAAACTTACCTCCTGAGGATCCGTTCCCAGGGTTTCCTGCGTAACCAGATCCGCCTGATGATGGGGACTCTGGTGCAATTAGGCAGAGGGGAAATTAGGCTGGAAGATATTGAAAACAGTCTGAAACCTGAGAATGAGGTCCTGATTAACTTTATCGCTCCCGGCAGTGGACTTATCCTAAACCGGATAGATTTCCAATAGAAGTGCTGACTAATACAGGTGGTGCATCTTTTTCCTGTTTCTCCAGCCCCCTTATGATTTCAGTTTTAATCCACGAGGTGCAACCGTAGCTCCCGGGTTTGGATCATACATGTTTAAATACAGAATAAGCGGTTCCTCTAATCCCTCATAAGATACCTCATATATATCCAGCAATCCGGCACCCATGATCCCGTTCTCAGTTTCAAACTGGCAACAGCTTCCCGTACGTGTATAGGAGATTTCCTCGCCATTTGGTCCTGTCAGCTTATCCAGATAGGCACGTTCGTATATGGGACCATCGGTATAATCTTCCCCACCTACCAGGATTGCTGTGGTTTCGGTATATCCATAATCAGCAGCAACCTTGTTCTCCAGCTGATTGGTGGAAACGCAGGAGAAAAGGCATAAAGACAGGAGTAGGAGTAAAAGTTTTTTCATGTTTTATAAAATTAATGGATTAATGCTGGACAATTTAGGGAATTATCTGAAAAATAAACATAAAATAATTATTATGTCCGTACTAGATCAGGGGCAGGTCAAAGGTTGTCTGAAAAGGCAGCTTCGAATCTTCTAATGCAATTTTTGAATTGCCCCGCCTTTTAAGGCGGGTAATATGTTGATCTATTCATATTGGGCTTTAGCCCAAATGTGATCTCTATAAAATATTGGGCTAAAGCCCTTTATCAAAAAAACAATTCCAGAAACCCGGACTTAAAAAGTCCGGGCAATTGAAAATTCCAATTCCCTGAGGTTAAGATATTCCTTTTAAATTTATGGGGTTTAAAAGATCTTTTAAGACAACCTCAGTACATAGAAATTTAAAGAAAATTATATCAGGTCCAGCTCCTCCTTCTCCAGTATTGTCAAGGCAATCCTGATGGTCCCATAATCCATGGCTTCCTGAAAGTGTTCAAAATAAGGTCTCAGCGCCTTCGGGGCATCCAGTTCTTCTTTTGCTTTTCTGACCCCCTCCAGGTCCTTGTCAGAAATAAACTTCCTCAGGTCCACGGCTTCCTGATCATTATACAATTTCGCCAGATGTGAGAAAATGGTAGTAGGGGATAACTTCCTCCTCTGCGCCATTTCATCAATATCCAGCCCCTGCTGATACAATTCCAGCGTCGCTTTATAAGTATCTCCGTTAGAGGTTTTTTTCTTTTCCCTTTTGTCCTTGCTGAAGGCGATGATCTCCTTGATAAACCTGTATCCGTAATTCTGCATCTTCTGCCGTCCCACCCCGTTTATCTGCATGAATTCCTCATCGGTCATTGGCCGGAGCTTTTCCATCTCTTTCAAGGTTGCATCGTTGAAGATCAGATACGCGGGAATTCCTTCCTCCTGAGATAGTTTAAGACGCAACTGGCGGAGCCTTTCGAACAGTGAGTTGTTCAGTGATTCCTTTTCCCTGGAAACAGACACCTTCTGAATTTCCACCTGATTCACATCTGCCAGCTGCACCTTTTCATTTTCGAAAAGGACTTTTCTCGCGAGTTCAGTCAGCTGCAGTTTATTGTGGTCGTGGAAAGCAATCTCCACATAGCCCAGGTTCACCAGCTGGATCATATACTGCTGCCAGTCCTTCCAGGAAATATCGCTGGCAATTCCAAAGGTTTTAATCTGCTGGTATCCTTTTTCGAAAATATGCGCATTCTGGGCCCCTCTCAGCACGTCGATGACCCCAGAGATTGGTTCCTGGTTATTCAGACGATATATTGTCGACAGGGCCTTCTGTGCGATGATGGTTCCATCAAAGAACTCGGGCGGATTCCTGCACACATCACAATTCCCGCAGTCCTGGGGAATCAGTTCCCCGAAATAACTCAGAAGGATCTTTCTTCGGCAGCTCAGGGCTTCGGAATATTGTTTCATCCGGTCCAGTTTTGCCAGCTGCACCTCGGCATTTCCTGAGGTTTCGGCAAATTTCTGAAGCTGGATCACGTCCGCATAACTGTGGAAAAGGAGGGTGGAGGAGGGAAGGCCATCCCTCCCTGCGCGGCCAATTTCCTGATAGTAACCCTCCAGATTCTTGGGCATGTTGTAATGGATCACCCAGCGCACATTTGACTTGTCAATACCCATTCCAAAGGCGATGGTGGCACAGATGATCCCCGTCCTGTCGTTGATGAAGTTTTCCTGTACCCCAATCCTTTCCTCGTGGGAAAGCCCTGCATGATAGGCTGCAGCTTCAAATCCGGAGGCCTGAAGTCTGGCAGCCAGTTCTTCTGTGTTCTTTCGGCTAAGGCAATAGATGATCCCGCTCTCGTTCGGACGTTTCTTTAGAAATGACTGGATCTGCTCAAATTTCTTCGTTCCCGGCCTGACATCCAGACTAAGGTTTTTTCTGTCAAAAGAAGCCACATGTTTAACAGCGCCGGGAATATTCAGCTGCTGACAGATATCCTGCCGGGTCGCCTTATCCGCAGTGGCAGTAAGTGCGATTACCGGGATCTCGGGAAAGCGGTTCTTCAGGTACCCCAGTTTGGTGTAGGCAGGCCTGAAATCATGGCCCCAGCTCGAAATACAATGGGCTTCATCAATGGCAATCAGGCTCACTTTTCCTGAATTAAGTAAGGGGTCTACAAACTGAAGACTTTCGGGGGCGACATATAAAAGTTTTATTTCCTCCCTATCCAGCTTAGAATAAATCTCCTGCTGTTCAGTTCCCGTCTGACTGCTGTTGAAAAATGCTGCAGGAATCCCGTTTGCCGTAAGCCCGTCCACCTGGTCCTTCATCAGGGCGATCAGAGGCGAAACCACTAAGGTCACTCCCGGAAGGAGCAGGGCAGGCAACTGAAAACAGATCGATTTCCCGCCCCCGGTAGGCATAATTACTAGATTGTCCTGTTTTTCAAGGATTGAATCGATGATCTTTCTTTGAAGGGGCCGGAATTTATCGTATCCGAAATATTCTTTTAAAGTGCCTAAAATTTGTGCTTCCTCCACCATTTCGCAAAGATATGGCTTCAGTTGGAAAATTCCCCGCCTGACCCAATAGCTTTTTCAGTAATTTTTTTGGCAATTCCCCGAAACACTTTCTATAATCTCGGAATTTCCTACTTTTAATAAAAATCCCATGTATGCTAACCAGAAAGAGATATTCCCAGAAGCGACCTAAATCCTCCAAGGCCTTACATCAACCTCCTGGAACCATTACCTACATAGGCAGGAAAGAAGATAAGGAAACCTCTCTGGAAGTCATCGATTATAACAAGGAAAGTTTTGAACGCTATGTTTCCAAAACCCCTGAGGATGCTTTTAAGTTTGAGGAAGCCAGCAGGACCACCTGGATAAACATCGATGGGCTGGGCAACACTGCGGAGGTCGAAAAGCTGGGGAAATATTACGGCCTCCATCCATTGATAATGGAGGATATCGTGAATACCAATCAGCGGCCCAAGATCGAGGAGTACCAGGATTTTCTGTTCATCGTAGCCAAGATGCTGTACTTCAAGGAGGATGGACAGCTGGAAAATGAACATATCAGTTTTGTACTTGGCAAGGACTATGTTCTCAGTTTCCAGGAAACCGGGGGCGATGTTTTCGACGGGGTACGGGAAAGGCTTTCCAGCGCCAAGGGAAAGATCAGGAGCAGGGGCTCCGATTATCTGGTCTACGCCCTGCTGGATGCTATCGTTGACAATTATTTCAAGGTGATAGAAGAAATGAGTGACAGGATTGAGACCCTGGAGGAACAGCTTTTCACCACCCAGCCAAGTAACGATATCACCTTTGAGATCCAGGAACTGAAGCGCACCATTTTACGCATCCGTAGGGCGGTATTTCCGCTGCGGGAGGTGGTGAGCCGGATGGAGAAGATCGAAAATGAGCTGATTCAGGAGCAGACCCGGAATTACATCCGCGACCTGTACGATCATATCATCCAGGTCTCTGAAAACATTGAGATCTACCGGGAGATGGCCTGGAGCGTCATGGATATGTATATGACGACCATCAGTAACAAAATGAATGAGGTGATGAAGGTGCTGACCATAATGGCGACCATCTTTATTCCGCTGACTTTTATTGCGGGGGTCTATGGAATGAATTTCGAATATATGCCGGAGCTGGAATGGAAGTACAGCTATTTCGTGCTTTGGGGAATCATGCTTCTGATTTTGGCCGGCATGATCTATTATTTCAAGCAGAAAAAATGGCTATAAAGCCTTCTTATTCATATTTTTGGAGTGTTGTACAAATAATCCCCTTCTAAATGAAAAATTCAAAGACCCTGATGTTCTTATTCTCCTCCTTCATTTTCAGCCCCATTCATTCCTTTGCCCAGGAGGGCGCCGGAACGGAAGCTCATGTCAATGCTGGATATGTTGGCACTTACACCAAGAAGGAAGGCCATGTGGATGGGAAGGCTGAAGGTATTTATGCCATAACGCAGGATCCGAAGACCGGGGCCCTGAGTCTGGAGGGCACAGTGGCTGAAGTGACTAATCCTTCCTATGTTAAAACCTCCCCGGATGGCAAATACCTCTATGCGGTGAGTGAACTGGGACCCGGGGATGCCGAATCAGGATTTGTGCATGCTTTCAGGATACTTCCCAACCAGCAGCTGGAAGAGATCAACTCAGTCTCCTCTGTGGGATTTGCCCCATGTCATATAGCAGTTGACGCTTCCGGGGATTATGTTTTCGTTTCAAATTACGTCGGAGGGATAGTAGTTCTTTACCAGAAAGAAAAGAATGGAGCATTAAGGGAAAAGCAAGTGCTCAGGTTTGAGAATCCGGAGCAGTCGCATCCGCACTCCGTCACTTTATCCGAAGATAACAAGCTTGCCTACATTGCTGATTTGGGGAATGACAAGATATGGATCTATAATTTTAACCCTGAGAAAGGAGTGCTGAAGCCTCATCCGCAAGTTTCAGTAGCGCTCCCACAAGGGGCGGGGCCAAGGCATCTTGCTTTTTCTGCGGACGGTAATTTCATTTTTTCCATGAATGAACTCAACAGCAGTGTGAGCAGTTTTAAGGTTTGGGAAGATGGAAGCTTACAATTACTTCACACGGTTTCCTCCTTACCCCAAGATTTCGAGGGCAAAAATTCCGGAGCAGATATTCATGTACATCCGTCGGGGAAATTCCTGTACGTTTCCAACAGGGGGCACAACAGTATAGCGGCATTTGGAATTGACAATGCTTCCGGGAAACTGAAGCTTCTGGGACATACAAGTACCGGAGGTAAAACTCCAAGAAACTTTTCCATTGGACCTGAAGGCGAATTTTTATATGCAGCCAATCAGGATACCGACAGCATAGCTATTTTTAAGATCGATCCTTCCACCGGAAAACTAAAACCCCACCAGGAACCCTTGAAGAT
>CAMPJY010000159.1 GCA_946887025.1 uncultured Salinimicrobium sp.
TTTGAAGCTGCTATTTTTAACCTCCCATGGTTTTAATAGAAGTTTAACAGCCTTTTGTCTATAAACACTCTTTATAGCCGTCGTCTTTTCCTACAATTATTCTTCCAAAGGTTTTCTGAGAGGAAGTTTAAGACCTCCTTAACCATGCTTTCACATCTTCTTTAGAGGAAAGTACATATTTAGCAGGTAACTTTAGGACCCAATCAATTTTTGCTATGTTTTTGATGCATTTTATATCATTTTCTGAATTAATCCGGGACTTTATTGAATGCAATAAGGTCTTTCTTATTTTTTACCCAAACCCAATCATTAAAACTAAAAATCATGAAAAAACTATTACTCAGGAGTTTTGTATTCCTTGTTATGAGCGTATACGGAGTCGTCTCCCATGCGCAGACCTCCCCGGAGGCCATTATTGAAAATCTCGGCAATGATACCCGGGTTGCCGAATTTACCATGGATTCCCTGAGAGGCACCCCCTCCCTGATAAAGATCAACCCTAAAGAAACCCTTTCAGTCAGTGAAACTCCCGGTTTTCTGGCCAAAGTCCTGGAAACCGGCGAAAAAACCTCCTTTTCTCCCGAAAGCTCCCTTACCACCCACGGCCTGGAAGTCCACAAGTTTCAGCAATACACCAACGGCATAAAAGTGGAACATGGAGTCTTCAAGGCGATTGTAAAGAACGGCAACGTACAGGCCCTTACGGCCGAATATTACGCCCTTGCTCCCGACATCCCTTCCACAGCAGGCCTGAGTGAAGCCAATGCCCTCCAAAAGGCCCTGGACTTCATTGGCGCCACCACCTACGCCTGGGAACTTATAGAGAGCCTGGCCGATTCTCCGGAAAAAGTCGCTGCGCTTGAGGAGGTTTCTCCCAAAGGGGAACTGGTATTTGTCGACAACTATTCTACTGCGGAAATCGATCTGAGACTGGCCTATAAATTCAATATTTATGCTGCAGAACCACTTTCCCGGGACGATGTATATGTCGATGCCAATTCCGGGGAGATCCTGCTTAGGGACGCGATCATCAAGCACGCCGGGGGGAATCATACAACCAGGGAAGTTATTTCCACCGCAAAAGAAAATAAAAAGGCAGCCACTAAAAAGACGGCCGGTCCCCCCGTATTTTTACAGGCCACGGGAGATACCCGATATGCCGGCACCCGCAGCTTTGACAGCTCACAGGATGCGAACGGGAATTATGTACTGAAAGGGATCACCCCCAGCGGAGTAGAAAACGAGACCCTGTCCTATGAGGGCATTGGCGGCGTCCCCTTGAGTATTCCTGCCCTGGCCACCCTGGCTACCCCCATAGCCGATGGGGACGGGGATCTGCTGAATTCCGAAACCGCAGACAATATCTGGAATGCCTCCGAGCACAGAAAAGATGAATTTTCCACCCTCAGCATCTACCCTCTGGCGAATGAGAGAAATAATGACGATATCGCCCTGGATGCGCATTGGGGGGCCGAAGTGGTCTTGAATTACTGGATGCAGGAGCACAATCGGCTGAGCTATGACGACAAAGGGACCAAGGTCTTCAATTATGTACACTACGGCGACGCCTATGACAATGCCTTCTGGAACGGGAGCGCGATGACCTACGGGGACGGCAGCTACCAGGGCGGCACCAATCCCAACGGCAGCTTTGCCC
The DNA here is from genome assembly GCA_946887025.1 of uncultured Salinimicrobium sp. Next base: position 1,658 of record CAMPJY010000159.1, read on the forward strand.
CGCTTACCTCCATGGATGTATGCGCTCACGAAATAGGTCATGGGGTGTGTGAATTCACCGCCGACCTGGTCTATGCCAGTGAATCCGGCGCCATGAACGAAGGCCTCTCCGATATCTGGGCCGCTGCCGTGGAACATTATGTACTTTCTGAAATAGATGCTTCCCTGGAATATGATCCCTGGGGAATCGGGGAACAGATAGATCAGACAGATGGAGGCGCCCCAGCGGGCAGTCCCGATTCCAGGGCCTTGCGCTGGATGGACGATCCAAAGGCGGAAGGGGCTCCCGATTCCTACGGAGGGCTAAACTGGCAGGATCCGAATTGTGATCCCAACCTGGCCAATGACCAGTGCGGGGTGCATACCAATAGCGGAGTGCTTAACAAATGGTACTATTTCCTCGTCAGCGGAAGTGGCCAGGCCTTTTCTCCCGGATTCCAGAAGCAGGCAGCAGATGACCAGGTCACCGATGCCGGAAATTCCTATTCCGTGGAAGGCCTTGGTTTTGACAAAGCCTCTCAGATCACCTATCTGGCAGAGACCATGCTTTCCCCCAATGCCACCTTCGCCGAAATGCGCGCGGCTTCCATCCTGGTGGCGCAGACCCTTTACGGCATCTCCTCGCCAGAGGAGCAGTCTACAACCAATGCCTGGCATGCGGTGGATGTAGGAGAAGCTTACAAAACCGGGGATCCGAATACCATCACTTTCAGTTCGAAGAATGTACAGCTGTTTGAAGAGAATAATGAAATTTCCGGTTGCGAGGACCTGAACGTCTATTCCCTTCTTATCGAAGGGGTGGAGATAGATCCTGCGGCCACGATCTCCATTAGCACCGCAGGCAGCACGGCCACCGCGGGAGAGGATTTTGAGCTGTCGGCGCAGGAGTTCAGCTTCACCGGAACTGAATCCCGGACTCTGACATTAACCGTTTATGACGACGCCGTGATCGAAGGCAGTGAAAGCATTGTATTATCCTTTATTTATAATGGGGAGCTGATGAGTCAGGAATATGCCATCTCAGATGATGATTTTGTTCCGCGTACAGGGTCTGAACCCTTTGAACTGCTTGCGGAAGACTTTTCCGGAGCCGGGTTTGCCCCAGGCTGGACAAGCGTTTCCTTAAGTGAGGGTGTTAATGTATGGCGTGCCAATGGAAATCTTTCGGCGGCCGGCAGGGCTTATATTACGGAAGGGCTGCTCGAGCTGCCGTTTTATGATCAGAACTCCCCCTCCCACACCATCCTCAGGTCTCCCCTGCTCAATGCTGCCGGGGCTTCGGACGTCACGGTGAGTTTTGACTGGGAAGCCGGAGGTGAGATCGATGCCGTCGATCCCAGTGTGATCTTCGACTATGGCGAATTCGTCTATTCCCTGGACGGCGCTACTTATACTCCGGTGCAGAAATTCGTAGGCGGAGGGGTTCTTGGCACAGAGACGGCCAGCGGCAGTTTCAGCGCTGTCTTCGAGGAGCTGGAAGGGAAATCCTTCTTCCTGGGCTGGAGATGGTTCAATGATACCAACGCCGGCAGCCAGTTCAGTTTTGCCATCGATAACCTGCAGGTCACTGCCCTGCCCGCAGGCATAGAAACAGCAGCCAATGAACAGGCTACAGCTGCCGTTAATGTGGGAAATACCGTCTATTTCCTCAGTGCGACAGATAAGGCCCTTATAGGAAAGATCGAGAATGCCTCGGCAGATCTGGGCTGCGTCAGCCTGTCGGTCAACGAAGCAGGCAATGCTTCCGTGGCCTTCTCGGGAATCTCTTCAGAAAGACCCTCCAAAGCATTTGAGATAACCACCTCTAATCCCGATGCTACTTATGAGCTCACGCTATACTTTACGGATGAGGAACTCTCGGCTTTTCCTGTGCCCGCAGAGCTGATCCCACTAAAGGTGAGCAGCAGCAATATTGACGATGCCGATGCAAGGCAGGGGAATTTTCAGCTGAACGGCGTGCTGACCGAGGTGAATTCTGAAGACCACTACCGCGCCTTTACCGGCAGCTTCAGCGGCTCGGGAACCTTAAGTGTAGTAACCGGCTTTAATTACTGTGAAGCTGTCCCTGCTCCTTGGAAAATGGCCGATATAGGTTCCGTAAGCATTCCGGGGGAGCTTTGTTACTCAGACGGCAGTTTTGAACTCACCGCCCAGGGGAACAGCATTTCAGGCAGGGAGGATGCCTTTTACTTCACCTACCAGGAAATTACGGGAAATACCGAGATCATCGCCCGGGTAACGGGACTGGAAAACACAGGTTCCAACGTCCAGGCCGCAGTGGTCATCCGCGAAAGTCTTGCTCCCGGAGCGCGTTTTGCCATGACCGGCATCTCGGCGGGAGGCCTCCTTTCAGGAAATACGGTAAGCCTGAAATACAGGAAAGCGACAGACTCCAAAGTATTTGAATCCAATGCCACTTCGGTCTCTATTCCGGAATATGTCAGGATAGTGCGGGATGGGCATGAAATCACTTCTTACGTTTCCGATACCAATGGAAACTGGCAACAGCTGGGTAGTGTGAAAATGAACCTGTCAGAAACCCTATATGTAGGCCTCGCAGGCACTTCTGCCAGCAATGCCACGGCGGTAGTCAGTTTTGAAGAAGTATCGGTGCAGGGCACTGTTTCCGCTGCCACCAAGCAGGCGCTGACTCAGAAGCAGCCCAAGGCCGGAAAACAGGAGGCTGGCCTTTCCTTTGAAATGTATCCTAATCCTGCCGTAAGCACTTTGAAGCTACGTGTCGCCGATCAATCTATCAGGAGACTGGCTGTTTATGACCTGAACGGGAAACTGGTGCAGGTGAAGGCCTATCCTTCCGGAGGTGCTGAGGAACAGCTGTCAGTGGAAAGTCTGGTGGAAGGGGTGTATATCATAAAACTTACTTCTGCAGAGGGTTCGGTATATTCCGGGCGGTTTGTGAAGGAATAGCTTAGGCTGTTAATTATTACCGAAAAGGCTGCCTGTGGGCAGCCTTTTTTGTTTGGGCTTTTCAGGAAAGCACCGGCAATTGAAAATCCCTCAAGCTACTGCGCCTGCTGGGCCAAATCTCCAGATTGCCGGCACTGCCGAGGCAGCCGGCCACATGCCTTCGGGAATCTGGAGATTCGCGCCCGGGTTGCGCTCAGATCTGGAGATCTGGCGCAGCGGAGGCAGCGGAGGCAGCGGAGCTACGCGAGTCTGGAGACTCGCAACTAAGGGGACTGGAGACTGGAGTCTCCGTCCAGCACAAAAAACAAACCTCCAGCTCAAAAAGAAAAGCAGTACCCTTAATCAAAAGCTCCTGAATTTCCTACAACGCTGACTTCCCGTCATCTAAATTCTCCGCAAAGGTTTTCCTCATTTTCCGGTAATCTTTCCTTAAAGGAAGCTTAAACTCATTCCCACCCCAATCCCTGCTTTAATCCTGAAATTCGCAGCCGAATAATTTAATGTAACCACAATTATGAAAAATTCCCTACTGCTGCTTTTTGCGTTTTTTGTCGCCTTTTCTCCCCGGGCTTTTGCCCAGGAACAGACGGTGACAGGAACCGTTACCGACGAATCCGAAGTGCCTCTGCCCGGGGTTTCGGTGTTTGTCAAATCCACCACCCGTGGCACCGCCACCGATTTTGACGGAAATTTCAGTCTGCGCGTGCCGCAAGGCGAGGTCACCCTGGTATTTTCCTATCTGGGCTTTCAGCAAAAGGAAGTGCCGCTTAATGGGCAGACACAGCTGAAGGTTCAACTGTCGGACGATGTTCAGAGTCTCAACGAGGTGGTGGTCGTGGGCTATGGCACCCAGAAAAGAGCCAATCTCACCGGGGCCGTGGCCCAGATAGATGCCGAGGATATCGCCCTGCGACCTTCCCCCAACATCAGCAGTTCCCTGCAGGGGCTGCTTCCGGGATTCAATATCCAGGTCAACAACG
>CAMPJY010000160.1 GCA_946887025.1 uncultured Salinimicrobium sp.
TGTCGGGAAGATGTATAACGACGAATGGATGCGGAAGATGGGGTATACCGAATAACTTGGGGTCCAAAAGTTAACAATTGAATGATTAATTATCAACATCTTAGTTAAAATTCTTATTCTGATATTTTGCCGGATCTGCTTCACAGCAGAAATAATTGACTGAAGAAATTCAGGAAAACAGACTGGTGCCGTTCCTTTCGGAGCCGGAGGAGGAAGAAGGATGTTTTCTAATAAGATTTACCTCCTCCTAGCCTCTGGTTATATTCATTGAAAGGGATGAATAATATGTCATTTTATTCCCCCACAATGGTTTTCACCCAGCTTTCATAAGCCGTCATATAGCTTCTGAAGAACTCTTTGGTGTCTTCCTTGGTCAGGTTCCCTTGATCGTCAAAAAGCTCTCCTGCATCCGCTATATAAGCCTCCGGCTGAGCCATAGTGGGGACATTAATAAAAACCAGGGATTGCCGCAGGTGGTGGTTGGCCCCAAAACCGCTGATGTTTCCAATGGAAACACTTACGACTCCCCCGGGTTTACCATCCCAGGAATTTTCACCGTAGGGACGGGATCCAACGTCGATGGCATTCTTTAAAACTCCCGGCACGGATCTGTTGTACTCAGGCGTAAAGAACAGAAGTCCATCGGCCGCCCTGATCTGTTCCCGGAAAGACAACCACTCCTGTGGAGGGTTTCCTTCCAGGTCCTGGTTGAAGAGCGGAAGGTTTCCGATTTCCAGAAAATCAAAGGAAAGGGAATCAGGTGCAAGGGCTGTCATTGCCTTTGCCGTTTTCAGATTGAAGGATTCCTTTCGAAGGCTTCCTACTACTATTGCGATTTTGTATTTTCTCATAATTGTGGCTTTACGTTTTATACTCTCCAATTTTATTCATGTAAGATATGAGGATCTGGAACCACTTACCAGTTCCGGTTGTTCATTTCAAATTCCTCCTCGTCGATAAAACTGTTTTTATCGGCATCCCATTGCTCAAAATTGCTTTCGTTCCATTCTTCGCTGGTAATATTACCATCCTGATTGAGGTCAAAGGTCTCATACCACTCATTACTGCGTCTCATCCCGTCATTCCATTCATCTTCATTGAGTGCACCATCCGCATCAGAGTCGAAGGTGGTGAAATCTTCATTTCCAAAGCTTCCAGCGTTATTGCCTATTCCGGTATTCCACTCCTCCTGATTGATGTTCCCATCCCCATTGGAGTCGAATTCGCGGTAGCTCGCCCGGTAAAATTCTTCGTTGGTAATATTGCCGTCAGCATCATCATCGTAGTTGTAATAGATGCTTTTATTGACCTCTTCAAATTCAGCCTGGGAAAGACGGTTGTCTCCGTCCCCATCATAAGTATTAAGCTCCTGTGACATCATACTGCCACCCATCATCATGCAAAAAGTCAAAAAACCTGCTTTTAAATATTTCATATCACTCGGGTATTTGGTTAATATTTTAATATCGATTCCAAAGATAAGGGCGCAAATAACTAGAATAAAGGACTTTAGTCTTTTTAACGGCTTGGCTTCCAGGTTATTAAATTTCCTTTAAATCAGTAATTGTAGGAATAACAGCATTTGATCCCCTTTTATAAAATCATTGGATTTTGAGTAGTTATATCAAAGCTCCCGGGAACTTCTTCATTTCTGTTTTTTTTAGTAATTTGACAACCTTCTAAAGAAAGATCATTAATGCCCTTAAGAGCAGCTAAGACTCAGGAAACCAATTCAAAACAGCAGTTTGTCCTATTGACAAGCATAAAAGACCCGCGAATCCGGTTCTTCAACAAAACTGCTGCCCAAAAGGTTCCCTTTGGGAAGGCTTCCGAAGATAATGGAGTGGATCTGTTTAAATCTTATTTGCATCCCGAGGATTATCCTGCATATCAGGTTCACCTGAATGCTCTTTCCGAAGATGAAGAGAAAGAGATAACTGTAAGGCTGAAAGACCTGAGGGGAAACTGGAGCAGCTTCTGTTTCAGGGATCGCCTGTACAAAGGCATGCCACAAAGGCCGGGTCCAATGGTGCTGAGTTTCGTTCAGGAGATCAGGAGCGGGACTGGAATTCCGCAGGAAGGTGCCCCTGAGAAGAAGAATCCGGACGCACAGCTCGTAGACATTGATTATAAGCATATAGTGGCCTCTCTGGACGATGCTTTCTGCATTATTGAACTGATATTTGATGAAAATGGAGAGCCGGTGGATTTCCTGTTTCTGAAAACCAATCCGGCATTTGAGACCCAGATCCCTTACAAGAATGCTTTAGGAAGGACCCTCAGGGAGGTAAATTCTGCCGTGGTAGATCCCAAATTCACATACCTGAAAGAAGTGGTCCAGAATGGGGAGCCCCTCCGTTTTCAGTTATTTCTCAAGGCCCTGGACCAGTCCTGGTTTGAGATCTTTGCCTGCAGAATAGGGGAAGAACCCAGCAGCCGCTTAGCCATGATGTTCAGGAATATTACCCAGAGCAAACGTACAGAAGAAGAATTAAAGGCTGCAAAGGAGGAATTGGAGAAATCGAAAGCCGCACTCGAGGTAAAGGCGGCGCGCCGGAAGACTGCTTTGGAGGAAAGCCAGGAACTTTTGCAGAAAGTCTTTGACAACAGCAATCAGGCTCTGGCGGTATTCAAAACCTTGTACAATGAGGATGGAAGCATCAGGGACTTCAAATTTATCAGGGTCAACCAAGTGCTTCTGAGAATGTACTTGGAGGAGGATCCTACCGGCCGTACCTATCTCGAAACCACAAAATACGGGGTGGAAATGGGGATGTTTGATGGGTTTAAAAAAGTGATGGAAACCGGGGAGCCCCTGGATGAGGAATTTTATTTCGACCGGGAAGGCTATCACCACTGGTTTCGCGTAACGGCAAGAGCACAGAACGATCTTTTAATAACCGGGATTGAGGATATCAGCAAACGCAAGGCAGAAGCGGAAGAACTGCAGGAAAACCTGAGGTTCAGACAGGAACTGGGCCGTACCAGCCAGGAAACCATTCTTATCATCAGTCTCAGCAACTTCAACGTCAAATATTGTAATCGCGACCTTTTTCCTGAAGCGGGTATCACTCGGGAACGGGTTCAGGGGACGCATCTGGTGGAGATACTCCCATTTATCCATCCTCGCGACCGGGAGAAATTACTGCATCTGCACAAGAGACTGCTGAAATCCTCTTTAGAGGAAATTCATGAGACCGAGGTGCGGGTAAAACTTTCCGAGGATTCCTGGGAATGGTTTAATGTGAGGGGGAAGATCTATTTCAGGCGGGATCCTTCCTGGGTGGAAGAATATGTGCTGCTCCTTACCAATATCTCCACCCAGAAGAAGACTGAGAAGGCTTTGTTGAGTGCCGAGAAACTTTCGATTCAGGGGGAAGTGGCACGGATTCTTGCCCATGAGCTCCGGAACCCCATATCTAGTATAGGAATGGTGGGGGAGGTATTATCGTCGAGATTAAAAGTATCAGAAGAGAAGGAGCTCAGTAAATTCATTGATATACTTTCCAGAAGTGCCAAAAGGCTCAATATGCTGGTCACGGACCTATTGACCTCCTCTAATTATTCCCCCGTAGATCTAAAGAAAGAAGATCTGGCTGTTATCATGGAGCGGTCCATTGAGAATGCTGCTGACAGGATCTACCTGGCGGGTATTGAGCTGGAGAAGGATTTTGAAGGCCCTTATCCCGTACTGGCGGATAAGGAGAAGCTGGAGATCGTCTTCGTCAATATCCTGGTGAATGCCAGCGAAGCCACCGTACCGGGGCAGGGGAAAATCAGGATCGCGATCAGTGAGGAAAAGCATGAGTATATAGTAGCAATAACCGATAACGGGCTGGGGATGGAGCAAGAGCAGGTGGATCGGCTTTTCGATGCCTTTTATACCAATAAGCCCAATGGGCTGGGGGTGGGCCTGAGTTCTGTGAAGACCATCCTCGAGGAACACGATGCCCATATTTCGGTGCTGAGCAAGCCACAGGAAGGGGCGACTTTTAAAATGTTTTTTAGAAAGGCTTAAAATCGAATAACATAAATAAAAAAGCAGCCTTGGAGGCTGCTTTTTCTTTAGGATTAGTTTTTTGTTATGGTTTGGCAACAATCTGTTTAACGAAAGTCTCCCTATCGGTGGTCACCCTTACGATATAGATCTGATCTACATTAATATAGAAGTCGACAGGGATTTCGGTCACCGAACCAGAAGTTACCTGTGGGGCACTTACTGATTTTAAAAGGTTGTTCCCGAAGTCGAAGATGTCGATCTGAACATCGGAGACGTAGTTCAGGTTGTAGCCTATGTTTATGTACTCACTGAAAGGCACTGGGTAGACGGCTATGTCGTTAGTATTCTCAACACCCACATTTTCCGATTCAACTGAAATTGAAAATAGCATCAGATTTCCAGAAGATACATCACAATTTACAGCATTTATAGTTCCAAAAGATCCACCAATTGCAGCTACGCCATTATACATTCCAAAAGAATAAAAATTATTTGTCTCCGAAACCTCTCCTCCGATGATAGATTTAGGGTCATATTTGACGGAAACTATATATTTTGCTCCAATGGATGTTTTGAATTGGATCCTTACATCTCCGTCCGACAAAATACTGACCTTTAAGCCTTTAATGTCTCTACAGGATTCGTCATAGATCCTGACGTTACTTGAATTTTGTGGATCAAAGAACATATTAATGCTTCCAGGCTTTTGTTGGTCAATCAGAATATCTGAATTTCTGGAAGTGGCAACAAAATCGCCCCAGTAGAAAAAAGCTCCTGGTGTAACATTGGTTATTTTACCATCTGCTACGGTTAAACACAGTTCATTTAACACGTTGCCTTCTGGATCCTTGTCATAGATTTCACAAGTGGTTCCTGTAGGGAAAATATGAGCACAATTGGCTGGTCCGTTTATTGTCGTACTGACTGTGGTCTCACAACCATTGGCGTCAGTAACTTTTACTGAATAGGAACCTGCGGCCAGATTGGTGGCAGTAGCAGTGGTTTGCTTATTGGGATCATTCCACAAATAAGTGTACTCACCAGTTCCTCCAGATGGAGAAACAGTGGCCGAGCCATCATTGGTCATACAAGATTCATGTGAAGGAGTGACGGTTGCTTGTAATAAATCTGGTTCTGAAATTTCTGCAGCATCAGTTGCACTACATCCAGAACCTGAAGCTACTTCAAAATTGTCATCTTGAACTTCAACGGAATAGCTTCCGGCACTCAGTCCACTAAAATTGAAGCTTCCGTCTGCGGCAGCAGTCTGCGAGGCTGATGCATCTCCGGTCAATAAAATGGTGTAAGGCGGTGTACCTCCTGTGACAGTACCAGTGATATTACCATCGGAATCCCCATGGCACAACAGATCCTCCCCGTTGGCAACAATGCTAAGCGGATCTGGTTCTGAAATTTCTGCAGCATCAGTTGCACTACATCCAGAACCTGAAGCT
>CAMPJY010000161.1 GCA_946887025.1 uncultured Salinimicrobium sp.
CGCCAGGATCTCCAGATCCTGGCGCAACCGGGCGGGAATCTCCAGATTCCCGTAAATGCTGTCACGGCGATCTGGAGATCGTCACCCGGTGGGTCCAATCTGGAGATTTGGACCAGCATACTGCTGCGCCAGGATCTCCAGATCCTGGCGCAAACGGGCGGGAATCTCCAGATTCCCGTGTGTTACTCCCCCTTCTCTTCCGCAGGAAAAGCTCTCTTATTGAATATCAGCAAAAGGAACACCCCTATCGTAATAGCAGAATCCGCAATGTTGAATACCGGCTCAAAGAAGGTGAAATAATCCCCTCCCCAGATTGGGATCCAGTCAGGCAGGTAACCCGACCAGAGCGGGAAATACAGCATATCCACCACCTTTCCGTGCATCAGGGTGCCGTAGCCCCCTGCTTCGGGCAGAAAACTAGCCACCTGCTGATAACTGTCGTTAAACAGTACCCCATATAACACCGAATCAATTATGTTTCCGAAAGCCCCCGCAAAGATCATGGCGATGGAGACTATGAGGATCCGTGAACCGTTCTTCCGTACAGAATCCCACAGCCAGTAACCTATCCCGACGATCGCCACCAGCCTGAAACTGGTTAACAGCAGCTTTCCGTACTCCCCGGGGATCTTAGCGCCCCAGGCCATGCCTTCGTTCTCCACAAAAAGGATGCGGAACCAGTCGAACACCCGGATCTCCTCCCCCAACATGAAATGGGTCTTGATATAGAACTTCGAAATTTGGTCAATAAGTAATATGAGGAGGATTATTGCGGAAGCTTTTTTTAAGGACATCGGGTAATTTTATTAAAACAGCTCAAAAATACTAATATTATTTAGTATGGACCACTCTTATATCGCCGTTAATGGAGGAAAGCGCTATTTTATGTGCCCCGGAATTTTTCCCGGAGAACTTCAGCTCCCCGTGCCGGGAATTTGCAGTTACCTGCGCGTCCTTTGCTTCCAGTTCAATGTTCCCGTTGAAGGTGTTGACAATGCCATCGGCAGAAATCCCGGTAAGGTAACAGGAGCCGGATCTCAGCTGTATCAGCAGCTTATTATATTCCCCTGAAGCATGAACAGAAGCCAGGTTGGAGCTGATATCTACAGACAGACCCTCGGGGATCTCCAGGAACACCTCCATGGCAAAAACCTTATGGGCACTGAGTTTGTCGTAACCACTCTGAAGGATTTCGCGGAAGCGGGAAGTCAGATACAGGGTCTCCCCTTTTATTTCTGAATCCAGGCTGATGCGGTTGTAATACTCCCCGTCGGAACGGGTCGTAATTCTGATTTCATCCACTGCGGCGGTGCTTATGCTGATCCTGTAGATCTCATCAGCAGAAAGGACGATGGCATCGATGTTTTCTGCGCCGAGGGTTTGGGAAGTCTCCTTCTGCGCCAGCGCCAGAGTACCGGAAAGCATGAAAAAAAGAAGCAGTCTATTCTGCAGCATAGTATTCAAAAAATTTTAATCCCCTGCCCCCATAAAACAAAAAACGCTCCAAACCAGTTTCTGGCAGGAGCGCTTTTCAATATCGGGATTTGAATTAGCGTTGCAAATTCTTGGCCTCGATGCTCAAAGTGGCATGAGGTACTAATTTAAGTCGCTCTTTGGCGATCAGTTTACCGGTTACCCTGCAGATGCCATAGGTCTTGCTTTCAATGCGCACCAGGGCATTCTTGAGATCACGGATGAATTTCTCCTGGCGGATGGCCAGCTGCGAGTTGGCTTCCTTGCTCATGGTCTCGCTGCCTTCCTCGAAAGCCTTGAATGTTGGGGAGGTGTCGTCGGTCCCGTTGTTCCCGTCATTCATGTAAGCACTCTTGTACAATTCAAGCTGCTCTTTTGCCTTTTCGATCTTGGCCTGGATCAATACCTTGAACTCCGCTAGATCCGCATCGCTGTAACGCTCTTTTACTTCTACTGACATAGTTAATCTTGTTTTTTAATAAACAATCTGGTCTCTACTTCATCAAAGGATATTTCGATCCCGTTGCTCACGTCTTCTGCAAATTCGAGGCTTGCAGTAAGGGTTTCGTTTTTAATATATTCTATGTTCGTTCGGACAGCCTCCTCGACCAGCCTGTCCTGCTGTAGGGTCACTTCTATCTTATCTGTCACTTCCAGGCCTGAATCCTTACGCAGATTCTGAATTCTGTTTACCAGCTCCCTCGCTATCCCTTCATTCTTCAGTTCGGGGGTGATGCTAATATCCAGTGCAACAGTAAGTTTACCCGAATTTGCTACCAGCCAGCCCTCGATATCCTGAGAGCTGATTTCCACATCTTCGTGGCCTAAAGTAATCAATTTTCCCGATATTCCAACTTCAATTTTCCCTTCCCGCTCAATCGTGCTGATTTCTTCCGCAGAAAAATTGTTTATTGCGCTGGAAACCAGCTTCATATCCTTTCCGAAACGGGGGCCAAGGACTTTGAAATTAGGTTTTATCTGCTTCACCAGCATGCCTGAAGCATCGTCGATGAGCTCAATTTCTTTCACATTCACTTCTGAACGGATAAGGTCTGAAACCGCCAGGATCTCCCGTTTCTGAACCTCATCCAGCACCGGGATCATGATGCGCTGCAGCGGCTGCCGCACCTTGATCATCTCCTTCTTCCGGAGGGAGAGTACCAGGGAAGAGATCGTCTGCGCCTTTTCCATCTGCCCTTCCAGCGACTTGTCCACGAAGGAATCGTCGGCGGTTGGGAAATCTGCCAGGTGAACGGATTCAAAAGCTTCTTTGGAAGTGGCTGAATTCAGATCCCTGTAAAGCCTGTCCATGAAGAAGGGCGCCACGGGGGCACTCAGCTTGGCTACGGTGTTCAGACAGGTGTAGAGGGTCTGGTAGGCGGAGATCTTGTCCTGCCCGTATTCCCCTTTCCAGAACCTTCTGCGACACAGGCGCACGTACCAGTTGCTCAGGTTCTCCTGCACAAATTCTGAAATTGCACGGGTTGCCTTGGTGGGTTCATAGTCGGCGTAGTAGCTGTCGACATTCTTCACCAGGCTATTCAGTTCTGAAAGTATCCAGCGATCGATTTCAGGGCGCTCTGACAGCGGAACGTCGGCTTCGGCATAGCTGAAGCCATCGATGTTTGCATAGAGCGTGAAAAACGAGTAGGTGTTGTACAGGGTGCCGAAAAACTTCCTGCGCACCTCTGAGATCCCTTCTATATCGAATTTCAGGTTATCCCACGGATTCGCGTTCGAAATCATATACCAGCGGGTGGCATCCGGCCCGAAGGCTGCAAGGGTTTCAAAAGGATCCACCGCATTGCCCAGGCGCTTCGACATCTTCTGCCCGTTCTTATCGAGCACCAGCCCGTTGGAAACAACATTTTTATATGCAACATCGTCGAAAATCATGGTGGCGATGGCGTGGAGGGTATAGAACCAGCCTCTTGTCTGATCCACCCCTTCGGCGATGAAATCGGCTTTTCTCCAGACATCCTCCACCTTCTCCTTGTTCTCCAGCGGGTAATGCCACTGGGCGTAAGGCATGGAACCGGAATCAAACCACACATCTATCAGGTCGGCTTCGCGTTTCATGGGTTTTCCTGAAGCGGATACCAGCACGATCTGGTCCACCACATTCTTGTGCAGGTCTACGGTCGCATAGTTTTCCTCGCTCATATTCCCAACCTCGAAGTCCTCGAAAATATCTTTTTTCATGAAGCCCGCTGCAACAGCCTTCGCCATTTCAGCTTTCAGCTCCTCTATGCTGCCTATCATCAGCTCTTCCCTCCCGTCGTCCGTACGCCAGATAGGCAGCGGGATCCCCCAGTATCGCGAGCGGGACAGGTTCCAGTCATTGGCGTTGGCAAGCCAGTTTCCAAAGCGGCCCTCCCCTGTGGATTTGGGCTTCCAGTTGATGGTCTGGTTCAGCTCGTACATCCGGTCCTTGATCTCGGTAACCTTGATGAACCATGAATCCAGCGGGTAGTACAGGATGGGCCTGTCGGTACGCCAGCAGTTAGGGTAGCTGTGCACGTATTTTTCAACCTTGAAGGCCCTGTTCTCTTCTTTTAGTTTGATGGCGAGCTCGACATCCACCGATTTCTCTGGCGCCTCCCCCTCATCATAGTATTCGTTCTTGACGTATTTTCCGGCTAGTTCGCCCATCTCCTTCCTGAATTTCCCCTGCAGATCTACAAGTGGAACCAGGTTATCATTTTCATCCTTCACCAGTAAAGGCGGCACCTCAGGCTCGGCCTGCTTGGCTACCAGGGCATCATCCGCCCCGAAGGTGGGTGCGGTATGCACAATCCCCGTTCCGTCTTCCGTAGTCACGAAATCCCCTGCGATCACGCGGAAGGCGTTCTCCGGATTCTCATAAGGCTGGGCGTAAGGCAATAACTGTTCATATTGGATGCCTACCAGATCCTTTCCGAGGAAGCTTCCAGAAACGAAGTAAGGGATCTTGTCGCCTTGTTTATATGATTTCAGCGCCTCCTCATTCTCCACCTTTTTATACTTCTTGTCGAACTGTTTGTCGGCAAGGTTGCTGGCGACTATGATGCTGATGGGCTGAAAAGTGTACTGATTAAAGGTTTTCACCAGACTGTATTCGATTCTGGGACCCACCGTAAGCGCTGTATTGGAAGGCAGGGTCCAGGGGGTGGTGGTCCAGGCGATGAAGAAGAGGTCCCCATCCAGCTTCGCCAGCTTCTTTGGAAGCGTACTTTTCTTCGCCTTGAACATCGCAGTCACGGTGGTATCCGTCACATCCTGATAGGTCCCCGGCTGGTTCAGCTCGTGGGAGCTGAGGCCTGTACCCGCTTTTGGGGAATACGGTTGAATGGTGTAGCCCTTGTAGATCAGGCCTTTCTTGTAGATCTGGGAAAGCAGCCACCACACCGTTTCCATATATTTCGGCTCGTAGGTGATGTAGGGATCTTGCATATCCACCCAATAGCCCATTTTTTCAGTAAGGTCGTTCCACACGTCGGTATAGCGCATCACCGCATTACGGCAGGCCTGGTTGTATTCCTCGACGCTGATCTTCTTCCCGATGTCTTCCTTGGTGATCCCCAGTTCTTTTTCAACGCCCAGTTCTATCGGCAGCCCGTGGGTATCCCAGCCTGCTTTCCGTTTCACCTGAAAGCCTTTCTGGGTTTTATAACGGCAGAAAATATCCTTGATGGAGCGCGCCATCACGTGGTGAATCCCCGGCAGGCCGTTGGCAGATGGGGGGCCCTCGAAAAAGATGTAAGGCCCCCTGCCCTCGCGGGTGGTGACACTTTTGGTAAACACATCGTTTTCTTTCCAGTAATCGAGGATTTCCTCCGCGATTTTGGGTAAGTCAAGTCCTTTATATTCAGGGAACTTCGCGCTCATTGTATGCTGATTTCTAATGGTTGCGCGAAAATAAGGAATTTTGGGAAAAGGGAGGGGGATAATGCGGGAAAAGTCGCGTAGGCCGCTT
>CAMPJY010000162.1 GCA_946887025.1 uncultured Salinimicrobium sp.
AGGGCTTCAGCCCAATTTTGACTCGAAAAAAGTGCATCTCGATAAATGGCATGAGGAATATTATGCTTCCCGGAGCCGCAGAATATTCCCCATGAAAAACTTATATTAGCAAATAAAACAAATTCCCTAAGACTTAACGGTAAAAAATACTGGTGTGAATGGAAATGGCAGATAGAAACAATACTCAGGACAGTTTTGATACAGAAACCGAATCCGGGCTAAACCAGGAGCATTTTCAGTTCGCACAGGCGCTGCAGGTGCCCCTGCTGCTGCTCGATCGCCAATTTACCGTCCTCTTTGCCAATGACCACTTCTTCAGCATGTTTAAAATGCCAAAAGAAGCCATCCTGGGGAAAGGTTTTTTTGAGCTGGGAAAGTCCCGGGAACTCTCAGAACTTCAGCAGGCATTTCAGGAGCTGCTAACTTCCAAAGCAAAAATTTCCAATTTCAGCATCCCTGACCCATTCAGAGCGAAAGCAGATGCCATTCTCTTTCTCAATGCCAGTCTGCTGTCTCAGGAGGGGGATCAGATCCTGCTGAGCTTCGCGGACCAGGGAAAACAGGTGGATGAATACACCACTTCCCAGGAATTTTTCATGCAGGCCCCTGCAGCCATTGCTGTGCTCAAGGGTCCCGAGCACAAGTATACCTATTCCAATCCACTTTATGAGCGACTGTTCAACAGGAGTCGGGAGGAACTTATTGGAAAAACCGTACGGGAAGCCTACCCCGAAATTGAGGGCCAGGGAGTTTATGAAGTATTAAATCAGGTTTTTAAGACCGGCAAAGCTTTCGTGGCTGATGAATTCCCTGTGTCTTTCGATCGGGACAGGAAAGGGGAATTCGAATCCGGGTTCTTCAATTTCATTGCACATCCCATTCGCAATGATACGGGGGAGGTAACGGATATCATGATCCATGCTTTTGAAGTTACAGATCAGGTACTGGCCAAAAGAAAGCTGGAGGAAAGTGAAAGACGCTATCGGATGCTGATCAACTCCTCCCCCTCCATGATCGCACTCTACAAAGGGAAGGATATGATCATTGAAATAGCCAACGAGGCCATGATGGAGGCCTGGGGCAAGGGAAAAGAGGTAGTGGGCAAGTCCTTATTCACCGTTTTGCCTGAAATTAAAGCCCAGGGGTTTGTGGACATGATCGACGGAGTGTTTGCCACAGGAGAACCTCACAAAAGCTATGAACTACCGGTAGAACTGCTCCGTAACGGAGAGCCCTATCACGGATATTACAATTTTATGTTCTATCCGCGTTTCGACGCAGATGGCAGGGTTATCGGGATCTTCCACACCGCCAATGAGGTGACCCCCGAGGCGGAAATGAACCGGAAGATCAGGGAGAGCGAAGCTCATTACAGACAGATAATCGATCTGTTGCCCGACAAGATCACAAACAATGATCCCGAGGGAAATGCCATCTACTTCAATAAAGCCTGGCGGGATTTCACCGGTCTCAGTACTGAGGATATGAAACTCCGCGGATGGGGCGATGCCATTCACCCCGATGATCTTCCCCTTCTTTTGAAAAAATGGAAGCATAGTATGGAGACAGGGGAGGAATATGAGATTGAATATCGCGCCCAAAATAAGGAAGGGGTATATTTCTGGCAGCTCACCAGGGGAGTTCCGGTGAGGAATGAGGCCGGAGAGATAAAGATGTGGATCACTACTGCTACCGACATTCAGAAACTCAAGGAGGAAGACAAACGCAAAGAAGAATTCCTCAAGATGGTGAGCCATGAGCTGAAGACCCCCGTTACTTCCATAAAGGGATATGTGCAGTTACTGCTGGCCCTGATAAGGAAGAATCAGGAGAACATCCCCCCGTCCCTGCCCATGGAGCCTTCCCTGGATCGCATAAACGACCAGATCAACCGACTTACCCGCCTAATTTCCGATATCCTGGACCTCTCCCGGCTGGAATATGACAAACTGCAGCTGAAAAAGCAGAGTCTGGAGATCAATACTCTGGTGGAAGAGACGGTGCAGGATATACTTTATACCAATCCGAAGCAGAGCATCAGGGTCATCCATAATTTCAACTGCCGGGTGATGGCTGATAAAGATCGATTGGGACAGGTTCTTATCAACTTTATCACCAATGCCATTAAGTATTCCCCGGGAGAAAAGAACGTGGAGGTGGAAATCTCTGAGGCCCCACAGGGGCAGGTGGCTGTCAGCATCAGGGACAAGGGAATCGGCATCGACAAAAAGGACCTGGAGAAGATCTTCCAGAGGTTCTACCGCAGTCAGAAAGCCGAGGAGAACACCTATTCCGGATTCGGGATAGGACTTTTCTTAGCTAAAGAAATCGTAGAACGCCACGAGGGGAAGGTCACCGTAGAAAGCAATCTGGGGGAAGGTTCAGTTTTTACTTTCTATCTGCCTTGCTTATAGCTGGACAAAATCCCCAGCAGCTGGACGGAGTCTTCAGACTCCAGTTCCCCTTAATTTGGAGTCTCCAGACTCCCGTCCCGGAGGGCAAGGCGTGAGTAAAAGGTTTCCCGCAGATTACGCAGATTGCAACGCAGATTTCGCAGATTTCTGTCGAATAGAGGAAGAACAACATAAAGTCCATCTTTAATCCTTCTTTAAGAGGATATCCCCCCTATCTCCCGTATTTTTGCTTAAATGAAGAAAAAGAACAAATACACCGAAGGGAAGATCTTCAATTCCCTTGTCAGTCTCGCGGTTCCTATCATCTTCGCAAACATCCTGCAAACGGCCTACCAGCTCATCGACACCTTCTGGCTGGGGCGACTGGGGGCGGATGCGGTGGCGGCGGTGAGTCTCAGCTTTCCCGTACTCTTCCTTATTCTTTCCCTGGGTAGTGGGATGACCCTGGCGGGCACCGTGCTGGTGGCGCAGAGCTTCGGGGCGGGAAACCGAAAGATGGTCGATTTTAACTCCTCCCAGACCATGGCGCTGATCTTCTTCATCTCCATCGGCCTGGCCTTCGTCGGTTATTACGCTGCCGGGCCACTGATGACGTTCATAGGCGCCGGGCCTGAGATTTATTCTGATTCCGTGGAATACTTCCAGATAACTTCCTTCGGTTTCGTCTTTCTGTTTATCTTCTTTGCCTTCCAGTCTTTAATGCGGGGGATCGGGAATGTAATGTTGCCAGTATATATAGTGCTCTTCACCGTAGTTCTGAACGCGGTGCTCGACCCGCTGTTCATCTATGGCTGGGGCCCGGTACCCGCACAGGGAGTGGCGGGGGCTGCGGTGGCCAGTGTCATCACGCAGGGGATTTCTGCAGCCATAGGGCTTTTTATTCTGCGGAAGGGGAATCACGGCATTACCATCCGGCTCTCCCAGATGGGCCTGCAGCTGGAGACCGTGAAGAAGATCTTCAACATGGGCTTCCCGGCCAGTGTGGAGCAAGCTACGCGGGCGCTGGGGATGACGATGATGATCGTGCTGGTGACAGGTTTCGGGAGTGAAATTGTGGCGGCTTACGGGATTGGGGCGCGTATCCTGAGTTTTATCATTGTGCCGGCCCTGGGACTGGGGATTGCGACCACTTCCCTGGTGGGGCAGAATATCGGGGCGGTGAAGATCAAAAGGGCGGAGAAGGTGGCCAACCTCAGTTCCAAGGTGGCGTTCTACGGACTGACAGCCATGGGGATCCTGATGTTTCTGTTTGCTGAACCGCTGGTGACTTTCTTCATTCCCAATGATCCACAGGTGATAGAGGACGGGGCCCTGTTCATCAAGATCATGGCGCCCAGCTTCGGGTTCCTGGGGGTACAGCAGGTACTGAATGGAGTGTATAACGGGGCGGGGTTTACCAAGGCCTCCATGTTCATTTCCATTCTAAGTCTGTGGATCGTGCGGTTTCCATTGGCGTATTACCTTTCGCAGGAGACCAGCCTGAGTTTTGAGGGGATATGGTGGGCCTTTCCAATATCCAACCTTGTCGCAGCCGTAGTGGCTTTTTCGTATTACAGGACGGGTTACTGGAAGCTGAGGGTGTTCAAAAAACGGGAGCAGTTAAGGGAGTTATAAAAGGTTTCCCTCGATCTCGCGAATGAAGCAGGATTCTTCGGACTTCGGACTTCGGACTCCCGACTTCTCTTTTTCCCGCAGATTACGCAGATTGATACGCAGATTTCGCAGATTAGAGTTGGTTTACTTTTCTGAATATTCCTTTGGAGATGTTTTCTACGTTGAAGTTTACCAGGATGGCTAGTTTTAATCCGGTGAGTTTCAAATATGTGAGCACTTGCTTATGATGCACTTCTGCCAGAGTTTCAACTGATTTCACCTCTATAATTACCTTTTCTTCGACCAGCAGATCCAATCTGAAACCGGCATCCATTCGTTCTCCCAGGTAAAAAACAGGAATTCCCACCTCCCTTCGCACCTTTAGACCCTCCCGAAGAAGTTCTTGTTGAAGAGATTTTGAATATACCGACTCCAGCAATCCCGGACCAAAGGCATTGTATATATTATATATTGCCCCCCTGACTTTATACGAAATCTCATTCTCTCCCATCTACTTAAATTAAAAAAAATCAGCGAGATCTGCGAAATAATCTGCGATATCTGCGGGAACCTTTTCACACTCTTAACACTCCCCCTGAATACTTGTTAAACCCCTTCCATTTCCCTTTCCAATTCCTGAAATTAGAACCCGTATAATCCTAAAATCCAACAACATGCCAACATCAGATTCAAAAACCACCACCGACCACGCCACTATCCGCGAGTGGGCAGAGGCCCGGGACGGGAAACCATCAGTCGTGGAAAGCACCGCCAATAGCGGGAAAGGCGGCGGACTGCTGCGTATCAACTTCCCCGGCTATGCCGAGGACAACCTTAAAGACATCTCCTGGGAAGAATTTTTCAAGATATTCGACGACAACGACCTGCAGTTCCTCTACCAGGAACAGACCAAGGACGGCAAGGAAAGCAGGTTCTTTAAATTCGTGAACAAGGAGTAAGAGGTATATTTTCTTACAAATAAGAGCCCTCTGAAAAAATTTTTGTAATCCTTTGAAGGTTTTTTACGCATCTCATGGAGAAAATGCGTATTTTTATCCTGCCTGTCAGGTCCAGAATTTCTTATTTATAAAGATTTCAAATATTTAAAGGTTAAAGGTTAAAAGTTTGAAAGTTACTTTAATAGAACAACCGGCCTGACAGGCTTTTTATTCCAGACCTACAGCAAAGGCACCCGAATCTTCAGGCCCGCCCCCAGATTCCCTCCCGTATCAGAAGAATAATCCGCTCCCACCTGGATCCCTATATCCATAAAGGAACGCAGGAGATTTACCTCCAGAATGCCCGAAAACACATTTTCGGTTTCGTCATATAATCCCGCTCCGTTGGTACCGTAATTCTTGCGATAACTGCTGAG
>CAMPJY010000163.1 GCA_946887025.1 uncultured Salinimicrobium sp.
CTCAGAATTAGAGTGATACAAAACCTCCACTCTGATGGCCTTTAATCCGATTACCCCCTGCACGTCCTCCAGTTCCAGTAGTTCCACTTTCTCCCCCAGATATTTCTTAAGCTGCAGGTATTTAACGTACCTGAGATATTCTCTTTCATCACTCCTTTGAGAATATATAATGGCAAGTTTACCCTTTTGCGTAATCCGCTCATTTGTATTTTTTACGCAGGCTTTATCTATCCTTTTTTTGATGATCTCATAACGGGCATTATAAGCACCATCAACATCAAATTTCTTCTCATCCATCCTATAGCGGATCGAAATGGTGCTGTTAAACACGAGTATCAGAGATGCAGCATCCAAAGCAATAGGCATATTCTCCTGTACTTCATAGAACCTGTTCTCCATTTCACACATGGTGCTAAGCTGCCATAGCCTCATGTTGTACAAATACACGTCATCGAAAGATTTTTGATTCTTATCAACCAGGGAGGCCCCGATATATATACTGTGTTCTACTCCATCGGTCTTATACCTTTCAAAATAATGTGGAAAAGCCTTCTGAGCCTCCACTTGTTTTCGGTCTATATATCGCGCCATTACCCTGTTGGTACGCTGCACAGCCTCATCATAATTCTTTCGATGGTCGTATATAATTCCGGTTTTCGGGTCCAGTTTTTCCCGATATTCATTAATTTTTTTCTTCAGTTGCCGTGTCTGTTTCTGTAAATGTTCCAACAAAGGATTGATTTCCTTTTGAAGCAGATTAAACACTTTCTGTTCGCTGGAGGCACTGAGATTCTCTTCCAGATCCTTCTGGAATTCCGCCATTCTGAATTTCACCTGTTCATAAATGGGTAATGCCTGGTGCTGTATGGCCAGATCGACAATTTCGTTCAGTAATGTTAACTGATATTGAAAATCCTTCTGTATGGCCTCATTTCTTACCTCTGAAGAGGCAACTATGTCAATCTGACCATAAAGCGGATAAATATTCTCAAAAGCAATATCCTGAAAGGAGGCCAGCCCATCTTCATCAATTCCTTTAATATACTGCCTCGCTTCCTTCTCAAAGATCCAGAGGACGCTGGGGTGTATGGATGTACATTCATTCTGGATCACTGCCTTCACACGATTTTCAAATTCAGTCTTGTTCCTGTCTACCGCTGTAACAATATATGGAAGGATATCATCCAGCTTTTTCGCATTGACACTGTTCAATTCATTTTTGTGGAAGGAAATAAGCTCCAGCACCCCCAATAACTCCCTGTTTTTTACTATAGGAGCCAGAATGGCACTTTTAGCCTCCAGTTCTAGGAGGTTCTCCGCGAGCAGATTCCCGGAATTCTTTTTAGCATAAGCGTCAACGTTAGAGACAGCAAAATAGGTGTGATCCCTCATTAAAGCCTTAAAGGATTCTTCACATAGGCCTTTTTTGCACTCCTCCTCATTTTGAGCATCCAGAATAAACCCGGAAACACATTTCCCTCCAAGGTGCTCATAATTTGATTCATGCTCGTTGTAAATCGCATAACCTACCCTTAAGTCAGGGATTTTATAAATAGACCTGAAGATATCCTCATATTTTTTCAGTTCCTCCTCTCTCGAAGCATTTCGCTGCAGTAAGGTTGACTTCAGATCAGAAATGGCCTCATCAACTGTGACATCCGTTAAAGTTATAATGGTAAAGCCTTTAAAAACCCAGCTCTTGGGAGGAAACGCCTTTTTCCACAATTCTATATCTTCTATATTCTGGACAAGGAGATCTACTTCCTCATCGGTCACATCTTTAAAACCTTCCTTTGGAAAAATATCCATGAATTCCCAGTCGAGATCAATCCTGTAATGTCTCTTAATCCCTTTTTCATCGGGAATATCATAGTAAAGAAAGCGACTAAAGTCCAGGTTGTAACCATAGTATAAGTTCAGAATTTTAATACAGGCATAGATATAGTCAAGGTCTTCGTTAAGGTTGCTGATACTCAGCTCAAAATCCTTTCCTGCCTTTTCAAGAATATTCCGGAATTTCTCTGTCGAATTAAATACGAAATCATGGAAAGGAATGGAAATGGCTTTTATTTCGTTTTTAGAAAGAATTTCCGGAAAAAGATCTCTTAAAAGGATCTTTATGGGATCCCGGTATTTGTTCAATTCCTTTGCGCTTTCCAATCCTTCAGTAAGCTTAGGAAATGAGCCTATATAATCCAGCATGTTTTCTATATATTCCCTGGAAATACTACTGCTCTCGACTTCGAGCTTTTCTTTATAGCGCTCAATGATCTTGTGAAAGCTGATAGTAATATCCAGTGGGTATACCTTTTCCTGTTCCATCTTATAAATTTATATAATCCTGCGCCATATCCGTGCCACAGCCTGAAATTAACAAAGATTTAGCCGTTATGGCTTCATATGAATTTACAGTTCCTTATTTTTGCGTGAAAATTTAATATTATGATTCGAAATCTTTCATTAATTCTAGCATTAGCTTTTTTGGTAACAGCTTGTCAGGAGGACACCGGCTATGAAATTAGCGGAAATGTCAATAATGCCGCGGAAGGGCAGAATATTCTTGTCGCGCAACTTGATGAAACCACCAACCAGCCGAAAGTAATAGACACTGTCCAGGTTACCGAGGGTAAATTCAGCCTTGATCTCCCGGAAGTTGAAAAACCGACTATAAGTTTTCTTCAACTGGAAGGAACCAGGGGAAGTGTCATGTATATCGCCGAAAATCAACCTATTTCCTTCGAAATTTACCCGGACAGCATCTTCACCTCAAAAGTAAAAGGGGGAGCCGACAACGAAATCCTTATGGATTATGCCGCGTCCATGGTCGCTTCCCAACAGGAAATGCAGACCATCAGAAATACCATGATGGAAGCTTTTTCCACGCAGGACACGCTTGGGATAACCAATGCCCAAAAGGAACAGGATGTGGTGATTGAGAAGATGAAAAAGGAAAAGAAAGAATTGGTCGAAAACTACCCCAATTCAATCGTCTCCGTTATCGTGATGCAGGAAATGGTGGGTACAAAAATGTTTCCCACTTCCGAACTCCAATCCCTTTACGACAATCTTTCTTCCGACTTAAAATCAACTTCCCTGGGTAAAAAAATAGGAGAAGCACTTTCCAATTTGAGCTCTGTGGAAATTGGAAATAAGGCGCCCAGCTTCACTGCTCCAAATCCGGAAGGCGAACAAATAGCTCTTGAGGAAGTTCTGGGGAAAGTAACTTTAATCGATTTCTGGGCCTCCTGGTGTAAACCCTGTAGAGTGGAGAATCCTAACATCGTAAGGGTTTATGAAAAATACCACGACAAAGGTTTTAACGCTATTGGGGTTTCTCTGGATAGGGAGGGTCAAAGGGACAAATGGATTCAGGCCATAGCAGAGGATAATCTTGCCTGGCCACAGGTATCGAACCTTCAGTTCTGGCAGGACCCGGTGGCACAACAGTACGGAATACAGTCCATCCCTGCAGCTTTTTTACTCGATGAGAATGGAGTTATAGTAGCGAGAAATCTCCGTGGAGAAGCCCTCGAACAGAAAGTAGCAGAACTCTTAGGAGAGGAATAAAATATCATCTACTGTAAAATAAAAAGGAGTGCTCATCAAGGCACTCCTTTTTATTTTTTTTGAATTTCTGAATGTCCTAATTCAATTCGAATCCGACATTTACTTTCACAGTAATTTCCATTTCCCCCGGAGCTATGGTTTCTCCTCCGGCGCTATCAGCGCTTTCCATCCGCATCACCTTGTACACAGGCTGATAATTCCCACTTTCCACTTCACTTATTTGATGAGCTCTGCCAATTTCCTGCCCCAGGGCTAATGCAAATTCCTCAGCTTTCTTTTTAGCATCCAGCATCGCCTTTTTTCGGACTTCCGATTTTAGAGCCTCTTCTTTGGAAGTTTTGAACTCTACTCCATCTATACGGTTGAGGCCTGAGTTTAATAATCCACTCATAATTTCCTCATATCTCTCCAGGTCCTTCAAATGAATGGAAATAGCTTGATTAGCCGAAAAGAAATATTCTTTGGAATTATAATCATATTCCTTGTTAAGTCGGATATAATCAGTACGAATGTTCTTGGCCGGAATTCCTTTCTCTTTGAGGTATTCTATTACTTTAGCCACTACTTCGTCATTAAGTTTCTTTACTGAAGAAGCAGACTGGCCCGTATGCTCCACCCTGGCACGTATAACTACTTCATCAGGAACAACGCTGACTGTACCTTCTCCCACAACCTGTACCAAAGAAGGAGTAGGTTGCTGGGCAAAGGATCCCAGGGTTGCGAATATTGCAAACAATAGTATTATTTTTCTCATAATGTCATGTTTTACTTTGTAAACACAACAATAATGCCAGTTACAGGCGTCCTGTCTTCTGAAGGAAAAACAAAAAGAGAATAGGGATGGCAAGGAGCAGGACCATAAGTAAATGCTCCTGAAAGATCCAGGGAGCCAGAATCAGCGTAAGCAAATACCCTCCAACAGCACCCCCGAAATGGGCGTCATGGCCAATATTACCCAATTGTCGTTTCATTCCATAAATGGAATAAAACAGGTATCCTATTCCAAAGATATAAGCCGGAATGGGAATGGGAATAAAGAACATATATAGGCTCATATTGGGGTAAAGCAGAATTCCCGCATAAATGATACCCGAAACCGCACCGCTGGCTCCAACCGCGTTATAGTTACTATCGTTCCTGTGAAAATAATAGGACAACAAATTACCAACCAGCAGGCTGACGAAATAGATCAACAGGAAACCCAGGCTGCCCACTGTGCTGATCACCACATTGGCGAAAAAATACAAGGTCAACATATTTAAAAATAGGTGGGCCGTATCTACATGAAGGAAACCTGAGGAAAGCAGTCTTATCTTCTCCCCTCTCCGTACAGCTCCGGTGTTGAACTTATACTTCTCAAAAAAATAGGGATCCTTAAAACCTTTGAAGGAAATGAAAACGTTTGCAGCAATAATGATGATGGTTACTATGTCCAATTCAGCTAAGTTTAGTGCCAAATATACCATATATTTGCCTAAACCATTTCTCGATGCAGCGTTTAGTTTTCTGGATGGGCTACCCTTTCCTCTGGATCATTTCGAAACTCCCATTTCCGCTATTCTACAAGGTTTCAGACGTAGTTTTTTTCTTCGTCTACTATATCTTCAGGTATAGGAGGGAAACTGTAAAGAAGAATCTACGACTTGTTTTTCCGGAAAGATCAGAAACAGATCTGAAGCGGATAGAAAAAGTCTCCATGAAACATATGGTGGATATGTTTCTTGAAATGATTAAAAGCATTTCCATTTCAGAGAAAGAACTGAAAAGGCGTTTTAAACT
>CAMPJY010000164.1 GCA_946887025.1 uncultured Salinimicrobium sp.
TGGGAAGAATTTTACTTTTATCGATGATGATGGTTGCCTGGAGTTTTCAGGCACAGAATGGAACTAACTGTCCGGTGGTGGAAAATACTGCGCAGGTATTCTGCGAAACTCAGGGAGAGGGAAACTTTTTTTATCGACCGGCAGTCGAACACCTGGAAGCCTCAGCTAATGGAGATGGAGTTGTCTGGTTTGCCACCGAGACGTCCGAAGAACCTTTGAGTCCTGATGAATTCCTTGTCAATGAGGAAAACTATTTTGCAGGAAATGCTTCTGGATCATGTGAAGAAAGAATTGAGGTTTTGGTCACAGTAGCGGATTCACCAAATGCTGGCGGAACTACCTTTTATGAGGTCGCCAATACTGCGGAGCCTTTTGATATTTTGGATATTTATGAACCCTCTATTTTGGGCCTTCCGGAAGCCGGTGGTACTGTTGACCCTCCATTAAGTAGTGGAACAACAGTATTCAATCCTGCCGTAGATGGAAGTGGACAATATAAATATACTGTGGAAACTACCAATGATATTTGTGAGGATGATTCCTCTTATATTTACATTACAGTAGTTCCGGACCCTCAGGACCCGTCAGGTGACCCTGAGGAAAATTGTCCAATTGTAGAAGAAACGGTTCAGGTGTTCTGCGAATCCCAGGGAGAAGGAAACGATTTTTACAGGCCTTCTGTTGCTCATTTAATTGCTTCAGCAAATGGGGAAGAGATAGCTTGGTTTGATACCCCTACTTCTACTGAAGCTCTGTCCATGGATGAAATTCTTGTAGATGGGGAAGATTATTATGTTGGAACGGTAAGCGGAAATTGTTCCTCAAGAATCAAAGTTGATTGTGTGGTAAATGATTCGCCAAATGCCGGGGCTACAACTTTTGTAACTTTCTGCTCTGATGCTGGTCCTGTGGATCTACTGGATTACCTTAATTCCTCAATTATAGGGGAACCTGATCCAGGTGGGGTGATTGAACCTTCTTTAAATAGTGGATCTACAATATTTGACCCTTCCGAAGATTCCCCTGGACAGTATGTCTATAGAGTACCTGCCAATGAATTTTGTGGGGATGACAGAGCCGTTATTTACGTGAGTGTTTCTGAAAGTTTTAGTGCAGGCGATGATATTACCCTGAATTTGAATAGTGGGGATGCTCCTGTTGATCTTTTTACTGAATTAAGAATTCCTGCAGGCGCGTCAGCCTCTGTTACTCCAACCTTAACAAGTGGGGATGGAGAATTTAATCCTGCAGTAGATGAGGCAGGAGAGTATACAGTCACTGTAAATAACGACGAAGGTTGTGAAGATGATACTGCAGTTGTTATTGTAAATATAAATAGGCAGGATGATCCTGAGGAGAACTGTCCCATTGTAGCTAATACAAGTCAGATCTTTTGTGAATCTCAGGGAGAGGGGAATGATTTTTATCGTCCTGCTGTAGCTCATCTGGAAGCGTCAGCGAATGGGGATGCAGTGGCATGGTTTGATACTGAACTTTCTGGAGAGCCTTTGTCTCCCGATGAAGTCCTTGTAGACGGAGAAGATTATTACGCAGGAAACGTTTCCAATTCCTGTTCTTCCAGAGTTAAGGTAATGGTTACTGTGAATCCTTCACCTAATGCCGGAGGAACCACTATACTTACCGTAAACTCAAGTGATGGACCTTTTGATATCCTTGATATCCTCGAACCTTCCATGATTGGAGCGGCAGAGGCCGGAGGAACTATCGATCCTCCGCTTGCGAGCGGAACCACTATGTTTGACCCCGCAGTTGATGTGAGTGGGCAATATGTCTATACAGTACCAAGTAATGGCTTGTGCCCAAGTGATTCTGCTGTTTGTTACATTACCGTTATCGATGATGAGGAAGGTACTGCAGCGAATCAGGAGGATAGCCAGGCTGTAGCTGTATTCCCAAATCCAAGTCACGGAGATATTAATATTTCCACGGATGAGGGAGCCAATATTTTTTCAGTTAGAATATTTGACCTAAATGGAAATGTGGTGAAAGCCATGGAAATGGATTCCAAAGTAGATGTTCAGAATCTTGATATCTCTTCTTTGACTCCCTCCTTATATTTTGCAGAAATAACCACTGATCAGGGGAAATATGTAAAACGTATAATTAAAAATTAAATCCAAAGTGATTGATCAGAAGACCCGGGCTCATGTCCGGGTTTTTTTGTTTTAATTTTTTCAACAACTATGGAAAGATTAACTTTGCAGCATGTCACAATTGAGCGATCAGGAACTACACAATTTAGCCATGAATATTGTCGGAAAAGATCTCGAAGACAACGGCTTTGAATTCCTAGGGGTGAACAGTGAACTTACCAAAAATCCACAGTTTGTAGCCTTAAAGGATAAGAAATTACATTTTGTGATCGTAAGGGCAATTGAATATCCCTTTGATCCGGCTGAAGTTGATACTATTTTCCTCCAGACAATAAAGCAGCATGCGCTAAAATTTGACGCCAGGACCTTTTACGCCGGAGTAGGTTTGGCAAATGCAAGGGATTATGGAGTGCCTGTAGATAGGACTGAAGATTATGTAGTAAATTATCACGGGCTTCAGGAAATATAAATATGAAACACCTACTTTACATCTTTTTCTTCTTTTTGCTGGTATCCTGCAGTACCGACCATTCTCAGAAAGTAGTTTCAGGGGAAGCTTTGGGTACAACCTATCGTCTTGTATATTTTTCCGATAATGATTTTCCTGTGGAGCAGGGGCTTGATTCCATCTTTGAGGCCATAAACCAGTCCATGAGTACCTACAGAGAGAATTCTGATATTTCAAGAATAAATAGAGGAGAGTCTGGAGTTAAGGTAGATGAGATGTTCGAAGAGGTATTTTCGCTCTCCCAGAAAGTGAATAGGGAGAGCGATGGGTACTTTGATCCCACAGTGGGGGATTTAGTCAACATGTATGGTTTTGGCCCGGAAAAGGGGCTTATTCTAATTGATACAGCTACTGTCGATTCTTTAATGGAATATGTCGGCCTGAATAAGATTAAAATTTCTGAAGAAGGCCAGGTTACGAAAGATGCTCCAGAGATCTATCTTGATTTTAATGCCATTGCAAAGGGCTATACCGTGGATGTTATCGGGAACTATCTGGAACAAAATGGGGTGGAGAATTACCTGATAGAGCTGGGAGGGGAATTACTGGCGGCAGGAGAGAATCTGGAGAAAGAAGCTCCCTGGACCGTAGGCATCGATGATCCACAACAAGAAGAAGGCCACCGGACTCTTATGGCTGCAATAGCTTTAAAGGATAGGGCTATGGCTACTTCAGGAAATTACAGGAAATTCAGAACCGATACTTTGTCGGGAAGAAAATATGTACACACCATAAATCCCTTGACTGGTCTGCCCGAAGAAAGCAACCTTTTAAGCGCAACAGTTCTTGCGGAAACCTGTGCCCTTGCCGATGCATATGCCACTACCTTCATGGCAATGGGATTGCAGAGGTCGAAAGATTTGCTGGAGAAGCTGCAAGGGGTGGATGCATATCTCGTTTTTTCAGACCCGGAAGGGGTTATCTCGGACTACATGACTCAAGAATTTGAGGAGGTAGTCGTAGAGGAGTTTTAATTTCTTACAAGTTTTCTCACCTCCCATTATAGGTGTTGCCCGTATTTTCTTACAGTACATTTTCTTAATTCTGTCGTAAAAACTGAAGAACAGGCTGATAAACAAATGGACAGCCTGGGAAGAGCAATGGGAAAACTCCCCTTTTTCATTAAAAAAAAGTTAAATTTTAGGTGTCAGGAAAGGCTCTTTGTTCAACTGAAGAAAATTTTCTTATACATTGATTCCAGTATAAACACTTAAAAATTAAACTTATGGGGCGATTATTACTTTTATCGATGTTTTTTGTTGCGTCGTCGATTCAGGCGCAAGATTGTGAGGATCCTGTGGCTGGAAGAACGAGTCAGGTCTATATCTGTTCAAATGACGAACCTTTTGATCTTCAATTATTCATGGCTCCCACTACAGATGGACGTGAATCAGAAGAAGGGGGATATTTTGTTATTGGGAAAGATGGTTCAGAACCTGCGTTAGAAAGTGGCGATACCTGGTTTGATCCCAGTATAGATGAAGCCAAAACTTATTATTACAGAGTTGATTCAGAAGTTCCTGGTTGCGAAGGCACTTATGATACTGCTGCAATGACAGTTTTCATGGCTCCAGCACCAGATGCGGGAACAGATGGAACAGCGGAAATTCTTTCAACCGCTGGACCGACAGATTTATATCAATTTTTAGAAGGGACTCCTGAGGAAGGTGGATCATGGGATACTGCTAATGGTCTTACCTTTGATCCTGCTGTGGATGAATCAGGAACTTACTGGTATACTGTTGAGAGAACCACACCAATTGGAGGTGGGGGAGCATCAGTTACTAATAAAACTTGTACGGCCACTGCGAGCGTAACTGTTTCAGTAATTCAAGTTTCCGATAGTGGAAAAGTAGTTTTATGTCATAATGGTAAAACTTTGGAGGTGAACCAGGATGCAGTTCAGGCCCATTTGGACCACGGGGACAATTTCGGAGAATGCGCTCAAAGTAGCAGCTCTAATACAGTGGTTTCCCCAAACCCAAGTCATGGAGATTTTAATTTCTTGAATAAATCAGCGGAAATACAAACGATAAGGATTCTAAACTTTCAGGGAGGGTTAGAGAAGGAATTCACAAACACGGGAGACTTAAATCTCCTGGAAGTAAATCTTGAACAGCTTCGAAAAGGAATTTATTTTGCTGAGGTAATTACCACTACTGGTAAAGAAGTTCTGAGACTGATTAAAAAATAATTTATTTTATATGCAAAAGGCCCGGCACCCGCCGGGCTTTTTTATTTTCGGCAAACTGGTAATATTTCTCCCGGGGCCAGCCTGTATTTATTAATTACCCCAAGTGGCATATCTTTAGAATAATTCACCTCCTCCACCTTAAATCCAATTTCCCTTAGCTTTTCAAAATAATCCTTTCCATACACCCTGACATGATCATATTGTCCAAAAATCTTTGCACGTTCTTTCGGGTCTGTAATGGAGTCATCCTCAAAGGTTGTTTCCCGAACCAGGTCCTGAGGGATCTGCAGGATGGCCGTTCCTCCGGGTCTTAAAATTCTGTACAGTTCCTGCATGGCTTTGGAATCATCAGGAATGTGTTCAAGAACGTGATTACAAAGAATGAAATCAAAGGAATTATCTTCAAAAGGAAGATCACAGATATCAGCCTTAACATCCGCCAGGGGGGAATTTAAATCGGTAGTGGTATAATCGAGGTTCTTGAGAT
>CAMPJY010000165.1 GCA_946887025.1 uncultured Salinimicrobium sp.
ACCTGAAAAAGGCCTTCCATTGAAGTGAGATGAAATGTGCAACCATAAAGTAATTAGTTTCCAGATTAGTGGGAAATTTAAGATTTTGTTACACTTCTTTTTCTTAAAAATTCAATTCAGGATACTGCTCCTTCAGAATCTGCCCTCTCCGCTTCGGAAGTACATAAAAACAGATATAATTAACGAAAGCCAGAAAAGTAAAAACCAGTGAAATTAAAACCTGCGCCCAAAAGGAAGTATAATGGAACCCGGAATAATACAGCAGCTGGAATGGCAGGTAGGAAACAGAAAAATAGGTCCCGGTATTCAGGATAAGATACTCCAGAAGATATATCTTCTGTCTGGACTTTTTCTTCCGTTTCAGTTCCCTGGAGGTTTTGATCATCAGGTAAATCAGCAGGCAGAAATAGAGGCTGACTAATGAAAGATTAAGGAGCTCCATGTCCAATTTTAACAGCGCCATGATCGCAGAGAACATTCCCGTAACGAAAATCAGCGATCTGGGATTGCCCAGCTGCAGCTTCAATTCTTTCCAAATCAATCTGAAATAACGCTTCTCCAATGCCCGTCTCTTCTTGTCCACTACCTGAGAAAAGCCAAAAACCCCAAACTTCCTGAACTCCTGCTGCAGGTTCTCCTCGAAGGACAGTCCGGGTTCCATTTCCCAGTTTGCGTCCATGGCACTCGCCAAATGGTCCACCAGCTCCGTCTGCACATCGTAATACTCCACGTAGTGCCTGCGGGTAAATTCATAAAGCTGTTCTATTTCTTCGGGATGGGTTTTTCTCATGTTAGCCGGTAGTAATTTTTACAGGATTCAGGATTCCCTGAAGGGTCGCAAGAAATTCCTCCAGCTCAGATAGCTTTGTGGCGGTTTCACGGGTCCCTTTTTCGGTTAGCCTGTAATATTTCCGAAGGCGATTGTCCACCTTCACCACCTCCACCTCAAGAATCCCTTCGGCTTCCAGCTTGTGAAGGGAGGGATACAGTGCACCTTCAGTGATCTTCAGTTTTCCTTTAGTGATCTCCTTTACCCGCTGGGTAATTTCATAGCCATACATCCTGTCGCTCTCGTTCAAAAGCTTCAGAATTATCGTGGTAAGGCTTCCTTTATACAGACCTGAATTCGACATTGTTGAAATATATTCCCCTAAACTAAAAAAATAATTTATACATAACTTCCTTAGGCATCCCTTTTTTTGATTTTGTTAAGCCGTTTACGCGTCTTACTTTGTATTTTTGCACCAAATATCCGAACAATGAGTAGCTTTTTCCCACTGAAGATAAAAGATGTCATCAGGGAAACTTCCCAGGCAGTGAGCCTGGCATTTGAAATTCCCCAGAACCTGAAACCGGAATTCTCTTTTAAAGCCGGCCAGTATATTACGATAAAGACCAATATTGAAGGCAAGGAAGTCCGCAGGGCGTACTCGCTTTGCACTCCTCCCGATAGCGAACATTTCAAGGTAACCGTTAAAGAAGTTCCCGGAGGGACCTTTTCGGTGATCGCCAATAATAAACTGAAGGCCGGGGACACGCTGGAGGTGCATCCGCCGGAAGGGAAATTCATTTTTGAGCCTTCCTCCACCGATAAACACCGCCATTATGTTGCCTTCGCAGCAGGTAGCGGGATCACTCCGGTACTTTCAATTCTGAAAACCGTCCTGAAAACCGAACCCCACAGCCGATTTGTGCTGGTATACGGGAACAAATCCCCGAACGAGACCATCTTCTTCAGGGAATTGCTGGAGCTTCAGGGAAAATTCCCCGACAGGCTGTTCATCGACTTCGTATACAGTCAGGCAAAGGAACAGGAATCCCTGTACGGAAGAATAGACCGAAGCACTGTGAATTTCATTGTTCAGAATAAATTCAAGGGCGAGGAATTTGAGAAATTCTACCTGTGTGGGCCTGAGGAGATGATCAATACGGTGAGCGAGGTGCTTCTAAACAAAGATATTCCGAAGGAAAAAATCCTCTTTGAGCTTTTCAGCAGCGAGGAAGAGGGCAGTGTGGATGCTGACCTGGATGGCAGCACCGAATTGACCATAATGGTCGATGACGAGGAAACCACCTTTACCATGGCACAGGACACCACTGTTCTGGACGCCGCGCTGGAGCAGGGACTCGATGTTCCCTATTCCTGCCAGGGCGGAATCTGCAGCAGCTGTGTGGCGCGAATCACGGAAGGGGAAGCAACCATGAAAAAGAATTCCATTCTGGTGGACAGCGAGATCGCCGAAGGACTGATCCTCACCTGCCAGGCACATCCTACCACTCCAAAGCTGAGGGTGGATTATGATGATGTTTAAACGCTATAAAAAACATAGGAGAACTGAATCTGCGACCTTTTAAATGCACCTTTAGTGCACACCTAGTGCACACCAAGTGCACACCTAATGCACATAAAATGTGCACTTGACCTGCTTTTAATCATTAGTTGATGATAACCTGATCAAGCCCGGTAAGGGAACAGTTAGCCCGATTATGACAGCTGGAGGACCTCCTCAATCTTCGCCACTACGTTTTCGGGAGGAATGGTTCTCATGACGTCGTAATACCCGTCCGGGACTTTATTGCCATATACTGAAGTAGGTATCTCCGGATATTTTTCAAGATTGGGCAACAGGGAATTGGACGCAGGCTGACCAAAGGGCGCAAATCCGGTGTATGGATGCGTGAGTCCCCACAGCGTCACCACAGGCACCCCATAATTCGCGGCAAGATGTCCGTTGCCGCTGTCCATGGAAAGCATGGCGTCGAGGTTGGAGATCAGGGCGAGTTCTTCCTTAAAGGAAACTTTACCTGCCATATTCACCACTTTAGGAAAATCCTGCTCCCATTGGTTAAGCACAGCCGCTTCGGCTTCTCCCGCCCCGAAGAGAAAGATCTTTATGTTCTCCTTTTCGCCAAGCAGCCTTAGCACCGATTTCATCAGGTCCTGCGGATACATCTTGGCATTGTGCTGGGCGAAAGGCGCGATCCCCAGCCATTTTTCAGGCGCTGTACCGGCGATTTTCCTGACGGCAGGGGATAATGTCCTTTTTTCCGGGAAAGTGTAATCAGAAAGCTCTATTGGGTATCCCAGGGCAGCAAACACCTCAGCGTAACGCTGATGTGTCGACTTCAGCTGCCTGAAAACCTTTTTATCCTTCCGTGTAAGGGCTTTCTTTTCGGCCCTGCCCTTGTCGATCTGTTTGACGGGAATCCCGGAGAGCTGGAAAAACTTCTGCAGGATCTTGGAACGGAGCACATTGTGCAGGTCGGCTACCGCATCGATTTTCCGGGCTTTTAATTCTTTTGAAAGCCGTTTCAGCCCCGCAAGCCCTTTGTGCCTGCCTTTCACATCAGCCTCATAGATCTCCACATTGGGAATGCCTTCGAAGATGGGGGCAAAGAATTTCCGGGTCAGAATAGTAAACCTCAGCTCCGGATAGGTTTCAGAAACCTTCCGCAGCACGGGCAGCGTCATGGCGACATCACCAAGTGCCGAAAGCCGAATCACCAAAATATGGCCGGGAGCTTGCATATTCAGAACCCGCAATGGCGGTTTTATTTGGTTCCCCTTAGTACGGGATTCAGTTCATCGTCGTTGTACATCTTCATTTGCTTGTACACTTTCATGTACTTGTTCCCCTGCTCGATATCCTGCAGCAGCTGGTCGATGGCAGCTGAAAGATCCTCCCGCTGTTCCAGCAGTACGTTCAGTTTCAGCTGGCATTTCTGTTTATGCTCTTCAGAAGCATCCTCCCTGTGCGCCTCTTCCTCCATGTGGTAGATCTTCAGGGCAAGGATGGAAAGCCGGTCAATAGCCCAGGCGGGACTTTCAGAATTGATGGTGGCATCCGCTCTAGGCTGCGCCTCCTTATATTTCTCCAGGAAATAGCTGTCGATATATTCCACCATGTCTGTGCGGTCCTGATTGGAAGCATCGATCTGTCGCTTCAGTTTAAGAGCGGATACGGGGTTGATATTCGGGTCGCGGATGATATCTTCATAATGCCACTGCACGGTATCGATCCAGCATTTTCTGAACAACAGGTGTTCCAGGAGCTGCTCCTTCTCGTTATACGGATTCCCGAATTCCTGCCCCACGGTGTTTATTACGTGGTATTTTTCAATGACCTCCTGAAATATTTTATTCGCCTTCTCTGAAAACATAACAAATCTCTTAATATTACAATTCTTCTGAGCTGCAAAGGTACCAATATTTTGTTTTAGAACCCGGCGCGCTTCAAAAGAACAGCCATACCATCAGAGGCAGAGAGGGAATGAGGAAAAGCAGGATTTCCTTGAACCATTTATCATCCAGGGTCTGGATATAGTTTGTAGCAACCACGGCAAGGGGCGCCAGAAGGAAAAAGAGTTCGCTGCTGTTCTTGGTGGGGGCAAAAATGGCGACGGCCAGGGATATAATCAGCGCCCAGAAAATAAGGGTATGGGAGGCCCTGATATTGGCGCTGGCCTTCTGCAGTATCCCCATATAATTAAAGGAACACCAGATCATCAGGGCAAGCAGCAGACTGACGGGAACAAGGATTTCCAGGTTCCCATAGGCCGTAAAATCGAATTCACTTTCCTGGAACCATTCAGAAAAGCTGTAAAAACTGTCGGTGTAATACAATTGAACACAGCTGGCGAGGGAGAGTACGGTGAGGAAAGCCAGGAATGGTACCAGCCAGTACTTGATGTTCTGCCGGACATGCAAAAAGATTCCTGCAAATACGAATATCAGGAATAAAACAGACCAGAAATAAAACAGTGAAGCCACAAAAATCCAGAGACTGGCGTCGAAGATCTTCTTGATGGTCTGCCGTTGCGACCTCAGGCTGATGACCCTGCGCATAGCCAGGAGCACGAAGAAATTGGCCAGGATTACATCATCATTCCTCAATACCTCAAACAACATACAGGAAAAGGCAGCAAACAAGAGGGTTTTATAGGCATTCCGCTGGGTGAGCTCGTTCCTTTTGGCTATAAAATTCAGCACCACCATACACAAAATGAAAAGCAGCAGTACCCAGATCTCCTTCAGGACCGCTCCCAGGGAGGAGAAATCGAAGTACCCTACATTGGCAATCAGGTAAAATGCCAGCATGTAAATGGCGACGAAGGTGAAATTTATGGGTCTTGATTTGCTAAAAAAGCTTGTTAGCATGGAGGTTTTTTATATTTTTGCTGTATAAATATAGATACTATGAAGGATATTTTTGAAGGCATTCAGTCCTTTTTTGAAGATTTCGCTTTTGGACCTTTGAATTACCTGCGTGACCTGGAACTCGA
>CAMPJY010000166.1 GCA_946887025.1 uncultured Salinimicrobium sp.
AGCATCACCACCGGCTCGCCGTATTCCCTGGCGTAGGTGGTGCGGTCCTTTTCATGAAAATTGATCTCTGCAATATCCTTGAGGAAAATGTTCCCCCCCTCGCTTTTCACCACTACATTTTGCAGTTCCTTCGGGTCCTCGATCTCTCCAATAATCCTGATGTTCTTCTGTATTCCGCTGGTGATAATATTTCCTCCGGAAATGGTCCTGTTTTCAGCGCTTACTGCATTGATCACATCGTTGAAACTGATCATCGAGGCAGCCATGCTGTTGACGTCAAGCGCAATTTCCACCTCCATTTCCTCGGCCCCGCGGATGCTGGCTTCCTTGATTTCAGGGAGCAGTTCAATTCTTTCCTGCAGGTATTCCGCGTAATCTTTTAACTGCTGAATCGTGTAATCCCCGGTGAGGTTGATGTTCAGGATTGGCTGTTCTTCTGAAAAGTTAAGCTCGAAAACATTGGGCTCCACCTTTGCGCCGTTATCCATGGTGGGCCAGGTGGTGTTGGATTTCACCAGGTCCACCTTGTCCTTCACCTTCTGTTTCGCCGCATCCACATCAACGTCGTCCTCAAATTCCACAATAACCATGGAGTAATCCTGCACGGTGGTAGAAGTGATATCCGAAACCCCACCAATATCCTTGAATTCCTCCTCCAGGGGTTCGGTGATGAATTTCTCGACGTCCTGGACCGAGTTACCGGGATTTATGGAGCTGACGTAGATCTTG
The DNA here is from genome assembly GCA_946887025.1 of uncultured Salinimicrobium sp. The sequence goes on from CAMPJY010000166.1 coordinate 730, forward strand.
GTCTCAATGATCTCCGGAAAAGATTCCCGGGGCATGGAATAATAAGACATCAATCCCCCGATCATCACAATAGCCATGATCACGTAAACCGTCATCCGGTTGTCTATAGCCCAGGATGAAAGCTTGAATTCCCTATCTATTTTGTTCATGCTGCTTAATTTCTAAAATTGACCTGCTGTCCGTCCCTAAGCCCCCTGCTTCCCTGTACGATAAGGGTCTGTCCGGCTTCAAGACCTTCTGTGATCTCAATATTTTCATCAGAAACCAATCCGGTTTCCACTATCACCTTTTTCGCAGTCCCGGTTTCTCCCTCCTCCTTCTCCAGAATAAAGACGATGCTTTCCCCTTCGGCGTTCTCCTGCACCACATTTTCAAGAATAATGATGGCAGCTTCATTAGTGTAGTCATTGATCTTTAACGTGGCAATCTGGTTTGGTTTCACCATTCCCTCTTCATTAGGAACAGAAACGCGGATCCTGAAGGTCCTGTTGTTCGGGTTGATGGTATTGCTCACCAGGTCCACTTTCCCCTCGAATTCCTTTCCTATGGACTCGATTTCCACCAGTACTTCGGAACCTTTCTCGATCCGGTCCAGATAATTCTCCGGGACATCGGCTTCGACATACATATTGTTGAGGTTGACGATCCTGAACAGGGGAACCTGCCCGGGTGAAACCACTTGCCCCTGTTCTGCCATGGTTTCATCGATGACCCCGCTGAAAGGGGCTCTTACGATGCTCCTTTCCAGTTGAGATTTCATCTGCGCCACTGAATTCTGCAGGGCCTCATAATTGGATTTCGCCTGCAGGTACTGGATTTCGGAGCCTATCTTCTGCTCCCAGAGGCGTTCCTGGCGTTCGAAAGTAGTCTTTGCGAGGGCTGCCTGCGTTTCCAGACGCGCCAGTTCACTGGAAAGACCCCCGTCATCAATAGTGGCAAGGATCTGGCCCCAATTGACTTTCTGGCCCTCCGACACCCGTACATCCTGAAGCACTCCGGACGTCTCGGCATAAATGATGATATTTTCATCAGTTGCCACATCCCCCTGCACCTGCGCGTAATGCTTGAAAAGGGTGTCATTTATAACCCTGGTGGTGACCAATGTAAATTGGGTGTCTGTATCCAATTCCTTGATGGCATCAGTCAGTTTGTCGATCTGCTGGCTAAGTTCCAGTTGCTCTTTGTTCAGCTCTTCCTTTTTTGCTTTCATTTCAGAAAGGTCCCCGCTTTCAATGACGGCTTCCACCGACTCGCCTTCCTTACCACAGGAGATCAGGGAAAGGGAGAGCATTAACAGGATCAGGTTCTTTTTCATTTCAGAACTATAATTGAGTTTAGTTTTCATTTTCGTAGAGGTTAGTGTCGATGAGGTTTTCAAGTTCCACCTTGGCAATGATGACGTCCAGCATGGCCTGCAGGTAATTTTGCTGCGCCTCGTAAAGCTGGGTCTGGGTTTCGCTGAGTTCGAAACTGGTAGCAAGACCTTCGAAGAATTTTATCTGGTTCTTATCCTCTATGCGCTGGGCCAGGGCAAGACTTCTCTTCTGGGTCTCTAAATTTTCAAGACTGAATTCGTAATCACTTTTCGCGGAAGCGATCTCCAGCTTCACCTCGCTCTCCGTCTGCTCCAGATCCAGGAGGGCCTGCTCGTATTCGATTTTGCGTTGTGCCGTCCTGGCGCTGCGCATCCCGCTGCTGAAGATGGGGATGTTGAGGCTCACCCCGAGGATGGACTGTGCAAAATACTCCTGGTCCTTACTGAAGAAGTTGAAGCTTTCATTATAGCCTTGATATCCGTAATTCACGAATCCGCTGAGGGTGGGGAGGGCCTTCGCCTTCTCCAGCCTTTCCTGGATCTTGGCGTATTCGGTATTGTTGAAGGCAATCCTGTAGTCAATGGTTTCCTCCACCTTAATGTCCTGGGTGAGAAGTTCCAGATCATAATATTGCAGGGCCAGCGCCTCCAGGTCCTCCGTCAGAATAACTTCTGATTCGTTGGGGATACCGAGTGCCAGATTGAGCATTTCATAAGAGATCTCCCTCATCCTCTCGCTTCTGTTCAGGTTATTCTCCAGGGTGAGAAGCGTGATTTCCAGGCGCTCCACATCTTCCTCTTCCGCCAGTCCGTTCTCATAGATCTTTTGGGTATCGCTGAAATTTTTCCTCACCGTCACCAGGTTCTGTTTAAGGATCTCCACGCTCTCCTCGGCCAGGAGTACATTACCATAGGCATTGATGATGGCTTTTTTGACTTCCAGGTCTGTCTTTATCTTCGCATTTTTGGAAAGCTGCAGAAGTGTCTTCACCGATTGGACTCCCACAATATAAGAGCCGTCAAAGATCAGCTGATTCCAGGTGGCTGCGGCATTCATGCTTTGTTTTGTTCCAAATCGGACCGGGGTAAAGCTTCCCGGTTCCCCTCCAGTAAGTTCTGCGGGAATCAGGGTCACAGGCTGCTTCAGGTAATTCTGGTAATCGACATTTCCTGTTATCTGAGGAAGTCCCTGCGAAATAATCTCCCACTTCTGTTTTAGTGCCTTTTCTATATCTTTCTGCGAGCGCCTGGAGGAGTAATTATTCTCCAGTCCCAGTACGATTGCTTCCTCAAGGCTCAGGGTATAGCTCTTTACCGAATCCTGCACCTGGGCCGAAACGCTGACGCTGAGGAGAACGAATAGAAAAACTGTTATTTTTCTCATCCCTTATATGTTGTGTTTAATGAAGGTTTCTAATATTTCCAATCCTTTTCCGGTGACTATGGAACGTAAATGGTATTCCAGAAAGAGCTCGGTAAGTTCTTCGGGTCCGAACATATTTTCCGGGAAAATCACTCTGTCTTTTATGCCTGTCATTCCATTGAAATACATTCTTGCTATAAAATCCTCGTTCAATCCCTTACGATACATTCCTTCACTCATCCCTCTTCTTATGTTTTCCAGAATTGAAGATTCCACAAGGCTTTTCTGTTTTGCCCGAAGTTTGGCGAAGATCTTTGGGTAATACTTTTTTAACTGAAACTCTGGGGACGACTTTTCTTCTTTAAGGCTGAGAAGAATAAAATTTCGAATGCTGAACAGTTCCTCGATAGGATTCTTCTTTTCTTTTTTTATCTCCTGGATCCCGCTGGCAATCCCGTCGAAGATATAGAGGCTCGTCGCCTCCACCAGGTGGGTTTTGGTTTCAAAATAGGCATAGATGGTTTTCTTGGACATGCCGAGTTCCCTGGCAATTTCGTCCATGGTCACATTCTTAACCCCCTGATTGAGGAACAGGTCCGCAGCCTTTTTTAAAATCTTCTCCTGCATTTCTGCTGGTTTTGAGGATGCAAAGGTACTAAAGGAAACTTTTAAAAAGGAAATAGTTTCCAAAGTTTTATTTTGAGAACGGGGAAGCTTTAGATTTCTCCTGACTTTCTTCCTTGGAAACCTGCTTCGGAAAGTTTATTATGACTGGCTTATTTGGTATTTTAGCGGAAAATTTTTTTATGCAAGCAGTCGACAGGTATCGGGAGGAGTTTGAAAATTTTCTTTCAGAAAAAGTGAAGACCAGGGACCCAAGGAATTTGTACGATCCCATGGTATACATCATGAGCCTTGGCGGGAAAAGAGTGAGGCCGGTACTGGTTCTGATGGCTGCCGATATATTTGGAGCAGACCACACCAGGGCTCTACCCGCTGCCCTTGCGATCGAAACTTTCCACAATTTCTCGCTTATCCATGACGATATTATGGATGCTGCGCCCTTAAGGAGGGGCAAGAAAACTGTCCACGAATTGTGGGATATCAATACCGGGATCCTTTCTGGCGACGCCATGCTGATCTACGCTTATCAATTATTTGAGCAATATCCGGGGGAAACTTTTCGGGAACTGGCGAAATTGTTTTCCAAAACCGCTATCGAGGTTTGCGAGGGACAGCAATACGACATAGATTTTGAAACCCGGGATGAGGTGAGTATCGAGCAGTATATTAAAATGATCGAATACAAAACCGCCGTACTGGTGGGAGCTTCCCTAAAGATGGGCGCCATTGTGGCCGGGGCTTCAGACAAGGATCGTGAAGCCATTTATGAATTCGGGAGGTTATTGGGGATCGCATTCCAATTACAGGATGATTATCTTGATGCTTTCGGGGATCCTGACAGTTTTGGGAAGCAGGTTGGCGGCGATATCATCGAAAACAAGAAAACCTTCCTGTACCTGACCACGCTTTATATGTCTGAGCGGGAGGAAGCCCAGCAACTGGAACATCTTTATTCAATCAACCCCAAGGACGCCACGGGAAAAATAGAAGCCGTAAAGACCTTATTTGAAACCAGCGGAGCCGCTGAACTCACCAAGCAGGAGATCGTGAAGTATACCGAAAGGGCTTTTGCAGTTCTGGAAGCCCTTCAGATCCCCGGGGAAAAGAAGGAGCTCCTTAGAAAATTCGGCAGCAGCCTTATGGAGAGGGAGGTTTAGAGGCTGTCTGAAAAGGCTGCTTTCTATCTATTATTTTCCTTTTTTTGAATTGTCCCG
>CAMPJY010000167.1 GCA_946887025.1 uncultured Salinimicrobium sp.
ATAAGCGCTCATTTCGGGCTGCAGATCGTAAGTGGCAACTTTTGGGGAATTGACCATGATCCTGCTTTCACCTTTAAAGGGTTCTTCACGTCCTCCGGAAAAAAAGAAGGTAACGTGTGGATATTTCTCCGTTTCGGCTATTCTGATCTGCGTTTTTCCCTGGTACTCGAGTACCTCTCCTAAAGTAGCTCGGAGGTTTTCTTTTCTATAGACAACGTTGATATTCTGGAAAGTGTCATCATAACGCGTCATGGTCACATAGTACAAGGGAAGTTTTTTCATTCCGTAGTCGGGGAAATCTTCCTGCGACAGGGCCTGGGTGAGCTGTCGCCCTCTGTCAGTCCTGAAGTTAAAGAAAATCACTACCTCATCATCCTTTAAAGTAGCGATCGGTGTCCCGGCCTCATTAGTGAGCACAATCGGTTTTATGAATTCATCCGTAATGCCTTCATCATAGCTTTTCTGAACAGCTTCAGGAGCCGAGCTGGCTTTTTCCCCTTTGCCTTGAACGATAAGATCGTAGGCCTGCTGCACCCTCTCCCAGCGTTTATCGCGGTCCATGGCATAATATCTTCCAATAACAGAAGCTAATTTCCCATTTGTCTGCTTAAGATGAGCTTCAATTTCCTCTATAAATCCTTTTCCTGAATAAGGATCCACATCGCGGCCGTCGGTGAAGGCGTGTACATATTTTTGCTGAACTCCGAATTCCTCGGCAGCGGTCAGTAAGCCCTTAAGGTGATTAATGTGTGAATGAACGCCGCCGTCACTGAGAAGTCCCATAAAATGAAGTGGCTTATTATGGGTTTTGGCATAATTAAATGCCTGTTCCAGTACGGGCTCCTGGGACAAGGATTTGTTCTCCACTGCCAGGTTTATTTTTGCAAGGTCCTGGTAAACTATTCTCCCGGCCCCCAGGTTCATATGCCCCACCTCGCTGTTCCCCATCTGCCCCTCAGGCAGCCCCACGTTCATTCCGTCTGTTCGTAGCCGGGCGTTTGGATACTTTTTATATAGAGAATCAATGAAAGGGGTATTGGCCTTGGCGACTGCTGAAACCTCCGGATCATCGGATATTCCCCAGCCATCCAGGATCATTAAAATGACTTTTTTATTCATGAAAATTTATTTCTGTAAAGATAAGAAACAAAAAATTGTGGTGAGAAATCCATTTTAGGTTAGGTCAGACCTGCCGCTTATTTTTTTTAAAACTTAACTATTAATTAAGTATGTTTACAATAAAAATTTATTTTTGCAGTTATCAAAAAAAGGCAGCTGTTGTTTAAAGACCTGAAAAGTAAAGGATTAGTGGTCTAATTTCGGAGAATGGCACCATCCTTGCATTATTTAAAGTACTTAACCTAACTTTAACAAAAAACTATGCGAAACAAATTAACCTTAATAGCCACCTTCTTAACAATAACTTTAATATTTACCTCCAGAGCAGAATCCAATTCCTCTGAAATAACTCCCTCCAAAGATTCTGAAATCCTTATTTCCGAAGTGACAACTTCTGAAGAAAAAGGAGAAGAAAGCATCGATCAGCTGTACAAGGCGTTCACCATGAACAATGCTTCCATGCCTTCGCTGGTGTCCTTTACCAACGGGATCACCGGGTACAACAAACTGAAAGCTGAAGGGAAAATTAAGAATGAAATTCTGACCATTGTGGATTTCAGCCTGCCTTCTACTGAAAAAAGAATGTGGATCCTGGATATGACCAATCAGAAAGTTCTTTTTAACACTTTGGTTGCTCATGGGAAAAACACCGGGACTGATATGGCTACTGAATTTTCCAATATTGAAAATTCTTTTCAGAGTTCTTTAGGATTCTATGTTACTGCCGAAACCTATTACGGTAAGAACGGATTGTCCCTTTTCATCGACGGACAGGAAGAAGGATTCAACAGCAATGCGCGTCAGCGTTATGTAGTGGTTCACGGAGCAGATTATGCCACTCCTGAATTCATAGAGAGAAACGGAAGATTAGGACGAAGTCTTGGTTGTCCTGCAGTTCCTATGAACATCTCAAAAGAGGTCATCAATACCATCAAAGGAAACTCTGCATTGTTCATTTATCATACAAATGAGGACTATGCAAAGAAATCCACTTACCTGAACCCTGCAACCGTTTAAGGAGCCGCTGTTAAGGCTTTGTATACCTCTGAATCCAGATCGTATACATCATCAGCAAAATATGTTTTATCAAGGCCCTTCCAGGCTGTCCAGTAAAAATGGTGCACCTGGATGGGCCTTTTTATTTTGACGTGCTTGGTTTGCCCTGAGGCGATTTGCTTCTGAATCTGTTCCTTGGTCCAGTCATCCTGATTTTCCACCACGTAAGCCGCCAGATCAATGGCGTTCTCCACTCGTACGCAACCAGAGCTTTCTGCTCTGTCTGCTCGGTTAAAAAGCGCTTTGGAAGGCGTATCATGCAGATAAATAAGGTACTTGTTCGGGTAAATGATCTTCACCCTTCCCAGGGGGTTTGATGGACCCGCACTTTGCGAAAACCTGTAATTCTTAACATCAGGACTCGACCAATCAATGTTGTAGGGATCAAGAACATCCCCATTCGGAGCCGTTACTGAAATGTTGTTGTTGGATAAATAAGATGGATTGGCGGAGGCCTTGGGAACTATATCTTCCTCCTGAATGGTGGGAGGAATATTCCAGAGCGGGTTGATCACGATGTATTCCAAAGTATCCGTAAAAACAGGTGTCTGTCGCTGCTTTGAACCTGCAATAACATTATGGGTTCGCACCGTATCCCCATCTTTCACTACGGCAAGCTTAAAGTCGGCCACATTGACCAAAATATAATGTTCCCCAAGGTCGCGAGGGTACCAGCGCCACCTTTCCAGGTTAACCAGGATCTTGTTGTACAGCTGGGAATTGTCCATATTCAGTTCACTGATGGTCGAATTGCCGATAATCCCATCCGGCTGCAGGCCTTTTTCCTTCTGAAACCGCTTTACAGCAGCTACCAGTTGTTCGTTATAAACACTGTCATTTTCGAGGGAATCCAGCCGTACCAATCCGAGTTCCTGTAGCCTTTTGGCCAGGGAGGGAGTGCGTGAGTCGCGGTCGCCTGGTTTTATGGCTTCCCCTTCAGTAATTTTAGTGACAGCGCTATCTTTTTCTTTTAATGTCTTATATTCCTGAAGGGATTTTTTTAAGCCTTCGTAAACCGGATGTTGTGGCTTTACGGATTGTATGGCGGCAGCAATACCTTCCCCTTGTACGGCTTCTTTCAGGATCCCCGGCAGATCGAGATCCTGCCTTTTCAACCCCCAAAGAGAATAAAGGTCTTTGGGATTTACCTTCCCGTAAAAAAGGTCATGCACGTACTTCAGGAAAGAATCTGTTAACAAAACCTCCCGGGCAAGCCGATCTGTTTCAGTTAATTCTCCTGAAGCATTTATCAGCTTCTCCAGTCTGGGCGTGTAATAATCTTCAGGAGCAAGACCTTCCTCATCCGCCTTTTCTAATTCCTCTGAAAACGCGGCACGCCTCTCCTCCTCGTTCCAGATTGGGGCATAGGAAGCGGATTTATAAAATGCCTCTATTTCCTTTGAAAATTCGAGGGATTCTGCGGGAATGGAAGCCCAGCCGTCCTCTAATTCCGCTGCGGTAATTTCCACAAAATCATCTTCACCGGAAAACAGGGCATCGGAATCCTTATTATTATTTTTACAGCCCACCAAAGTGAGGGTAAGGATAAGTGCTACTAAAAACTTTTCTGCTGCTATAGGTATCTTTTTCATTGGGTTTTTATTTTCAGATTTGGGTCTTGAATAAAAAACGGGCAGGAAGATCAGAGGTGTTTATACATGACGATATGGGTGCAAACGTTGGGGATCTCGAAATACTCCCCATAGGTTTTATAGTTGTTTTTCCTGTAGAATTCCACCGCCGTTTCCCTGGCATTGCACCACAAAAAGCCGATGTTTCTCTGGTCCTTCAGCAAAGTCTCCCCGGCGAGCAACAGTTTTTGTCCCACCTGCATGTTCCGGGCCTCGGGAAGGACGGCCATACCTCTTAACTGATACTGCTCAGGAATCCTGAACTCCTTGTGGCTGTTTTTAACGAAGCTGGCGATCCCGACGAGTTCTTCCCCGGAAAAGGCTCCAAGATGTACTGTTGAGTTTTCGGTGTCCCCCTCAAACCGGACTTCCTCAATGGGCCTTCCGGGGCGCAGGATCTGCTGGCGGATGGGGTAGGTGGCTTCAGGGGAAATTTCCCTTATACTTAATTCAGATGTTCCCAAATTACTCCTGGTTTACCTGTACCTCTTTATATTCCCCGTGCCGCTCAAACTGCTTGGCAGCGTAGGTACACCGGGGGTGGATCTTATAATTCTTTTCCCTGGCAAAATCCACCGAATGCTTCACCAGCTTACTTGCAAGTCCTTTTCCGCTCATTTTTGGATCCACCTCTGTGTGATCCAGGCTCATGATTCCATCCTCCTGCATGCTGTATAGGAGATGTCCCACAATCGAGCCGTCCTCCTCAACAAAGAACATTCCCTTTCCTCCGGATTCCTTCTGTTCAATTTTATAATCCATATCTTATTTTCCCAGGATTCCGTCGACAATTCCATATTCCACCGATTCTTCGGCATGCATCCAGTAATCCCTGTTGAAATCCTTGAGGATACGATTGTAGTCCTGATTACAATTTTCGGCGAGAATTCGGGCGCTCAGGTCACGGATCCTGAGGATCTCGGTGGCCTGGATCTCGATATTGGAGGCCTGGCCCTGGGCTCCTCCGCTGGGCTGATGTATCATGACGTTAGCGTGCGGCTGAATGAATCGGCGACCCTTGGCTCCCGCAGAAAGCAGGATGGCCGCCATGGAAGCCGAAATTCCCGAACAGATGGTGGACACCGGACTGTTGAGGGCCTGCATGGTGTCGTAAATTGCAAAACCGGCAGTGACATAACCTCCCGGACTGCTTAAATAAAGCTGGATCTCTTCATGATTCTGACTGTCAAGGAAAAGCAGTCTTTCCACAACATGTCTGGCAGTTTTATCATCGATCTGGCCCCACAGAAAGATCTTCCGGTCGGCCAGCAGGGTTTTTTCTATCTGGTCCTGAATTTTATTTTTTTGTTGCTCCATTTTTAAATATTTGGCCTTTGCGGCGCAGGTTTCTTTATTTGTTGAATCAGTTAAAAATATGACTATTTTCGCAGAAAAAGCCATTATGCCGTTAGCTTTTAACAAG
>CAMPJY010000168.1 GCA_946887025.1 uncultured Salinimicrobium sp.
CACCGCCCGGATGCTGAAGGCTTACGAAATGCAGCCGGATAAATTTGCTGACAAGGTTAATGCGCTGGGTCAGCCTGGTCCCAACGGAATAGCGGATGTCCTGGATGAAGCCAAATGGGGGCTGGACTGGATCCATAAAATGCATGCTGCCCCTGATCAGCTTTTCCATCAGGTGGCTGATGACAGGGACCATCTGGGAATGAAATGGCCCGACCAGGATTCCTCCGACTACGGCTGGGGCCCCGACAGCTACAGGGTTGCCTACTTCGCCACCGGAAAGCCTCAGGGGCTGAGGGAATATAAAAGCCAGGCCACCGGAATAGCCAATCTGGCAGGCCGTTCCGCCGCTGCCATGGCAATTGCTGCCAGAATCTGGAGAGAGGAACTAAACGATTCTGTTTTTGCTGAAAAATGTGAAAAGGCTGCCTTAGAACTTTACGAAATGGGCAAAGCTCAGGAAGGTTTTCAACAGGGAAATTCCTACGGCGCCCCCTATCGGTATAACGAAGATACCTGGGCAGACGACATGGAATGGGGCGCTGCGGAACTCTACACCAATACAAGGGACGAGAAGTATCTGGAGGATGCGAAGCTTTACGCCAAACTGGCTGGGACAGTCTCCTGGATGGATAAGGAAGATGCGGAACACTACAGGTACTATCCCTTCGTGAATGTAGGTCATTACGTTCTTTACGAACATGCCGATGAGGCTACCAAAAAGCAGCTGGCTCAGTATTATCGCGAGGGAATAGAGCAGACAGTTGCACGCGGAAAAAAGAACGCCTTCAGTATTGGTGTCCCCTTCATCTGGTGCTCCAACAACCTTTCCACCGCCCTTATCACGCAAATTCTTCTTTATGAAGAAATGACAGGGGACCTGCAGTTCCACGACTTTATGCTGGCACAGAGGGACTGGCTTCTGGGCAAGAACCCCTGGGGCACCTCCATGTTCATGAACATCCCGCGGGAGGGTGAGTATCCCGAAGATGTCCACACCAGCGTCTGGTACCTCACTCAAAAAGAGGTACCCGGAGGTCTTGTTGACGGGCCCGTGTACGCATCAGTTTACAACAGTCTCAAAGGACTGCATCTGGCAGAACCCGATGAATTCGAGAAATTTCAGACGGAACACGTGGTTTACCACGACGATTTTGGTGATTACTCCACCAACGAACCCACCATGGATGGAACAGCGGGCGCCATATTTATGATGGCCTATTTTGGAGATGTAATTGAATAAATTACAATACAAGAATATGGAACTGAAAACCTACAAATACGAGCTTAAACTGAAGGACACCTTCCGGATAAGCCATACCGCCAGGGATTCCCAGGAAACCCTGATCGTGGCGCTTTCTCATGGCGGTTTCACCGGCTACGGGGAGGCCGCCGCCACGTCCTATTATGGAGTGACGGTGGAAGGGATGAGCAGGACCATAAAACAGCTGGAGCCCCTGATTTCTGCAAATATCGAAAAGACGCCCGAGGAGCTCTGGGAAATCCTGAATCCGCATTTCGGCAAAAATTCATTTGCCCAGTGTGCCCTCGACATCGCCATGAACGATCTTCACGGAAAGAGACTGGGGTTGCCCCTGTACAAGCTTTGGGGATTGGATTTAAAGGACCTTCCCCTGTCCAATTACACCATCGGAATCGATTCCGTGGAAAGAATGGTACAGAAAATGCAGGCTTTTCCATGGCCCCTGTACAAGATCAAACTCGGCACCGAGGACGATGTACAGATCGTAAGGGAACTGCGGAAGCATTCCGACGCCATCTTCAGGGTAGATGCCAATGGTGCCTGGACTGCGGAACAGACCATCGAGAATTCAAAAGCCCTGAAGGAGCTGCAGGTGGAATTCATAGAACAGCCGCTTCCTGCTTCTGATACAGACGGGATGACGGAGGTATATAAACATTCGGTTCTGCCCGTGATAGCGGATGAGAGTTGTATCCACGAAAGTGATGTCGCTAAATGCGCCCCTTATTTTCACGGAGTAAATGTCAAACTCACCAAATGCGGCGGCCTGACCCCAGCCCGCAGGATGATAGCAGAGGCACGAAGCCTGGGCTTACAGGTAATGGTTGGCTGTATGACAGAATCCACTATTGGGCTTTCGGCCATCGGGCAGCTGCTTCCAATGCTGGATTATGTCGATATGGATGGGGAGATGCTCATAACCAACGACATTGCCAACGGGGTGAAGGTACGGGACGGAAAGACCATTTTTCCTGAGACCAACGGTACCGGGGCAGAATTGACTATTTTTAAAGACGAATTAAAGCATGAATAAAATGAAATCATACGTGAGAACCGGAATCCTGGCATTAATTATAATATGCTTCTTCGGCGCCTGTAAATCAGGGGCTGTACAGGAAGGAGTTGTTTCCGAAACACCCAGCCAGGCTGACCTGCTGGTAAAGGAAGTGAAAACGGAATATGCCCCTGACAAAAGGGTTGCTCTTTTCGATATTGAGGCTTTTGAAAGGGAAAACCAGGTGGTCCTGAAAGGAGAATCTAACCTGCCGGAGGCTGTGAAGGAACTCAAAGAAAAACTGCAGCAGCAGGAGATCACCTATATCGATAGTATTCAGTTGTTGCCATCAGCCGATTTGGAAGGCCGAACTGAGGGGGTGATAAAGATTTCCGTAGCCAACTTACGTTCAGAACCCTCTCATTCCGCTGAACTGGTTACCCAGGCAATACTTGGAACTCCGGTGAAGGTGCTGAAAAAGGATGGCAGCTGGTATTATATCCAGACTCCCGAAGGTTACCTGGCCTGGACCGATTATGGCGGAGTGACTCCCATCACTCCCGAAGAGCTGGAAAACTGGAGAGGAGCCGAGAAGATCATCTATCTCGATACCTTCGGATTTTCCTATACTGAACCCAATACAGATTCTCAGGAGGTCTCTGACCTTGTTGCAGGCAACATTTTAGAGCTTCTGGGCGAGGAAAACGGATTTTATAAGGTGAAGTATCCTGACGGAAAAATCGCCTTTATAGAGCAGGATAAAGCACTTCTTTACGAGAACTGGCTGGCTTCGCTCGAACAGACGGGGGAAAGTCTTGTGAAAACTTCCAAGAACCTGATGGGGCTCCCATATCTTTGGGGCGGCACCTCGGCTAAAGGGGTCGACTGCAGCGGCTACACCAAGACCATCTTTTTCCTCAACGGGATTATCCTTCCCCGCGATGCATCTCAGCAGATTCATGCAGGGGTGGAGGTGGATTCCACCAGGGACTTTGAAAACCTGAAACCGGGGGACCTGCTTTTCTTTGGAAGAAAGGCCACCGAAACCAGTCCTGAACGCGTGATCCACGTGGGAATGTGGATTGGCGATAACAAGTTCATCCATTCCATGGGCGATGTTCACATCAGCACCTTCGACAAGAACGATCCGGAGTTTGATGAGTACAACTACAACCGCTATCTGCGCACCAAGAGAATCCTGGGGCAGGAGGACGAAAAGCTGATCCAGCTGACCGAGAGCGAATTGTTCATGAATAGGAAATAAAATTCAAAATTGGGCTAAAGCCCGATATACATTTAAACCTAAATCCCGGGCTTAAAAGCCCGAGTAATTCAAAATTATCTTTTCAGTGAAAATAAAATGCCTCCTTCTTTAACCGGAGGCATTATTTATTCAGGGATCAGGGCAAATGCAAAACCCTTTTTAAGGTAAATGAGTTGTGATTTGCCGGAGGAAGATTATCCCCTATTATCTGGGCTTTAGCCCAATTAGATAATGTCGATTACCTTCTGATCTTCTCGATAATCCTTGGCCCAAAAAAAATCCCTGCAAGCCCAAGCCCCGCAAGAAATCCTGCAATACTCGAATAGGGCTCCCGGTCAATGAAGAAGATCGTAATTCCTCCTAACAGGAAAAGGATCAGAAAATAGATGCGCTCCTTTTTCACTGGGCAATATTAATGGGTGTACTGATATAATAACTTTCCGGCAAAGTATCCGGCTGTGAAAAGCAGCAGTCCAAGTCCGAAGAGGATGCCAATAAATTTCACAAGGAATTTTCTGCTTTTAAGGTCTTTGGAATCGATACTGATCGCGATGGCCTTAGGTCTGTTGTTCATGGTCATTTTTGTTTTCTTAGACTATTAGTACCCGGCCACCGGATTATGTTACAAATCAGATGGAATCCCGTACCTTCCTCCAATCAAATAAGGGTCAAATAAGGGTTAAATAAGAGTCATATTAGGGTTAAATTAGGGTTGTACCCTAATTTACCTCTTTATTAGCTATTATATGCTCTTTATTTAGCTCTAATTTGTTGTGAGGCTGGTACAGAATTAGCCTTGAGATTTTTAATTGGGTTTTTAAAATGGTTGAACCATAACATGGATCTGGAAGAAAAGAATGGGGTAAAAAAAAGCCCCGGATCCGGGGCTCTTACTATTATTCCACAATTATTCTTCTATGGGTTTCATTTTAAATGATTCCATGAATTTCGTGGTGTAGTTTCCTGCCACATAATCCGGCTCCTCCATCAGCTGACGGTGGAAGGGGATAGTGGTTTTCACACCTTCGATAACAAACTCGTCCAAAGCCCGCTTCATCTTGTTGATAGCCTCTTCCCTGGTCTGAGCGGTGGTTATCAGCTTCGCGATCATGGAGTCGTAGTTAGGCGGAATGGAATATCCACTGTAAACATGGGTGTCGATTCGCACTCCGTGGCCTCCAGGAGCATGCAGATTGGTGATCTTTCCCGGAGAAGGTCGGAAGTCGTTATATGGATCTTCCGCGTTTATACGGCATTCAATGGAGTGCAGCTGTGGGAAGTAATTCTTTCCCGAGATCGGAATCCCTGCAGCTACCAGGATCTGTTCCCTGATCAGGTCATAATCTATCACCTGCTCGGTGATAGGGTGCTCCACCTGGATTCGGGTGTTCATTTCCATGAAATAGAAGTTCCGGTGTTTGTCCACGAGGAATTCCACGGTTCCCGCACCTTCGTATTTTATATATTCCGCAGCCTTCACAGCGGCATTCCCCATTTGTTCCCGAAGTTTGTCGGTCATGAAAGGGGAAGGGGTTTCTTCTGTCAGTTTCTGGTGTCGGCGCTGGATGGAGCAGTCCCTTTCTGAAAGGTGACAGGCTTT
>CAMPJY010000169.1 GCA_946887025.1 uncultured Salinimicrobium sp.
CTGCCGTGAATGAGACAGCAATCTGGTGATTGCCACCCGAAAGGCCGAAATCTGGAGATTTCGCCCAGCAGAAATAGATTACGCTACCAGAAGAAAATTATTAAAAGGAAAAATAGCTTTAAAAGCTGAAACCAAATCCAAAGGAAAATCTCAACCCATCCTCCCCTTGGAAAAGGCTGAAGGTACCATTAATGGCTTCTGCGCTGTTCACCCAGAATCCCCCTCCATAGTCATCATGCCAGACTTTACTCCTTCCATCTTCCACCCAGACTCTCCCAATATCGTATCCCGCAAAAACTCCGATCTGGAAGGGCAGAAAATCGGTGTGAAACTGATCGAAACTGTATCTCAAATCTGTTCCTACAGCAAAAGATTTTTTCCCGGTAAACCGCTCCGTTCTATATCCACGAAGACCATTTTCACCTCCCAGGGTGGCTGCCTGATAAAACTCAAAGTCATTCCCCAAATTAATTTCCGCCTGGGCTCTGGTATGAAGCACCAGTTTCCTGTTTCGGGTGACAGCATTATAAAACCCCCAATATGGATTTATATACCCATAAAACCGTTCTGTATCACCAGTATTGAGTTTACCTCCTACAACTAGTTCAAATTTCATCCCATTGGTAGGGTTAAGTACATAGTCGTAACTCTCATATCTGTAAATACCCTCTGCCCCAGCGAAATACTTTCTTTCAAAATTCTCAGGATCCAGAGTAAACTCTTCTGCCAGGAACCGGTCGTCCGTAGATTCTACCTTTATTCCCTCAAAATTCAGCATGTACTTAAAGAAGGAACCAAAAGGGCTCTTCCTGACAAACCCGATCTCGGCCCCCAGGCTGCTGATCTTTATCCTGTTGTAATCTTTCGTCAGCTCATCTTCTGGATTGGCAGTTTCATTTCCAAAGCCGAAAAAGTTCTGGGTGTAGTTAGGACTCGTGAATTTCGCGCCTATTGCCAGATTAAAATTCTTCCAGACACTGGCAAATTCACCTTCGTAGGTAATATCAAATCCCTGGGTTGCAAAATAGTACCCGCCCATAAAGCGGTGTTGCGTGGTAAAAGGATTCCTGCGGAAACCGTTAACCGTATAAACATCCTTGATGCCAATTCTGACCCCATCATCCGGATTATATCCAAATGCAGGAACAATGACGTTGGAAGTAAAAACCTTTTTATCCTTGTCAAAAACGTTAACCTCATAATCATCCGTAAAATTTATTTCCGCCCCATTATTTCTCTCTATCGTATTCGGCATGGATTCGTAATCGAAAACTTTAATGTTATTTCCATTGTCTATTCTGAAAATGTCATGATCCTGACCCCCAATAACAAGTAATTTAATTTCTTTCTCACTGTCTCCATAGACTTCGAAAATATCCTCATCATCCAGTCCATATAGCCATATCTCCTTGGTATATTCCGGATCGTATACTCTGTTATTTACAACATCAGCTTTCTCTCCATCTTTTATTCTGTGAACGCTGATCCGGGTTTCCCCCCCAGGCAGGCGTTCCACCTCAATATAGTCATCCTTATCCGTTCCCGTTACGATAGCGGTCTTGGCCAGATACTCGTAATACCTCTTGGTGATATCGATTAAATTATCCCTTCTTCCTTTCAGTGCGGCTTTGATCCTTTCAGTGGCTTCCCCCCTGGTTTCCGGAGGAAGAGCAGCGAACGCCTCCTCAATAACCTCATCGGTGATATGAGTCTGTATGTACTCTGCCTGTTCAAGCCATTCCTCCCGTCCCTCGTTTTGTATTAGTCCCCTGTCCAGCCCTACTGCAGCTTGGTTGAACCATTTTACATCCTTCAGATCAGCCTCATATTGACTAAACTGGTTGGCAATTCCGGTTAAACCTCTCAGGGTAGACATAAAAGCGCCATCATAATTCGAGAATACCTGATCCCTGTCACGGGGAATGGGTTTAAAAATATGTATCCCCTCTTCATTTTCAAACTCTGACCATCGCCACTGATCCTGGTGCCTATCCCAGTCCCCCACCAGCATATCAAAGATCCTGGCCCTTATATACAAGGATTCGTCCAGAATATATTTTTCATCCCGGCGAAGCCTTTCAAATACTCCTGCGGTACTTTCTATATCGTGATTGGGTTTTCCGAATGATTCGTAATCCATCCAATTCTCCTCCGGCCTCTCCACGATCATATAAAGCTCATCCCCATATTCCGTATTATAAGCCCCAAGGGCTTCCTGCTTTGGAACATAGTAAAGCTTCGGATTGGTATGAAAAAGATTCACTGCCTCTGACAATCGCGGGATAGCCATAAAACCATACGGATGGGAGGAAGTATAAAAATCCCTGATGATTTCTTCAGCCACAGTATTTTCCAGGTCCGATTGTATTGGCGTATCCTGATAAGCCACCGTTTGCAGAAATTGAACGGCACTTTTTTCCAGGGCCCTCATATTGTAATCCCTTCCCAAAGAATCTTTTAACCGCAGAGACCGCGTCTGATGCCCTCCCCCGGCCCTTATTACTTCAAGGCCGCCGAAAAGTGTATCCAGTTCCACTACAGGCACTGTGATATTGGTACTATACAGATTCCGATATCTGTCCCCCCAAACACTTTCGTACACTGCTCCCTTTTCAGTTTCTTCAGGTTCATAAATTGAAGCAGTCATTAGTTGTGGGAATGATTCCGGAATTGTATCAGTATTGACAGGTTCAGGTTTCGGGAAAACTTCCTTTTGATACATTAACTTGGGTTTATTGTCCACACTGCCGTAAAAACTGACCCAGGACGAGCCATCCTCAAAAATATCAAGGGCGGCAAAACCCTGATCGGAATAGGCAAACAGGCCCGTATTACTTAAACCTGCATAATTTGCTTTTGAACCGGAACCCGAAACGATCTGCTTAATGTGATCCTTTTCGATATACTGAATGGAATGCTCATGCCCTGAAACAAAAATAACATTCCCCCAGCTCTTCGAAATAGTTTCCAGACGTCTTACCAGCGATTTATATCGCTCATTCTGGGTGTCCTGGATGGAAATCCCTCCGGTCGTTCGTACCAGCATTACAAGAGACCCTAATAATGGCAATGGGATCTTTTTCTGAGAAGGATACACATGCTGGTCAAAATTGTATTGTCCCCCGTGAACTCCATTCGTATATAAGGGATGATGCAATGCAAATACTACGGTTTTATTCTGGTTCTTTTTCAGCTCACTATCAATCTCCAGAAACATTGCTTCCCGGGTCTTTATTTCACAATCATCATTTACTGTCGGATGGTTGTCCCAATTGGTGAGGTACCATTGGGAATCAAGAATTATCAGCTGAATATTTTCCGTGATCTCTATACTTTTCAAGGCACATCCTGCCTCGGGGTAATAAATATCATCCCGCTCCAGCTTTTCCTGAAGATAATCCTCTTCCCTCTTTAATCCCGCAATCCCTTCATTATACCAGTCATGATTCCCGGGAATGAAAATAACATTCCCATCATAATCTTCCATAACATCAATCTGGGAATCCAGCCTGTACTCAGCACTTTCCCTTCTGGGATGCCCCTCCGCTACCATCCCGTCAGGATAGATATTATCTCCAAGAAAAATGGTGTAATTACCGATCTGTTTGACTGAATCGAGAAAAGTTTTAAATGCCAGCAGCCCTTCAGAAGTTCCCCCGGGCTGGGAATAACCTCCATCTCCCAGAAGGTAAAATGATTTTTCAACTTTTTTATGAGAGGGATAGCCGAAATTCTCTGTTGGCTCGCCTTCGGCATATTTAGGATGGGAAGTGGCACATCCGTAGATCAGTAACAAAACCAGCAATGTTAGAAATATGTTATTTTTTTCCATAGAATTCTATAGGACCTAATTTTTTGTAATTTGGTAGATGACCAACTCTGATTATACATGACAACCCTTGTTGAGAAAGCGGACCAATTTGTCCTTAATTTATTCGAGCAAAAACTTCCAAATACCTTTCTGTACCATAATTACCGGCACTCACAGAGGGTAGTTAAAAGTACAAAGGAATTAATTGAAAATTCTGAAATTGATGTTAAACAAGAGGAAGCACTCCTGCTGGCAGCCTGGTTTCACGACACCGGTTACACCGTAATTTTTAATGGTCATGAGGAAGAAAGTGAAAAAATAGCCCGGGAATTCCTTAAAAAAGAGAATGCGGATGAACAACTCATTAACGACGTCAGCCGCTGTATTCTGGCTACCAAATTTAATGCTGCGGAACCTGAAGATATTCTTGAGAAAATAATTAAAGACGCGGACACCTCACATCTGGCAAAAGGCTATTTTGATGAAACAAGCGAATTTCTCCGTCAGGAACTGAAGTTACTCAAGATCAGAAATTACTCTACCCAGGAATGGATCCAGGAGAATATTAAACTTTTTACCCAACTGCATCGCTTTTATACCCCCTACGCCATTAAAAACTGGCAAAAGAAGAAGGATGAAAACCTTTTGGAACTTCTTAAAAAGGATAAAAGCTATAAAACCAAGCTGAAAAAGGAAGAAGTAAAAGCTAAGGTCAAGGCCAAGTACAAAAATGACAGTCCTGAGCGGGGAATCCAGACCCTCTATCGGGTCACAATGAGAAATCATCTCAAATTGAGTGACATAGCTGATACCAAAGCCAATATCCTTCTTTCGGTGAATGCGATTATTATTTCCCTGGCAATAGCAAATCTTATCCCCGACCTTAATACTCCCGGAAATAAGCAGATAATGATCCCTACCCTGATCCTGGTGTTGTTCAGCGTTGCATCCATTGTCGGATCGATCCTCTCCACCCGTCCCAATGTAACCACCGGGGAATTTACAAGGGAACAGGTAAAGAATAAAGAGGTGAATGTGCTGTTTTTCGGGAATTTCCACCAAATGCCCTATGATCAGTTTGAATGGGCCATGCAGGAGATTATCAAAGACCAGAGCTACGTCTATGACTCCCTTACCAAAGATCTTTACTATTTAGGAATCGTCCTCAATAAGAAATACAGGTTACTGAGGATTACCTACACCATATTTATGATAGGAATAATTTTATC
>CAMPJY010000170.1 GCA_946887025.1 uncultured Salinimicrobium sp.
ACAAAAATTACCAGGAGAGGGATAAGCAATCCGACTACAAAACCTCCAACCAGGATCAGCCAGGGTTTTGGATCAACCGGGTTATTTCCTGAATACGCCGGATCAATAACCTTTGCTACCGGAGAGGTCGCGGCAAATGAAATTGCGGATTCCTCCCGCCTCTGTAACAGGAAAAGGTATAATTGTTCTTTTATTTCCTGCTGCCGCTCAATACTTCTAATACCTTTTTCCAATCCTGGGAAAGTACTGAACTGACCTTCCGCATATTGCTCCAGTTGATTTAATTCCCTAAGTTCAATGTCCAGTGACTTAAGAGTACTTGCTATATTATCTAGAAGATTTCTCCTTAACGAATTAAGTTGCTGGGTCAGAGCTTCCACCACCGGGTTCTTTTCTGTGGCGGATGTCAGACTTGCATCTCTTTCCAAAACCAGGGTATTATAGGTGCCAATAAGACTTGAAATTCCGGCATCTTCAATTCCCAGACCAGCTGGGAGCAGTGTATATGGTTCTGCAGATGTTAGTACCTCCTTGATAGAATTAATAACTAATTTCTGCGTCTCAATCCTAAAAATCTCCTGCTCAGCCATAGAGGACTTAGCCATAAATTCCCCAGCGCTGCTAGAGACGTCCATGAGTTGATTTTCCCGCTTAAAGTCGGCAATTCCTCCCTCAACCGAATCAAGCTCCTCAGAAATCAATTCCAACCGTCTTTGAATGAACTTTGCAGTACTCTCGGCGACCTGCCGTTTATCAGCCATTCCATCCAAATTGAAGTGGCGCATTAATGCATCTAGAAAATCCTCCGATTTCTCTTTTTCCTCCCCGGTAATAGCTAGGGAAAGTATGTCTTTTGCGCTCCCTTTGGGAGTGATTACCATGTTTGAAATGTAATGGTTTGCCACCTCTCTTAGGGGAGTTATCCTAATATTAGTCACATTAGTATCTCCAAGTTCACCTCCCCTGGGAAGAATAGAGAAATCCAGACCCTCCCGACTTACCACTTCTCCAAACTGATAAGTCTGGGAAAAATCAGTTCCCTCTTCAGTAAGAACAAATTTGTTTTTTGATAATGGGGTAATGAAAAAACTTTTGTCCATCTCGTGAACGAGCGAATCCGGGGTAAGTATATCTATCACCACGGAACTGTTTTTATATGCCTCTACTGCAATTACATTTCCTTCATTGAAATAAGTGATGTTCAGGTTCAATTCATCAATGACGGTTTCGACCAATTGCTTTGACCTCAGAGTCACGATTTGATTGTCAAGGGTTGAATTGTCAAAGGTTAAAATCGAAGCTCCGGAAGGCAGGGCACTGGCTATCCCTGGATCATCGGAAAGAATCATCATAGTCGCCTCAGACTCAAACACAGGAATAGTATATCTATTATAGAGATATGCCAAGGCCAGCCCAAGTAAACTACCGAAAACAAGCCATTTCCAATGAGAGAGATATTTATATATTTCTGCCTTTAAATCGAAATTGGATTCCTCCTTTTCTGAAAATTCCTGCAGTTCTTCCATGAATTATCTGGTAAAAATGAAAATTAGGCCAGCTATTGAAGTGATCAGTGAGAAAAAGCCGGTGTAATTGGTAATAAAGCCGGCAGATTTCACCTGGCGGTAAGTTGGTTCGACGTAAACTATATCGTTTTGTTTCAGGTAATAGAATGGATTTTGGAAAATTTCGGCACTGGTGAGATCCACATACCCATAGGTTTTCTTTCCGTTATCGTCTCTTATTACGAGTATATTGTTCCTTTTCCCATTATAGGTGATTCCTCCAGCCATAGCAATGAGATCTGGCATACTTACTCTTTCATCGGGAATTTGAATAACTCCCCTGCTGCCCACTTCTCCCATCACGGTTACTTTAAAATTGACAATTCGCACCTGGACGACGGCGTCAGTTACATATTCCCTTAATTCCGCTGTAAGCTGTTCTTCAAGTTCTCCTCTGGTCATACCCACAACCTCAGTTTCTCCAAGAACGGGAAATTGTATATTCCCATCAGCATCCACCAAATACCCATTTAGAATTGCATTATCCCCTCCGCCTCCTCCATTCTGGCCCTGATTGTTCATGTCCATTTGAAATGGTTCCACCACTTCATCATTCAGGGACGAAACATTTATCCGCAACACATCATTCACTTCAATTTTGGGTTCAAAGTGCTCAATAGCTTCGAAATTTTCTATTTTTTCGATATCCTGGAAGAGTAAAATTTCTTTTTTAGTGGAACAGCTGGCTAAGAAAAGTATCAGTAAAAGAGGGAGAATAAATTTTTTCATATTTCTGTTTAAGAAATCCTGTAGCAAATTTAGATTATTTTTTTAGGACTACCGGGGGATTGGGATGCAAAGGGATTGGTGGCTTCTGATCCAGTTTCTCAAAGGAGGAGTTATTGCTTTTGAATTCCGGAATAAGAATTTTAAGTTTCGCTACCACCTTGTGACTCTTAAGTTTTGTGGCTGATTTTATTATTTTTTCAACTGATTCGTTTATTTCTACATAATCGCCAACTTCACCCTGTGCGATCATAATCTTCTTGTGATGAGTAGGCAGGGTTTTACAGTTATCACTCAGCAGTTCCTCATACAGCTTTTCTCCCGGCCTCAATCCGGTGATTTTAATATCAATATGTTTATTCGGGGTATATCCTGCCAGCTTTATCATTTTGATTGCGAGATCCATGATCTTAACAGGTTCTCCCATATCAAATATATAGATCTCCCCTCCCCGTCCCATGGCACCCGCCTCCAAAACAAGCTGACACGCCTCGGGAATGGTCATGAAATACCGGATTATATCAGGATGTGTTATGGTGACCGGGCCTCCTTTGTCAATTTGTTTTCTGAAAAGGGGAACTACAGAACCATTACTTCCCAGGACATTTCCGAATCTTGTGGTAATGAACTTAGTGGTATTTTCATTTTCTCCCGCCATATAGTGGAAGAGGGACTGCACATATTTTTCTGCGGCACGTTTTGAGGCCCCCATTACGCTGCTGGGATTAACCGCTTTGTCTGTAGAAACCATAACGAAATGACCCACGTTATATTTTACTGCCAGGTCCGCCAGGTTTTTAGTTCCAGAAATATTTACGAAGACTGCTTCATGAGGATTTTCCTCCATCAGGGGAACATGCTTATATGCAGCTGCATGATAAATAACATCTACAGAGTTCCGTTTCAATAACAAATTTAAGCGTTTCCTGTTCCCTACATCACAAATGATGCACCTGAAGTTCAGATTGGGGAACTTAGCCTGGATTTCAAGTTGCATATTGTGGAGCGGAGTTTCCGCCTGATCCAGGATAATCAACAGCTTTGGTCCGTATTCCGCGACCTGCCTCACAATTTCCCCTCCAATAGATCCTGCACCTCCGGTTACCAAAATAGTCTTACCTGTAAGCTGCTGCCTCTTATTCTCTTTATTCAGAAGTATTGGCTCCCTGTCCAGAAGATCTTCAATCTGAAGGGTTTTCACGTTATGCGAAACCAGCTTCTCATTTTCGTAATTGGAAACTATAGGCGCATTGTATACCTGAATGTCATTTTCCAAACAATCCTCAACCACTGAAAATTTCTCTTCGGCAGTCAGCGTATGTTCAGAAAGAATGATTCCCGTAGCTCCCAAAGCCTTGACCTCGTCACTCATTTTCAAGCCGTTGTAGATAACGGGCTTATCCAGGATACGTATTTTCCTTCTGGAATTATCGTTAGTTATAAACCCCTTGATATTAAATCTCTTAGGATGCTCTATCTCAAGTGCTCCTGCAACCGAAATTGCATTCTCATCAGCCCCAAATATGACCACCTTCTGCAGCTTTTCATTCTTCTGTGCGGTCTTGAAGTATTCATAGATCTGCTTCACGCTCAGGCGAAGCAGAAAAAGCATCGAGAAAGAAAAGAGAAAATAAAAGATCAAACTGACGACCAGATAAATTTTTTCCCCTATAACAGCAAAAGTGACGTAATTAATGAACAACAACGTGATCAGGGTGCTAAAGCAGGCCAATAACAATTTCAGGGCATCTATATAAGAGGAATGTCTTATCAGCCCCGCATAAGTACGGTATACGAAAAAGAAGATTATATTCACCGCCACTGCCATGGACATCCCCTGAGCGGGGGTGAGCAATTCATAGAACGACACCTCCAGATCCTTAAGGGCAAGGATTGTCAGAAAACTGGCAAGACAGATGATGGAAATATCAATCCCAAGAATAGCCCAGCGGGGCAGGTATTTTATATTTCTGATGTCCAGCCCGTTTTCCTGAGAAAGAATCTGTTGGACGGCATCCCGTAATTTCTTACCCATTAACTTTCGAAATTATAGTTCATAACAAACCTTTTTGAAAATAGCCCCTTATGGAAGTAGCTATTCTCTGCCTTTCCTCCTCTCCTAAATTGGAGCCTGATGGCAGACAAAGACCATTTTTAAAGGCCTCTGAAGCTACCTGTCCTCCATAATAGGGGGCGTCTTTAAAAACCGGCTGCATGTGCATGGGTTTCCAAAGAGGTCTGCTTTCAATATTTTCCTTCTCCAGATGCAGCCTTAGCCCTTCAGAAGTAAAATCCTTGGCTTCTGATTCATTTACCTGAATTACAGTAAGCCAGTGATTACAAAAGTAGGAATTTTTAGGTTCACTAAAGATTTTGACCTCTGGTATATCCTTCAGCAGTTCTTTATAGAAGGCGTGCATGGCTCTTCTTTTGGAGATATGGTTATCCAGCACTTCCATCTGGCCTCTACCAATGCCCGCACAAATATTGCTCATTCTGTAATTGTAGCCTATATGGCTGTGCTGATAATGCGGGGCCTCGTCCCTTGCCTGGGTAGCGAGAAAAACTGCTTTTTGCTTGTCCTCCTGACTTCGCGCAACCAGCGCGCCTCCTCCCGAGGTAGTGATTATTTTGTTCCCGTTAAAGGATAGAATTGAGAAATCACCAAAAGTCCCACATTTCCTGCCATTGTATATGCTCCCTAAAGCTTCAGCACTATCCTCAATTACAGGGAT
>CAMPJY010000171.1 GCA_946887025.1 uncultured Salinimicrobium sp.
TAATTTTACAGAAAAGATTTTTATTTGTATACCCAACATTTAATTTGATAAATATTCCAGGGCCTTACTGATGTCGATCCCCGCCTCCAGCACCCCCCTAAATAAATGTTCTTTCCCAGACACTCGATCGGGCATTGTCTTTATCGTAAAATCCCGCATGTCCAGGCTCGGGTTCACTTCCTTCCAATCCAGGGGAGCTGAAACAGTGGCTCCGGGTTTGGGTCTGGCGCAATAAGGGGCTGCCAGGGTCTGCCCTCGCCTGTTCTGAAGAAAATCAAGATAAATTTTCCCCTTCCTCTTTTTGACATTCCGTTCCATACTGGTGAGATCAGGAAGTTTCTCCATTATAAAATAGCAGAGGATCTTGGTGAAATCCCGGGCTTCGTCATAGGTGTAGGCAGCTCCCAGAGGCAGGTAAATATGGATCCCGCTGGAGCCGGAGGTCTTGACGTAGCTTTTGATCCTGGCCTTCTCCAGGACTTCCCTGGCAGCCAGGGCAACCTCTATTACCTGTGAAAAAGTGGTCTTTTCTGAGGGATCTATATCAATAACGGTAAAATCAGGGTGAAGAAGACTTCCCTTCCGTGAATTCCAGGGGTTGATCTCAATACAGCCCAAATTCGCCATATAGATGAGGCTGGCCTCATTCTGGCACATGATATATTCAATTTCCTTTTTACTGGATTCTGACTGCACTTTTATAGTCTCCAACCAATGAGGGAAGATTCCTGCAGTATCCTTCTGATAAAAACCTTCCTCAGTAATCCCATTGGGGTGCCGGTGCATATTCTGAGGCCGATCTTCAAGAAAAGGCAGGATAAACTCGGATATCTTCAGGTAATAATCGATCAGGTCATACTTTCTGAGCCCGGATTCAGGCCAGTATACTTTATCAAGGTTGCTGATGGGAACCGAGATGCCTCCGATTTCCAGAAATTCGGTTCCTTTAGGAGCTGCAGGTTTTTGAACAGGGACCTTGACTACTTCTTCCTTGTCTATTTCATTCGGAGTTTTATCAAACCTCAGGCCTTTGTAAGAAGGATGCCGAAGGTTCCCTGTCTGTGTCCATTCGGAGAAACGGACCTCGCAAATAAGTTCAGGCGTAAGCCAGGTGGGTTTTCTTCCTTTAAGATTAGGTTTCTTTTGAAAAGGACAGGTTTCAGTGATCAGGGGCTGAAACAACTCGTCCAGTTCCCTGCGGGTTTGGGCATTAAAACCCGTTCCACAGTTACCAATATATACCAGTTCCTCATCGCGGTGCATTCCCAGGATCAGCGACCCGAAAGGCGAGCTGCTCTCTTTGGGTTCTGTAAACCCGCAGATGAGGGCTTCCTGACTTTCGAAGGCCTTGATTTTCAACCAGCTGTCACTTCGACTTCCGGGGATATACTCAGAATCCGCTTTTTTAGCAATCACCCCTTCCATTCCAGCGTCGACTGCCTGCTGGTAAAAAGTTTTCCCCATGGTATCCACGTGGTCGCAATAATAAACCAGAGGGACGTCCTCCACTATTTCGGGGATCAGGCTCTTTCGTTCCAGAAGAGGCAGGTGCATAATGTTATGTCCATTCAAAAACAACAGGTCAAAAACGTAGTACCGCAGTTCTCCCGAAGGATCAGTCTGGTAATTCTGAAGTTTCTGAAATACAGGCAGGCCTTCTTCATTCAATGCCACCACCTCCCCGTCCAGGATCACATCGTGCGGAATGGTTTTCAACTGTTGGTACAGGGCCGCAAATTTTGTTTTGAAAGAGATCCCGTTCCGTGAATATAAGTCCACTTTCCCGTTGCTGATATTTGCAATGGCCCTGTATCCGTCCCATTTCAATTCATAGATCCAGTTGGCTTTGTTGAAGATCTCAGGAGCCTTGGTAGCCAGCATGGGTTTTATCAGTTCATTCACCTTAAGCTGCCTAACCTCTTTCTCCTCGGAGCCCTCCTCCACCAGGTTTTCGGCATTATAAGAAAGGTCTGTAGAAAATTCGTCGTCCTTCTTGATCAGCAGCCATTGATTCTTCTGCTCTCCCCTGTTGGTATGAACCAGGGCAAAGGTTCCTTTAATTCTGGTCCCTGAAAACCGCAGTTTCAGATCCCCTTTTTCCATCATTTCGAGTAGCGTGGCCTCATCTCCTCCATAGGCGGGAGAATAGCTGCCCTCGTCCCAGATAGTCATTCTTCCCGCCCCGTAATTCCCTTTCGGGATGGTTCCATGGAAAGTAAGGTATTTTATGGGATGGTCCTCCGTCTGGATTGCCAGCCGCTTATCTTCGGGATTCATGGACGGGCCCTTGGGAACAGCCCAGCTTTTCAGCACCCCCTCCATCTCGAGCCTCAGGTCGTAATGCAGTCGGGTAGCCTCGTGTCGCTGGATCACGAACCTTAGCAGGCCCTGGTTCTTATCAAAAGAAATATCAGGCTCAGGGGTTTTTGAAAAATCCCGTTTCTTTTTGTATTCCTCCAGTCCCATTTAGGATGCTTTGCTTTTTTTCTTTTTCTCCAGACTGGCTTTTAACTGGGCCATAAGATCCTTGGCCGGAGTAGCTTTGGCTTCGAATTTTTCTGATGGGATAACTTTTCCGGAAGACTTGGCTTTTATTATATCCATCAACTGCTCATTGTAGATATCCTTATATTTTTCAAAATCGAATTTCTCGGTGTATTGCTCGATCAGGGATTTTGCCATGTCCACCTCGCGTTTGGAGACTTCCGCATCGGGTAACTTCAGGTCCGCCGGATTTCGAAGCTCATCGGCAAACCTGATGACATGCAACACCAGGGCTTCCTTGTAAACCCCTATCAGGCTCAGGTTCTCCTTCTGCCGCATTACAAAGGTGGCTACGCCCAGTTTCCCTGTATCCTTTAGCGCATTCTTCAGCAGATTATAGGATTTTTCCCCGTCTTTCTGAGGTTCAAGAAAGTATGGTTTTTTGAAAAGAACCTCCTCCACCTCATCTTCCGCTATAAATTCTTCTATATCGATGGTCTTGCTCTTTTTCTGGTTGGCCTTGGCAAAGTCCTCATCTGTTAGAATCACATAAGCTTCATCCTGCCGGTATCCCTTAACAATATCCTTCCAGGGCACCTCCTCCCCCGTCACCTCATTTACCCTCTTATACCTGATCCTTGCGTGATCATTTTTGTCCAGCATGTCCAGGTCCACCTTTCGATCTTCAGATCCCGAATACATTTTAATGGGAATGGTGACCAGACCGAAGCTTATGGAGCCGTTCCAGATTGACCTCATTTCGATTCTTTTTTGGATTAGTCTATACAAGATAAAAAGAACTTCAGCCTATATAATGATGATTATGAAAGCCTTAACGATAAGCAAGTTTTTCTTCTGGGTTAAAGGTGTCGCTCCTCCCGAGCTAGAGGAGGGGATCACGATCTCTACAAAGATGTCCCTCTTCTGGAGGTAAAATAGTCCCGGAAAGGCTAATTTTTTATAGAAATAACCTTTCTCACACACTATTGCCTGGCAATCTTGGCCAGATCAAATAAGGGTTAAATAAGAGTCAAATAAGGGTTAAATTAGGGTTATATAGGGGGTAACCCCTTATTTAACTTTTATTCGACCTTTAAATAACCCTTATTTAATTCAATCCAGGTATGGACCCATGGCAACCAACTTAATTCTTTCCTAAAAAAGTTTGAATCGCGGTGGGAAGATTATAACTTAGTAGGTTGTATTTCAGCAGAATGATTGTTTAGTCAGATCCTGAACCATTTCAAACTTAAATCAACCTATATGATCGAATGGCTTATTCACATTGTAATTGATGCAGTAGTCCTGTTACTGGCTGCCAAATTTCTGCCTAAGGTGGAACTTAAAGGATGGAAAACAGCAATAATCGTTGCTTTTATGATAGGGGTTCTCAGCTTCTTCCTTAGCTGGATCTTAACGCTTATCCTCAACATAGCCACAGTGGGAATTTTCTATTTCCTCGGTCTCGGATTTATTACCCGGGTCATCGCTTATGCAATTATTATAGAACTTGCCGACAAGCTCAGTGATGATTTCAAGACTCACGGTTTCCTGCCTTCGCTCTGGCTGGCAATAATAATGGCAATAGTAGGTTCAATAATCGACGCTATAATTCTTTAAGGACCTCTTGAAAGATTTTCACCAAATTAAAAAGGCAGGACAGCTTTTAAAAGCCATCCTGCCTTTATTCTTAATTGATCATTTTTAATTGGAAATTTTGAACCTTCTGAATTTTATTCTTTCACCAATCTGCGGTTTTTCATCTTTCTCACCTCCTCGATGTTATAGAAAGGTTTTGGCAGATAGGCAGTCACTATAGGGTATTCAAATGCCTTATCCCTGTCCCTTTTATCGATGGAAGACGAAACTATAGCCACATCAATAACCGCCGAAATAGGTTTTTCCTTCAGCTCCTCCAGTAGTTGCCAGCCATTCATAACGGGCATATTTAAATCCAGCAAAATAGTATAGCAACTTGTCCCAAGAGGCTGCTCCATTAAGTATTCCAGCGCCTCCTCCCCGTTCAGGAAGGTTATAGGATCAGGACAAACCCCGCTTTTGCTTATCAGGTTCCTGTGAAGGAACAACATCATAGGGTCGTCGTCGACTATTACAACTTTGTAATTCATTATTAATGCCATTTTGGGTTTTCTGCTCCCATTGGTTCTTCTTTTTGATTCAATAAATCTAAATAAAATATTTTAAATCAAAACATTGGCGTTCTTTTATGCTTCCGATTCCCCTTAAATTCAGTAAATTAGAACTGATCTCCCACTGACATATTTGAATTTATTATCAACTCTAATTTCAAATACTATGAAAACGAATTCCACCACCAGCACCTCTGCTGAAGCCATAAGAGCAGAAGCTGCAGAAAAAAAGCAGAAGCTTTTCATTATCGAGCGGGAAATTCCCGGGGCAGGTAAACTCAGTCCGGAGGAATTAAAAGGTATTTCCAGACA
>CAMPJY010000172.1 GCA_946887025.1 uncultured Salinimicrobium sp.
GATAAGCCGGTGGTAACTTTTAAAAGTAATTCGGACAACATACTATGGGACAACTCCACCGAATATGAAGGTCTTTCGGAACGAGTGATTTCCAATCTCCAAAATGATCCTTTTCAGCAGCAGCGGAAAAAGATCATCGAAAACTATCACCCTTACCTCGACGGGAAATCGGCCCACAGAATGGTGGAAGCCGTGGAAGATTATATTGCTGAACATGGGGTACCTGAGAAAAGAAAACTTCCCTTCCTCCGAAGATTAAAGATGAACAGGATGTTCGGAAAAAATTAAATATCCGAATTCCCGGAAGCTCATTTTTTCCAGAACTTCAGTTTCTTTTTCAGCCTCTTTTTTCTCCTGAATTTTTCCTGAAATTCCTGCGTATAATACCACATTTTGGCAAAAACCTCTTCTTCCGGCCTGGAATACAAACTGGCATATTCATTAGCCATCACTTCCACCATTTCCCTTTTCGGAGTTAATCGGGAGAAATTTTTCATCCTGGCATCAAAATCCAGGCTTCTAAAATTCATTCGGTTTAAATCCACCAGCGAAAATTCGTAGCCATTCCCTTTTGAATTTATGAGAGTATTCCCGGGAGAATGATCCAGAAATTCGACTTCCTTCTCGTGAAGGGTGAAGGTGAACCGGGTGAAGGCCCTTAGGATCTTTTCCCAATCAGGGTATGCTGGATTCTGAACCAGGTCGCGATAGGTAAGCTCGCTCTTTAAATGCTCACTGATATAATAGCTTTTCAGAAAGACAAATCCCTTCAATTCTTCCATATAACCAATAGGAAAAGGAGTTCCAATTCCCTTTTGCAATAGGAGGTTAGCGTATCGAAAAGACCTTTCTGCCTTCGATTTTCGAAAGAACCGGTAAGCCACCTTGTTCACGGCATTGGGAATTTTAAAAGACTTGATGTTTACCTGCTTCCCATTAAGCTGAAATATTTTTATGGTATTTCTGGCCCCATCGCCAAACAAAACGCCCCGGCTTTCGAAGTCATTCAAAAAGCCGAGTATCTCCTTCTCGGAATTCCTGTAATCTTCAGAGATTCGTATCTTCATAAGGCAAAGCTACAATAATGGAGATTTGAATCCATTTTTTTTGAAAATTTAAAACTTATCTTAGTCCCCCCTTTCCAAAAACATATTTGGGCTCTATGAACAACAAGAATAAGATTGGTTTCCTTTTTCTGGATGAGATCCACCACCTGTATCATTTTATCAGCGTGGCTATTGAATTGGCCAAACGGAATGAAGTGTCCATTCTTACGTACCCTGCCCAGCATGAATTCCTGTTCAACTCCCTTCATAGGTTAGGAGGATCTCATGTAAAGGTGGAGCAGTTGCCAACCCTGGGCTTTCGATCTTTTACTGATAAGATCAAAAAAAGGAAATTACCGAGGAAGTTATTCTGGTTACAGAAGAATAAAACTCATCTCCTTAACAACTTTGACGCCCTCATTTTTACCGATTATTACCACCAATACCTGTTAAAAGAGCGAAAGAACAAGGCATTTCCCAAGTTCATTAAATCGCCACACGGGGTAGCCGGAAGAGCTTATAGTTTCAGAAAAGACCTTCTTGATTTCGACATGAATCTTCTGTTTGGGGAATTTTACCATCAGCAACTAAAAGCTGAAAATCTCCTGACGGAACACTTTGCTATTGTAGGATACCCAAAGCTGGATGCTGTAAACCCAAAACAGGGATTTCCCAAGTTTAACAATACCAGGCCTACAGTGGTTTACAATCCTCATTTTTCCCCGCCTCATTCCTCCTGGCATCAATCAGGTCTTGAAATACTTGAGTTTTTTTACCACCAGGATGAGTATAACCTCATTTTTGCACCTCATGTAAATCTTTTTCAGACCAAGGGAGGCCAGAAAGCTGCCTCCATCCCCGAAAGATATTTCAATGCTGAAAACATTTTCATTGACCTGGGCAGTGTCGAGAGTGTAAACATGACCTATTTAAACGCAGCAGATATCTATTTTGGGGACGTCTCTAGTCAGGTGTATGAATTTCTCCTCAGGCCACGCCCCTGCATCTTCTTCAATAACGAAAAAATTGACCGCAGCGGGGATATACATTTCAGATTCTGGAATTGCGGAAAGGTCATAGAAGAAATGAATCAATTAGGTCCCGCCTTAGAAAATGCATTCAGAGATTTTAAGGAAAAGGAACAGGTCCAGATAGCAATCACCTCTGCCAACTTTTATTCTGATGACAATTCCACTCCCTCGGAAAGAGCTGCTGCAGCAATTGAGAAATTCCTAATGGATACCTCTCCCGGATAGATTTATAAATATTTATTAATCCCGTTGTCACAGCGGGTCAGCCTTTGCTCTATCGCCTCCTCCTGGATCCTGAAGTTTATGTTGTAGTTTGCCCGCGAACTTTCCTTGTGCCAGATGTGGTAGATGATCCCTCGAAACTTCAGCCTTCTTCCCCCTATTCCATTATTCAGAAGGCGTACAACCATTTCAGAATCTTCCTTCCCCCAGCCTACCATATCTTCATTATAACCGTTTATCTTAAGGATATCTTCCTTCCAGTAAGACAGGTTACAACCTCTAACTTTTCTCGACAGCTCCAGCGATTCCTTATAATACTTACTCAGGTAGGGAATGTATAAATTCCGGCTGCGTTTTGAAATTCCTTTATCGAAAAAACTGTAGTCGACCTTCCTGGCTTTAAACAGATCGGGCAGAAAAGTCTTTTTGATATTAACCCGGCTGCCGAAAAGAAAATTACCTCTTTGGGCAAAATGCACGTGATCTTCCACGAATTTCTTATGCATTATACAGTCCCCATCCAACTGAATTATGTAATCGCCCTCTGCCTGCGCCAGAGCTTTGTTGAGAATAACAGTCCTGCGAAACCCATCATCTTCGTGCCAGATATGTTTTATGGGAACTGCAGATTTCGCCTGAAATCTCTCAATTAAAGCTTTAGTTTCGGAGGTGGAACCATCGTCTGCTATAAGAACCTCATGTGGTTTCTGACTCTGGCCTTCCAGACTTTCGAGTACGAGGTCAAGGGCTTCGGGCCAGTTATATGTGGTAATAATCAGAGTTGCCTTCATTGAGTAATATCTGAGGGGAATTTTTGAAACAGCTGCTTTTGCTCTTCATAACAAATGTCACTAAATTTTTTAAAAGCAAAGGACATTTTTTTAAAATGGACAAATTAAAAAATTCTGTTAAGCTTTTGGAAGGCCTATTAAATGGAGAATGTTTAGTTTCTTTGCCAGAGGAAACTACTGAAAGAAAAAGAAGAATTCCGCTAAATGGCAGCAATGAATAAACCTTTACATGTATTACATATTTCAGCAACCAAATCATGGGGCGGCGGGGAAAACCATCTGATCAACCTCTGTCACGAACTTAAAGATGACCCAGGTGTAAAAAACATGATCCTTTGTCCTAAGGGGAGTATTCTTCACAAAAGGCTGCAAAAAATGGATGTTCCCTATGCCACGGCACCTCTGGCTTACAAAATTGACCTCAGATATTTCCTCAAAATTGGCAGGTTGTGCCGCAGAAACAACATTGACCTCATCCACATTCATGACACCACAGCTTTGAGTTTAACAGTCATGGGCGACAAATTCTACAATCTCCCCCCTTTTATCTTTAGCAAGAAGACTTCCTTTCCAATAAAAGATCGCCCTCAGACCAGATTCAAATATAATTACTCAAAGATCCGCAGCATTTTATGTGTATCCGAGAAAACCCGGGAAGTAACCTCCAGAAGTATTGATGACCAGAACAAATTGAAGGTAATCTATCACGGTACCCGTTTTGGAAAGAACAAGGAAAACAATCCCCTTGATCTTCGAAAGCAATTCCAATTGGAGCCAGAGGTGAATATCATTGGAAATATTGCCAATCACACCAGGATC
The DNA here is from genome assembly GCA_946887025.1 of uncultured Salinimicrobium sp. The sequence goes on from CAMPJY010000172.1 coordinate 3,910, forward strand.
AAAAACGTGGAATGCTTTCTGGAGGTCGCGGATATTTTGGTGAATCAGAAAATGAAAAAGGATTTTTTCTTTGTGCAGGCAGGAGGTTTTTCAAAGAGGACCCCGGCCCTGAAAGCTTTTGTCAAGGAAAGGAATCTGGAAAAACACGTAGCTTTTCTTGATTTTGTTCCCGATGCTTCTGGTCTCCTACCCCAATTCAATATCTCCGTATTGACTTCCGAAAATGAAGGCATTGCCCAATTCCTCTATGAATCCTTCTATAACGAGATCCCTGTAATTAGTACTAATGTTGGAGGAATCCCCGAGATAATTGAAAACGGGCACAACGGATTTCTTACAGAAAGGAATGACAGTTCAGGAATTGCGGAGCATGTCATATCTTTATCAGAGGATTCCGGGTTACGGGATAAATTTGTTTCCAGATCCAAAAAGCTTCTGCTGGAAAAATTCAGTACCCGCAGGATGGCGGAACAAACTCTTGCGGAATATAAAAAAGTGACCAATGGAAAATATTGATCAGGAAATACGGGCAGCTCTTGAGGTAATTAAAAAAGGCGGCACTATTCTTTATCCCACCGACACGGTGTGGGGAATTGGATGTGATTCCACCAATGCCAGTGCCGTAGAAAAGGTTTATAAGCTAAAAAGGCGCAGTGAGCAGAAAGCACTCATCTGCCTTGTTTCCGATGTTAAAATGCTCGAGCAGTATGTATATGAGGTCCCCGAGGTAGCCTATGACATTCTGGAACACGCCGATAAACCCACTACCATAATCTACGACAAACCTATAGGGGTGGCTGAAAATCTTGTTGCAGAAGACGATACCCTGGCCATAAGGGTTACGAGCGATCAGTTTTGCCAGCAACTGATCCGAAAAATGAGAAGGCCCCTGGTCTCCACCTCCGCAAACATCAGCGGCGAAAAAACCCCCGAATCCTTTGCTCAAATCTCCCCGGAAATTTTAAATGGTGTGGATTATGTAGTAAATTTGCAGCGG
>CAMPJY010000173.1 GCA_946887025.1 uncultured Salinimicrobium sp.
TGGGAACCGGCGGGCTTTATACCAATAATTTTGACTCTCCCCTGCTGGTGCAGGAAGGAAGTCTTAGATATGAACCCCAGCTCAGCTGGAATTTTAATTTGTAAAAATGTTTATAGAACAAGTATATAAAGCGCATCACGAGTGGTGGAGATACATCCTGGGAATATTAATTGTTGGCGCCGGAGTCGTTATTGGTCAAATCCCCCTTACGATTGCAATTTTATGGGAAACGGGATTTGAATTTATTGAAATGACCGAAGGGGAGATGATGAAGGTCCTGGAGTCCAATCTTTTCTTCTTTTTGTTGCTGTTGTCTTTTGCTGCCGGTCTGGGAGCCTTATTGCTGGCAATCAGGTACCTGCACAACCAGCCAATACTTGAAGCGACTACCAGTCGGAGGAAGATGGACTGGGGGCGATTCTTTTTCGGATTCGGATTAATAGGACTTTTTACCGTGATTACCGTAGCAGTGGATTATGCCAGTAATCCTCAGGATTTCCTCTGGAATTTTGATTTTGTCCCCTTTGCGATCCTGCTGCTGATCGCGCTGGTGATGGTGCCGCTGCAGACGAGTTTTGAGGAATATCTCTTCAGGGGTTATCTGATGCAGGGTCTGGGGGTAATGGCCGGAAACCGGTGGGTACCTTTAGTCGTGACCTCTGTTATATTTGGAGGGCTGCATTTTTTCAATCCTGAGGTCACCAAAATGGGTAATATCATCATGGTCTATTATATAGGAACAGGATTTCTATTCGGAATCATGACCTTAATGGATGAAGGAATGGAGCTTGCACTGGGATTCCATGCGGGGAACAATTTAATTGGCGCCTTACTGGTAACGGCTGACTGGACAGCTTTCCAGACCAATTCGTTGTTGAAGGACATATCAGATCCTACGGCCGGATTGGATGTGCTGTTTCCCATTTTTGTCATTTACCCCCTTTTTCTTTTCATCATGGCTAAAATGTACAACTGGACCGACTGGAAAGGAAAGCTGTTTGGAAAGGTTCATAAACCTGAAATTATAAAAACTGCAGAAGAAATTTAATATCTCCTCCCAATTTGATAACTTTATTCTTTCAAGTTGCCTAAACTTTCAAGAATATGGAGGAAGCCTTTAATTTACCGGAAGTCCATCCCGATTTTAGGATCAATAAACTTCATTTCAACAACGAGGAACTTGCTGCTGTGGCCTACAGCTACATCAAGGAAGGCGAACCCTATGAAGGAGTAGTTGGGAACTTTCTGCTGGACTGGCTGAATGACAAGGATTACGTGGAGGCTAAAACTTCGGGATCTACCGGACCGCCGAAGCTGATCCGCCTGAAAAAGAAACACATGATAAACTCTGCCCTGGCCACGGGAAAATTCTTTGAATTACCAGCCGGGACAACTGCGCTGCTTTGCCTTCCCAGTGATTTCATAGCAGGTAAGATGATGCTGGTAAGAGCCATGGTGCTTGGCTGGCAGCTGGATATTGTACCTCCCAAAGCCAATCCGCTGGACCAGCTGTTCAAGATCTATGACTTCTGCGCCATGACGCCCTTTCAACTGGATAATTCCCTGGGAAGGCTGCACCTGGTCAAAAAGCTGATCGTTGGGGGCGGAAGCGTGTCTTCCAATCAAAAAAGACTGGTTCAGGGGTTGAGGACCGAAGTATTCGAAACCTATGGCATGACCGAAACCATCACCCATGTAGCCGCCCGCAGGGTGAATGCCAGAAAGGAAAAGGAAAATCCGGTTCCCTTTTCCAGCCTCCCGCATGTCAGTTTTTCGACAGATGAACGTGGATGCCTGGTAATTGATGCGCCTTCCATTTCAGACGAGGTGGTGGTCACCAATGATGTGGTAGAGCTTCTAAGTCATAAAAGGTTTGTCTGGAAGGGGAGAATTGACAATGTGATCAATTCCGGAGGTATCAAACTCTATCCTGAAGAGATCGAGGCCAAGCTCGAAAAGATCATCGCCCAGCGGTTTTTCATTACTTCCCTGCCGGACGACTCGCTGGGGGAAAAGGTGATCCTCATGGTGGAATGTCCTTTTTCGGAGGAAGCACTGGGGAACCTGGAGCGGGAGATAAGGGAACAGCGGCTGCTGGAAAAGTATGAGGTTCCAAAAAAGATCTATTTCATTGGAAAGTTTGAGGAAACCCCAAGTGGAAAAGTCCACAGGGGGAATACCCTGAGGAGCAGAGTCAGTTGATTCAGGATTCCTTTAATATCCCATTTTCAGATAGTAATCGAACGAGTGTTTCCCTGATCCGTAGAAAATAAAGAATACGCTTATCAGGAACACCACGACGGCTTCCACTAAATTCCAGGCATCCATAGGACCAACGAAATTTATGAGGATGGCGCCTAAAAGGATTGGAATTTGCGCGGCTATGGCCCAGCGGGTCAATAGCCCTACCGCGATCAGCAGTCCCCCGACAAGGTGTGCGGGAGCTACATAATGTATGGCCAGCATGGAGCCTCCGAAGCCCTGAAGTGGCTGTATTAATTCGGTAAGGATAAAACTCTGGGAGATAAAATGTATCCCTTTAAAGAAGAAGAATACTCCCAATGCTATTCTAAGAAAGTCCAGTGGATAATAAGTATGCGCATTGGCCCACTTATTCAAGGTTTTTACTGTTGCCATGACTTTAGGTTTTAGAGTGTTTAAATTACATAAAATCAGGAAGATAAACCAGTATTTCTTTAAATTTTTAAGGAGTAAAAGGGTGTTTTGTTTATATTCCCCTACCTTTAAGTATTGAAATCCCAAGATCATGAAGAAGCTCATATTCATCCTGTTGGCAATGGAATTTTTCAGCTGCAGTAATGACGATTCCCCGAAAGGCGAGGACCTGAGCCACCTGAAAACCTGTACAGGGAATCCCAATTGTGATGACTGTGTAGTCATAGACAAGGAGCATTACGAGGCGACCCTGACCGACAACTATGAGATCAGGAATGTAACCATAAGTGGGGACTGCGTGGAGATCACTTTCGCTGCAGGTGGCTGTAGTGGCAGCACCTGGGAGGAGGAGTTAATAGATATGGGTGCCATTGCGGAATCCAATCCTGTACAGCGATTCTTGAGACTGAGGCTGCTGGATAATGAGGATTGTGAGGCCTATATTACCAAAACTGTTTCCTTTAATATCGCACCCCTGCAGGTGAACAAGGACGAGCTTTACCTGAATATCGACGGCTGGGAAGAATTAGTACTGTACAGCTATTAATAAACGCCCAGACCTAACAGGTCTTAAAGTCCTGTTAGGCCTTCCGTAGCAATATAAAACTCCAGCTCATTGATCCTGATATCGTCCCTGTTATTCACCTCTTCCTTCAGCTTCTGCCATTCATCGGTAGCTTGGAGTCTCACCTCTTCTCCGTCGATAAATACGTCCACCGGCATTGAAAAATCCTTAACATCAGCATTCCAGCGGTAGGAAAAGGTTTCTCCCGTCTTTTTAAACTGAAGAACGGGAAGGGATGCATGTCTTAAATACTGATCGAATACCGGCTGCAGGTCCACCTCCGTGGCGGCATCAAAGAAATCTTCCGTAGTCTCCGTGTCTATGATCTTATGTCGATAGGTGCTGGTGTAATCCTTCAGCGTTTCCCACCACAGCTCGTCATCATCATAAATGCTTCTGATCATATTCACGAGATTGGCTCCCTTAATGTACATATCCCCGGATCCTTCGCTGTTGACTCCATAATCCCCGATTATGGGAGTGGAATTTGTAGCCCCTTTCCTTGTGCCTTTCAGATATTTCAGGGCCTGTTCCTTACCCCAGCGACACTCGATATAAACCGCCTCCGCATAAGTAGTGAAACCTTCGTGGATCCACATGTCAGCAATATCCGCAGCCGTGATACTGTTTCCGTACCATTCGTGAGCAGATTCATGAATAATGATAAAGTCCCACTTCAGGCCGATTCCTGTTCCACTCAGGTCCCTTCCGAGGTATCCCATCATATACTGGTTCCCGTAAGCCACTGCGCTCTGGTGTTCCATTCCCAGGTAAGGGGTCTCCACAAGTTTGAAGCCATCTTCCTCAAAAGGATAGGGCCCCATTTTCTCATAGAAACACTCCATCATGGGTTTAACCTCCTCGAACTGTTTTCTGGCCTTTTCCAGGTTGTATGGCAGCACGTAATAGTCGAGGTCCAGATCTTTATAAGAGTCGCTGAAATGGGCGTAATTCGCGACGTTGAGGACGATATTGTAGTTGTTGATGGGATTGTTCACCTCCCAGCTCCAGCGGGTGTAGCCATCCCCCAGATCTTTTTTACCCACAAACCTTCCGTTGGAAACATTCATCAGCCCGTTAGGCACGGCAGCTTCAATAAGAACCTCCTCAGGTTCGTCGCTCTGGTGGTCTTTATTGGGATACCACAGACTGGCTCCTGTTCCCTGGACGGCAACTGCTATAAAATGATTCCCTTCCTTGTCCTTCTGAAAAACGAATCCCCCGTCCCAGGGCGCATTTTTGGCGACCTTGGGGTGTCCGGAATAGTAAAAACGGATGGAATCCAGAACCCCTTTCTTCAGCGGGGTCTCAAAATTTATAAAGACCGCATTGTGTTTTCTGGAATACTCCAGTTTCTCAGAATGGTGAATAATGGAATCCACCTGCATGTTCTCGAACAGGTCCACCTGCATGACGGGCAACTCCTGCTCCGTTTTGAAGCTGATGCTGTTGAAGCCTGAAAGGTAACGCTCCTCAGGATCGAGTCTTACCTGCAGGTGATATTTCTGCACGTCGTAAGACCGTTCGGGGCGGAGGGATCCACGGAGGGTATCGGCTTCGGTGTATTCGGTTTTATTGCTCAGGATCTGTCCAAAGGAGCTGAAAGTAAAGCTGAGGAGCAGGGCCAGCGTGAAAAATGATTTATTCAT
>CAMPJY010000174.1 GCA_946887025.1 uncultured Salinimicrobium sp.
ACAGGCAGTGAAGCTGAAAAACAGGACAAGGATCGCTAATATTCTTTTCACAATTCCGGATGTTTTTAAAGGCAGCAATTATTTTGCTATTGGCAATTTAACAATAAAAGTCTGACTCACGGAAAAATTATTTAAGGAACTTAAATAGCTGCTACACTTTTTCGCTGCGCCAGGATCTCCAGATCCTGGCGCAACCGGGCGGGAATCTCCAGATTCCCGTAGTGCTTTCACGGCGATCTGGAGATCGCCACCCGGTGGGTCCAAATCTGGAGATTTGGACCAGCTGATTGGCTTCGCCGCATCTTCGCACATGATCTTAAAATAAGCATACTACAAAAGATGAATCCCTTCCTGCTCACAACTTTCCCTAACCTCTTCGGGCCAGATGCTTACCTGCACCTCCCCAATATGCCTTTTCTTCAACAGAAACATACAAAGTCGAGATTGTCCAATACCGCCACCTATACTTTGAGGCAGTTGTCCACCCAATAGCTGCTGATGATAATACAACTCTGCCCGTTCCTGCTGATCTCTGATAATCAGCTGCCTGTCCAAAGTCTCGGCATCCACGCGGATCCCCATGGAAGAAAGTTCAAATGCCTGCCCCAGTACCTCATTCCAGACGATGATATCGCCGTTCAGGCCGCAGTGACCTTCGGCACATGGGCTGCTCCAGTCGTCATAATCCGGCGCCCGGCCATCATGTGGTTCCCCATGTGAAAGTTCCCCGCCAATCCCCATCAGGAAAACAGCACCAAATTCCTTAGCAGCCTTATCTTCCCTTTGCTTTGGCGTCAGGTGAGGGTATTTCTGAAGGAGTTCTTCACTGTGAATAAAAGCGATCTCCTCGGGCAGAACCTGGAATTTCTCAGGATATTTCTCTGCAACCTCTTTTTCCACCGCAACCATGGCGGCATAAATCTTCTGTACACTTTCCTTCAGGTAACTCAGCTCCCGTCTTTCTTCGGGCATGGCCACCTCCCAGTCCCACTGGTCTACGTAAATGGAATGTATGGGGGTGAAATCCTCATCCGGGCGCAGGGCTTTCATATCTGTAATAATTCCCGTTCCGGGTTCTATCTGGTATTCCTTTAGCCTAAGACGTTTCCATTTTGCAAGTGAATGTACCACCTCCGCGGGTCGCTCCTGCATTCCCTTGATGGGGAATTTCACAGGCCGCTCGATCCCGTTCAGGTCATCGTTGATCCCGGTGCCCTTTAGCACGATCATGGGGGCGGAGATCCTTTTCAGGTTCAACGCCTGACTCAGGTGCTGTTCGAATTGTGATTTGACCAATGCAACCGCTTCCTCGGTCAAAAGCCTTGCTGATAGGGTGTCTGTAGTAATTTGTCTGGTTTCCATTGTTTCTGTTGTTATAGGTTGTTTGAGTTTTAAATTAAAAATGCCTGCTCTTGAATAAGGCAGGCATTTACGCACAGGGGGCCTTATCCACGGTGGGCGGACTATTATTATTGTTATAATTATTGTTCTGAATACTTCTCATGATGTCAAAAAAAAAGCCTCTCCGGTGCGGAAAGGCTTTTATATTAGTTGAGATCTTAAGTTACAACAACAGCCTTCCGCAATTTGAATAATTCAAATTGTTATTGAAGTTATTATTGTTGTTGTTTAAAATCACTTTCGGTTCCTTGTTTTATGAATTGTAAATCTAGTGATTTTCCGGAAACCACCAAATCATTTTTTAAAAATTTTAAATACCACTAGATCTTTTTGAAAACATAATTCCTGAAATAGTTTTTTTCATCAGTAAAATAACCTGCGATCTTAAGCCCGGAATCCTCCGCCATTTCTAGGATGGTGGGCTCATCGAATTTCCGGGAAATCTCAGTATGAATGCTCTCCCATTTGCGGAATTTCACCCGCAGATCCAAATCCCTTATCAGGATTTCCTGCTCTTTTTGGCTGATCAGGTAACTTCTTGCCTCGCCCACATGCGGATCGTAAAGCGGAAAATGCTCAAAGGCATCCAGCTCAAAATTCCCATGAAGCTCCTTATTGATCCTTGCCAGTATGTTTTTATTGAATGCAGCTGTCACCCCCCTGGAGTCGTTATAGGCCCTATAAATGACGGCGGGATCTTTTTTTAGGTCAAAGCCTATGAAGAGAAGATCGTCCTTTCCCATGCTGCTACGGGTTTTCTGAAGAAAGCTCACTGCAGTGGCCGGAGGAAGATTTCCAATGTTGGAACCCAGGAAGAGGATCACCTTTTTTCTGCTGCTGAAAGAGGCGATCTCATTTAAAACCCCGAAATATGTCCCCGTAATGGGATTCAGCTTCAGCTCAGGCAGTTCCTTTTTTAAAGCGGAAGCCAGCCCTTGCAGCGCATTTTCACTTATATCTATGGGAAGGAAGGCAAAATCCAACTTAGCCTCTAAAAAGGCGCGTAGGAGAATTTTAGTTTTTTTCCCATCCCCGGCGCCCAGCTCAAAAAGATCAAAACCCTGCGGGGAATCGAAGAGTCGGACAAATTCTGAGGAATTCTTTTCAAGGATCTCATATTCACTGCGGGTGAGATAATATTCGGGAAGGGCCATGATTTCCTGGAAAAGCGCATCCCCCTTCTTGTCGTAGAAAAAGGCGGAGCTTAAATGTTTCTGGCCGGAGGTAAGTCCTTCGTATACTTCCTCTGCAAATTCGCTGCTGAACTCTTCGGGGCGGACTTTTTTCATAGCTCGGGTCTGGTTGCGAGGCGGATTCCGGTGAATTGCCACCTCAGGTGCGGATGGAAAAAATTCCTGTAAGTCGGCCTGATATGCTGTGGAGACGATGCGACCGAACAACCCCTCAGGACTTTCTGATTCACCATGAATTTTCCGTTATACTCTCCCAGGGCCCCTTTTGCCTTGGAATAGCCGGGATAGGGGAGGTAGGCGCTTTCCGTCCACTCCCAGCGGCTGCCCCATTCAAAATTTTCCCGGGCCGCCTCCCATTCAAATTCCGTGGGCAGGCGCATCTGCATCCATTCTGCAAAGGCAAAGGCTTCGTAATAGGAGATATGCGACACCGGCGCTTCAGGATCAAGCTTCACCAGGCCCTTCAAAGTATACTGCTGCCAGTTTCCCTGGATATTCTGCCAGTAAAGTGGCGAATTTATCCCGTTCTGCTGTATCCACTCCCAGGCTTCCGAATGCCAGAGAAGCGGCTCCCGGTACCCCTTGTCCTCCATAAATTCCAGATATTCCCCATTGGTGACCAGCCGGTTCGAGATTTCATACTCCTGAAGGTATACCTTATGCCGCCCAAGTTCATTGTCGTAACAGAAATGCTCCGGCTGGTCATGTCCAATTTCATATATACCTTCCTTCATTTGTATCCATTTCCGCGGAAATTTCTGAGGCCTGTTTTCCTCAAACAGGTCGTTGAATTTAGGGAACAGCGGGTTGGTGCCAAGAATATATTTAATATCGGTATACAGCAACTCCTGATGCTGTTTTTCGTGATGAATACCAAGTTCAAGGACCTGCAGGAGCTTTTCTGAAATATCATCCTCCCTTTTCAGAAAATTTAGAAGGTTTTCAGTCACGTGGTGTCGATACTCCAGGACCTGATGTACGGTGGGCCTGGTGAGGTTCCCTCTGTTGGGCCTGGCAACTTTTTCGCCCACAGTCTCGTAATAGCTGTTGAAAATAAATCCGAATCGGGAATCGAATATGCGATATCCGGGGAACTGTTTCAGGATGAATTCCTCGTAAAACCAGGTGGAATGGCCCAGGTGCCATTTAGGCGGGGAGACGTCCACCACAGGCTGCACCACATGATCCTCAGTTTCCAGAAAGGAGCAGATCCATTCTGTTCTGGCGCGGGTGTCGGAGAAAAGCTTTATGAGTTCCTGATGGTTAAGCATAATTTATAACTGAAGGCGATTCTTTCAAATTTACTATTTTAAGCTCTCCCGCCATTCTCCACTTTCACAAATTCGTTTTAAATTATAGGCTGGTATCCAGTGCCAAACTTTACAATACTTCATGTAGGGACAGGTCGCGACCTGTCCCTACACCAATCCACGGGTATAACTTCGCGCTGACAACTCCCTATCAAGTGCAGGTCAAGTGCACACCTAGTGCACACCAAGTGCACACCTAATGCACATTTTTTGTGCACTTGACCTGCATTTTTCCTGCTCTTCTCCTCCTTCTTTCCTGCTTTTAGTCCCAATCAGGTAGCAGGAACAATGAGGCTAGACCAGAGTATGGTCCCTGAATGGAAATATGACAAAAAAACCAGCTCCTTTGGAGCTGGTTTTATTAAGGTATTTTATTTTCTGAGGAATTCCCCTTTTCGGATTAAAAGGTAAAAGGCACCTTATATTTTACGGCAATAGGTTTTCCCGCCAATTCTCCGGGTTTCATTTTCGGAATCGCCATAATGATCCTTTTGGCTTCTGCATTAAGTTCAGGTTTGGGACCTTCAACTTTAAGGATCTCCACTTTCCCTTCTTCATCGATGTTGAAGGAAACCACGGCCTTTCCTCTTATAATGTTCCCATTGGCATCCTTCGGGTACTTGTAGTTGGCCTTAAGGTGTTCCACCAGTTTTTTGTTGAAACAGTCCTTCTTCTCTTTTTCGGTCCCCTCACAGCCGGTCCAAACGGGGGCGATTTCTCTTGTAGTAAGTGTATTCCCTTTAACAGTGACCCCTTCCTGGGCAAACCCAATAGTGGTGACAAAAAAGAATGCGGCAAAGATCAGTTTTTTCATAGAAGTTTTTATTGGTCTGATTATCAAAAGTAAAGCCATTGTTGCTTCTGTCCAAAAAATAATGGA
>CAMPJY010000175.1 GCA_946887025.1 uncultured Salinimicrobium sp.
AAAGGTATAAATGAAGAGAAAAGCATTAAAAATTTCAGGAGGGGTGGTGCTCCTTTTTTTTCTACTACTTGGCTTATCGGTATATAATTTCATCTCCAATAAAAGGATCATGGAATCCGCCGAACTCACAGGCGAATTTGTCACCGACACCATCCCCTTTCAAATGGCGCCCTCGGGCCATATCCTTATAAAGGCCCGGATCAACGGGAGCGACCAATCCTATCCGTTCATTTTAGACAGCGGCGCTTCCAATTTGATCTTTTCTAATCATTCCTCCGAATTTGAGTTGCAGGAAAAAGGAAGCAGTCTTGGTTTTGGTTCCAACGGGAGTTACTTCTCAGCATCCGTCCACCGGCTTGATCAGATTCAGATCGGGGATCTTGAATTTAGAAATATTGGATTAGAGGAGGTTGATTTTAATTTTTCCTGCATGGACTATGTGTATGGAATAGTGGGCATTGGAATAATGCGGCACCTTATCTGGCAGATCGATTTTGAAAAAGAAATTATCATCGTTTCCACAAAACTGGAAGATCTTCCCTTTGGTAAGGAAAAAGTTGTTTTTCCCCTATCTGAAAACCGATTCAGTCATCATTTAAAACTCCCTGTAAAGTTATCAGAGAAAGAAAAATCAATTGAGGTTTTTCTGGATCTGGGAAGTAATACAAACCTGTCCCTAAAGCAGTCCCACCTCAGTGAAAGCGCTGTGCAGCCGCCATTCAAGAAAATACAGGGCAAATCTTCAGAAGGCTTGGGAGACACCGAGGGGGCCACGGCCAATTCGACATATTATCTGCTGGATAGCTTGAGATTAGGCAGATCTGGATTTCATTTAAATCGAGTCCCTGTTTATGTAAATCCTCGAAACATGAATCTTTTAGGGCTCGGGATCCTGAAAAATTATAAAACGACCATCAGCTGGAAGGACAGGAAACTGATTCTGGAGCCTTATCTGAAACCTCCGTCTTTTATTTGGAAATCCGCCGGTTTTGCAATGAATTTTACTGATAAAGCAGTTGTGGTAGCTGTAATAGACAATTCCGCAGCTGATAAACTTGGTCTGAAGGTGGGGGCTGAAGTCCTCTCGATTAACGGCAACAATGTAAAAAGGGACAATTTCTGCAGCCTCAAGAATTCGCCGGAATATAAGGACAGCGATACCCTGAATTTTCGGGTCAGACAGGTAGGGAAAATCTTTGATCATCAACTGGTAAAGGAGCCTATTTTTTAAATTTACTCCCGTAGGGCCAGGTCGCAATTCGCAAAGGCTCGATGCCTTCCTGGACCGGAACAGGGCAGGCTGGAGACTGCAGGTTAAAAGGGCAGGAGTGGGAGGACCCCGTCCGGCAGGCGAGGATTAAGAGGTGGGCCTGCTCCGGATAGCCTTATAAAGAATGCACCTCAAGTGCACACCTAGTGCACACCAAGTGCACACCTAATGCACATTTTTCGTGCACTTGGTCAGCATCTGACCTGCTTCTGTTAATAATTGGTTCATAACTTTTACAAGTTCTGTTAAAGGGAGTTGCTTACCTTAGTATTACTTATAAAAACGTGTCAATTATGGCAAGAATTAAAAATGGGATCAATGGACCCATCACCGGCAGCATCGCGGAGACCGTTGGAAGCAGCTGGAACGGCATTTCGTACATTAAAAGCAAACCTCGAAAGAGGACAAAACCGCTTTCGGAAAATGAGCAGCTCACGCGGCTGCATTTCAAGATGGTTCATGAGTGGCTGCAGCCGCTGCTGGATTTCGTGCGGGTGGGCTTCAAGGGCTATTCCCCTACAAATTATGGTTTCAATGCCGCCAAATCGCTGCTTCGCAAGGAAGCCCTGGTAAAGAATGGATTTGATTCCTGGATCGATCCCTCGCTGGCGCGGCTGAGTGCAGGTAGTCTTGGAATGTCTCCAGACATGGCAGCAGTGCTCACGGAGGCCGGACAGCTGGAATTTACCTGGAATCCTACTCTTGAGAAGGAGATGAGGGCCAGGGATCAGGTGATGTTACTAATTTACGATCCAGAAACCGGGAATTTCAAATTCACCACTGCCGGCGGCTTTAGAAGCGCCGGACGTGATAGTTTCGACCTCTCCCTTACCCCCTCGGGTACCTACCATGTCTACGCCGCTTTTGTGGCTGAAGACCGAAGCAGGCAGTCGGATAGCCTGTATCTGGGAACGATCGAAAAGATCTGACAAGCCGCAGGCTCAAGGTTTTGCCCCTAAACATTTCAGCCAATCTGTAAATGAGGAACTACCAATTAACAATAATAACTGAAAATCAAAAGCAGCTGAGAAAAGCTGAAGAGGTCGCAGCCCTTATACAGGTAGATCTGGGAATTCAGCCTGCTCCCGAAATAACAAAATACGATAAGTTCCCGAATTCCTGGAAAATAAAGTTTTCCGGCAAGTTCAAATCTGACTCAGAATTTATTTCAGAAGCAGTTGAATTGACGGATCGAATAGCTTCGCCCTGGACGGTGAGGTATATTCGGCCGGAAGGGGAGATTGAGCTACTTTTCAACCATTCTCCCCATTGCCAGTATTCTAGGTTAAGATTTAATGTTGTTCATTGGGCGCACTTCGAGACTTTCTGAACACCTGAAAAGGCCTGACAGGTCTTCTGACCTGTTAGGTCTCTCTCCTCAGGAACTGCAGGACAACATGGAGCAGCCGGCTTTATTTGTGGCCCAGTCGGGGCGGCGGGCGAAGAATTCTGTGGTCTCGTCATAAGGCGTCTTCAGCTCCTGCTCCAGCTTTCTGAAGAGCGTATCCCTGCCCTGTTCCAGTTCCTCGATAGCCTGGTGCAGCAGGTAATTCCGCAGGATGAATTTCGGATTGGCCTGTTTCATCAGCCTTCTGGAATCTTCCCGGGAATCTTCTCCATTCACCAGCCGGGCATTGTAATCCCTGAGAAAGAGTTTAAGTTTTCGCATCTGTTCTTCTGAGGGAGTGTTGTAAAAACTTTCTTTGAAATACCCGGGAATCTGTACTTCGGGCAGCTCTTCGGGAAGGTCGGAGAGGAGGCGGTAGAAAATGCTCATGTCAGGTTTTAATTCCGCCAGCAGGTTTTCCACATCGGCGATGAGCTGCTTATCTTCTGTGGTTACCTTACAGAGGCCGAGTTTCCTGCCCATCATTCCGAAGTAGGCATCCCAGAAAATTTCCTCGTAAGTATGCAGGGCTTCCTCCAGGGGTTCGGTGGAATCGAACAGAGGGAGCAGGGCACTGGCCAGGCGGCCCACATTCCAGTAGCCGATGGAAGCCTGGTTTCCGAAGGCATAGCGGCGGCCGGGGAGGTCGGTGGTGTTGGGGGTGAAATTGGGATCGTAATCATCCATAAAGGAGAAGGGGCCGTAGTCGATGCTCAGGCCCAGGATGGACATGTTATCGGTATTCATGACCCCATGTACAAAGCCCACACGCTGCCATTCCACCATGAGCTGCGCAGTTTTCCTGATGACTTCCCTGAAAAATTGGATAATCCTGTCTTCGCCTTGAATATTCGGGTAATAGCGACTGATGGTCCATTCCACCAGCTGCCTCAGGTTTTCCGTCTCCCTTCGCGCAGCGGGAAGTTCGAAGCTCCCAAAGCGCAGGAAGCTGGGCGCCGCGCGCAGCACGATGGCCCCGGGCTCATTTTCCGGATTTCCGTCGTAGAACATGTCCCGCATCACTTTTTCTCCAGTAGTTACCAGGCTGAGGGCGCGGGTGGTGGGGATGCCAAGGTGGTGCATGGCTTCGCTCATAAGGTATTCCCTCACAGAAGAACGCAACACCGCCCTGCCATCGGCCATTCTGGAGTAGGCGGTAGGGCCGGCGCCCTTGAGCTGCAGTTCCCAGCTGCCGTTGGGACCGGGCCACTCGCCTAAGGTGATGGCCCTTCCATCCCCCAGCTGCCCAGCCCAATTCCCGAACTGGTGGCCCGCATAATTGTTGGCATAGGGCTTCATGGTGGAGGTGATCTTATTCCCGCCAAGGATCTGAATATCCTTTTCTGAAGGCTCCGCGATTTCGAGTTCTTCGGCTAGCTCAGAATTCCACGCCAGAAGCTGCGGTTCCTTAACGGGGGTTGGCATTGCCAGGCTGTAAAGCACACCAGGCGTCTGCCTGGGAGACAGGTCCCCGGTTTCATCTCCCCTGAAGTTTTCGACATATTCGTTCCTGAAACGGGCACTTTCCAAATTTTCCATCGCAGCTTTTTCTTTTAAAGATACTTATTTTTCAGGCTTTGCAGGCCCTGATTTTTCGGGAATTACAGGGGCAGCTGCGGGGAAATTCCCACAAGCTTCTTCTACTTCTGTAGGACCTTTCTTATGATTTTTAACAATGGATTAATTTATGGAGATTTTAAAAGTTAAACCTAAATTAAATATGTTTTTCTCCGGGGTTTCCTATACTATTTTTATCCGGAAATCAAAAAAACCCAATTGTTATGACATCCTACCAAAGCAAGAATATGATTCAGGAGAAGCTGGGAGAACTCATCCCGGAACAGGTGGCAGTATGCCAGGAATGCGATGAACTTCCCCCGGCGCTGGAAGAGCTGATCCTTCATAATTTCCAGGCCAAATACGTGTGTTATAATAAGAAGAGCGCGACCGTGGAAGTGGGGATTGAGGAAATGGAAGCCACGGATGCTTACCCAAAGATAAAGACCCACACCTTCCGTCTGGAGCAGGCGATCTCCTGGCTGGGGAAGACCTTTAGAAAAGAGGAGCAGGACCTGAAATTCTATGCGAAACT
>CAMPJY010000176.1 GCA_946887025.1 uncultured Salinimicrobium sp.
TCGCAAAATTACAAAATTTTATGCAGATTGCCAGCTTTATATTAAGTTTGCACGCTGTTAATTTTTGAATAAGATGCAGATTTTTAAGGAGAAGGAAGCGCTGAAATCGGTTCTCAGGACTTTCCAAAATGACGATTTGAGCGTTGGTTTTGTCCCTACCATGGGGGCACTGCATCAAGGCCATATTTCTTTGGTTTCCCAGGCGCTGAAGTCCTGTGACAGAGTGGTGGTATCAATTTTCGTGAACCCCACCCAGTTTGACAATCCCGCTGACCTTCAGAAGTATCCGCGTACCCTTGATCGGGACATCGACCTGTTGTCCGGGCTCGAGGCAGAATTGCTGATCTTTATTCCTATGCCTTCCGAGGTGTACGGAGCCGAAGTGGTTTCTGAACATTTCCTATTTGACGGCCTGGAAAACCAGATGGAAGGAAAATACCGAAAAGGACATTTCGACGGCGTAGGTACGGTGGTCAAAAAACTCTTTGAGATCGTGGAACCCGACAAGGCTTTTTTCGGGGAAAAGGACTTTCAACAGCTGCAGATCATCAGGAAACTGGTTGAAAAGAACAACCTCAACATAGAAATTATAGGCTGCCCAATTGACAGGGAGGGTTCCGGACTGGCACGTAGCTCCCGAAATGAAAGGTTAGCGCCCGAACAACGACTAAAGGCCAGGTTCTTATATGAGACGCTTACCCGGGTACGGCAGGATTTTGGCACAAAAAGTGCAACAGAAATAACGCACTGGGTTGAAGATCAGTTTAATGCCAATCCGGAGCTGAAACTGGAATATTTTGAAATAGCCGATGTCGAAACCCTGCAGACCATTGAGGAAACCCGGGATGGAAAAAAATACAGGGCCTTTATCGCCGCTTATTCAGGAGAGATCCGACTTATAGATAATATTGCTTTAAATTAGCCAACTATGCAGATTCACGTTGTAAAATCAAAGATTCACAGGGTAAAAGTAACCGGGGCAGAGCTCAACTACATCGGGAGCATTACCATTGATGAGGATCTGATGGACGCCGCCAACATTATTGAAGGGGAGAAGGTCCAGATCGTAAACAACAATAATGGGGAAAGGCTGGAGACTTACGCCATTCCCGGGCCCAGAGGTAGTGGGGAAATCACCCTTAATGGGGCCGCAGCCCGTAAAGTGGCCAAGGGAGATATACTTATTCTTATTACCTATGCCATCATGGAGCTTGAGGAGGCCAAAAAATTCAAGCCATCCCTGGTATTCCCCAATGAGGAGACAAACTTGTTAAATTAGAGACCTGACAGGTTTTTATAACCTGTTCAGTTCTATTCCCATATGAAGAAACGCCTTCCCAAGATCCTGAAGACCGTTCTCCCGCTATTGCTGGGGATCTTCCTGATCTGGTATTCCATAGGCACTGCCACCCCGCAGGAACGCCAGGAGCTTTGGGAAAACATAAAACTGGCGGATCCCTTCTGGATCGTCCTGTCAATCATTTTTGGGGCCCTCTCGCACCTTTCCCGCGCTTACAGGTGGAAATACCTGCTCGAACCCCTGGGATACAAACCACGGCTCTCCAACAGCTTCATGGCTGTGATGGGAGGCTACCTCGCCAACTTCGGGATTCCGCGATCGGGCGAAGTATTGCGTGGCGCCACCATTTCCACTTACGAGCAGATCCCCTTCGATAAAGCTTTCGGGACTATAGTTTCCGAACGGATAGCAGACCTGATCATGCTGCTGCTCATCGTGACGGTGGGGGTATTGTTCCAGGCTCAGAACCTTTTCAACTATTTTGATACACACAACATCAATCCCTTTATCAGCCTTCTGATCTTATTCAGCCTGATAAGCCTGGGAATTGTCGGACTCCTCATTGTGAAAAGAATTGATCATCCCTTTATCCACAAGATACGGGATTTCGCCCGTGGCCTGCTAGAAGGCATGAAGAGTATCCTGAGAATGAAGAACAAGGCGCCCTTTATCTTCCATACGCTCTTCATCTGGCTGATGTACCTGCTGATGTTCTACGTTGTCAAATTCACCATTCCCGAAACCTACGGTCTTTCCATTGCTGCCGTCCTGGCTGCCTTCATAGTAGGGTCTTTTGCAATTTCCACCACCAACGGCGGAATTGGGGTTTATCCCATTGCCATGGGAGCCGTACTGCTGCTATTTGGGATAAATCAGCAGGCAGGCGAAGCCTTTGGCTGGATCGTCTGGGGCTCCCAGACCGTACTGGTGCTGGTGCTTGGGGGATTGTCACTTTTATTGCTCCCGGTGGTGAACCAGAAAAACGACAAATAAATCCTCAATTTCCATCTCGTAATCGGATATTTTTTTCCGAAGTTCCACACTTTGGAAAAGTTGTATATATTGCTACAGGTTTTAATACCAGACCCGTATGATAAAAAAATTACTCCTATTCCTCTTTTTAGCGCTTACAGGAACCTCCAACGCACAGGTCCTTTACGAGACCATCAACTCCACTAAACTGGGAACCGACAGGGAACTGAAGATCCAGCTTCCCCGCAATTACGAGTCTAACCCCGAAAAACGCTATCCGCTGATCATTGTGCTGGACGGGGATTATCTGTTTGAGCCCATGGCAGGCATGGTGGATCTTTATTCCTATTGGGAAGAGATCCCCGAAGCCATAGTTGTGGGAGTCAATCAGTTGAATACCCGCAGGGCCGACAGTTACTATGAAGAGCAGACATTTCTTCCCTTTGATACCGGAGCCAGCTTTTTCGAATTTCTTGGGATGGAGCTGCTGCCTTATCTGGATGGGAAATATCGCACCGCGGAATTTGTAGCGGTGGCGGGCCATGATATTACGGCCAATTTAATTAATTACTACATGTTCAAGGATTCCCCGCTCTTTGACGCCTACCTCAACCTGAGCCCAGAGCTGGCTCCCGAAATGACCAACCGTCTTGTGAATGCCTTCAACACTGCCCTCTCCCATAAATGGTTTTATTTAGCCACCTCCTCAGGGGATGTAAAAAGCCTTGAGGAAAATGCAATTGGGCTGGATGAACAGTTGCAGGCCATCGACAATCAGTATTTCCATTACAGCTTTGATAATTTTGACGGAGCCTCGCACTTCGGCCTGATCGGGGAAGCTATCCCAAGGGCACTGCAGACTATTTTCAGCACTTACAAGCCGATTTCTGTGGAAGAATACCAGGCTGTGCTTTTGACGTCAGACACCTCCCCATATGAGCATCTGGTTCAGAAGTACGAGCAGATAAAGAGCTTCTACGGCCTGGACCTTCCTATCAGGGTCAACGACTTTCTTGCCGTTGGAAAAGCTCTGGAAGCGCGGGAAAACTGGGACGATCTGGAAAAATTAGGCGATCTCGCGAGAGATGAGTATCCCAACTCCACCCTTGGCTTTTACTATCAGGGCAGGGCCTATGAGGAATTCGGGAGACCCAGGAAAGCCATGAAAACCTATCAGAGCGCTTATGGCAGGGAGGAGGCAGCTTATATGACCATCGATTTTATGCTGGACAAGGCAGAAGAGATCAAAAAAGATTTCGGTTATTAGCAGTCCGGAAAATTTCAGCAGAAAAACGCATGGCCAAAGTAAAAACCACCTATTATTGTCAGAACTGCGGTGCCCAGCACGCCAAATGGCAGGGCCAATGTACCTCATGCAGGGAATGGAATACCCTGGTGGAGGAGGTGATCCAGAAGGTGGAACCCAAGGACTGGAAAACCAGCACGAATGAAGTAAAACGGACTCCCAAACCTCTGCGGATTGCCGAAATAGAATATTCACAGGAGGAACGGCTCAACACGCATGACGGCGAATTAAACCGGGTGCTTGGAGGCGGGATTGTTCCCGGTTCCCTGACGCTGCTGGGAGGGGAGCCCGGAATAGGAAAAAGTACCCTCCTGCTCCAGATCTCCCTTAACCTGAAACTGCGCACGCTTTATGTCTCCGGAGAAGAAAGTCAGCAGCAGATAAAGATGCGGGCGGAACGTATTAATCCCAATCCGGCTGACTGCTACATTCTAGCGGAGACCAAGACCCAGAACATCTTCAGGGAAATAGAGGGGCTGAGGCCTGAGATCGTGATCATTGATTCGATCCAGACCCTTCACAGCGATTATATCGAAAGTAGTCCGGGCAGCATTTCCCAGATCAGGGAATGCACCGCGGAGCTGATAAAATACGCCAAGGAAACTGGGACTCCGGTTATTCTGATTGGTCACATCACCAAAGAAGGCAGCATCGCAGGTCCCAAGGTACTCGAACACATGGTGGATACGGTGCTGCAGTTTGAAGGAGATCGCAATCATGTTTACAGGATCCTGAGGGCAAATAAAAACCGTTTTGGATCTACCAATGAACTGGGGATCTACGAGATGCAGGGAAGCGGCCTCAGGGAAGTGGCCAATCCTTCTGAAATCCTGATCTCAAAGAACGACCAGGACCTCAGCGGGACTGCTATTGCTGCTACGCTAGAGGGAATGCGCCCCTTACTGATAGAAATCCAGGCATTGGTAAGTACCGCAGTCTATGGTACCCCTCAGCGCTCCACAACGGGCTATAATGCCAAACGCCTCAATATGCTTCTGGCCGTGCTCGAAAAACGGGCAGGCTTCAAACTGGGAGCAAAGGACGTTTTTCTCAATGTGACCGGGGGAATTTCCGTAGATGATCCCGCAATAGATCTGGCGGTGATCGCAGCGATACTTTCCTCCAACGAAGACATTTCAGTGCCCAA
>CAMPJY010000177.1 GCA_946887025.1 uncultured Salinimicrobium sp.
TAATCGTTGTGCATGGGCTCGTTATAGGAGTAGTTGAAATCCTTGATCCAGACAGTGGTGTCGGGATAAATGGCGATAACTTCTTCCTTAATGAAATCGGCACGCTGTCCCGGACTCGCCTTGGCGGCTTCCTGAATGTCCATCCAGCGATATTTGTATTGCAATTTGGTAACATCTATGGAAGGCTGCCCGTTATACCATTCATCAGGATGAATGTACATGGAATCCATTACCCTTGCGTAGGCCTCATCAGGATAATCCCTGGTATCCCAGATTACATCCACATCCCGGTTCAGTTTGCGGTTCTCATATCCGGAACCCATACTATAGTAATTGTCGTACATGTACTTATCATATACGCTCATATTATCAGGATCGGTATCGGCAAAAGCATAGTCCCCTATTCCCCCGTCACCTGCTACGGCACCATTGAATTCCGCTTCTATGGCAAGATTTACCCTCACTATGGAATCCTTTACCCACTCCACGAACTGTCGGTATTCGGAATTGGTTATTTCGGTTTCGTCCATATAAAAGGATCGCACGGTCACCGTCTTTGGGGGCGCGTTCTTAAGAGCGGCCACATCGTCGTCAGATTTACCCATAATGAAAGCACCTCCAGGAATAAGTACCATCCCCAGCGGCTTTTCCGGATGCCATTGCTTGCCCTCAACACCTACCAATTGTCCCTGGTCACCCCGACCACAACTGGCTAGAACAGCAACAACAGCAACAAGCGAAATAATTTTCCTCATAATATCTCTCAAGATTAGGACACAATACCTAAAATTCAGTAAACCTATTTATTTATTTGCTAATAAACAATATTTTCACTGAATTAGACTAATAAGTTAATGTCAAAAATATATTTAAATTTCGTTTTTTCGTTTTGTTTTATACCACCTTTCCGGCAAAACCTGATTACACGCCTCCAGATAATCATCATGAGTGCAAGGTAATAACGTATGTCTTTTCAATTTATTATTGCCTCCCGTCACAAAGGGAATTTCTATCCACCATCTGCCACTGACCGGACTTTTATAAAAAACCAGGACATCCTCGTCTATAGGCACCTGATACTTTATAAACTCTTTTTTTGCAGAAATA
The DNA here is from genome assembly GCA_946887025.1 of uncultured Salinimicrobium sp. The sequence continues at coordinate 1,108 of CAMPJY010000177.1, forward strand.
GTATTTTCGTTCTTCCTGTAATTCACTCCCTCAGCAAAATACCACAACGTCTGGGCAATGAGCATATTGCAGGAAGGAAAATTAAATAAGGAACTTATTTCATAGATCCCAAGGGAGGAAACCTTGTCGCTGATGCCCGCGTATCTCGCCAGCGCACATATCTCCCTGCCGTCAAAACCATTCGGAGTGCTGCTATGCAGATTGCCCAAAGCCCCCGCACTCACTGCCCCCATATCAATTCCCACTATATTGGCATCCCGCATTACCGGCTCCACCATACTGATGTCAGCCGTCACCTCTCCAAGTCGATAGGCATCAAAAAACAACCGGTCCATCAGGTCGATTTCATCCTGAGAATTGAAGTAGGTCTGATACCCCAGATTGGAGTAGTTAAATAAATTATAAGGTTTATCAACTATGATCTTTCCGATGTAAGATCGGTTCCCAATCGGCTTGTCGGCATCGCCCAGATCAAAGCGGGAATCGATATTCACCAGGTTTACCATCTGGTCCAGATTATCGTAAGCCCGATACTGTGCGTACAGCAGATCCTGGCTCCCGCCAAGAATCACAGGAATAATATCCTGTTTAACCAGCTCCTCCACTACGGATTTTACTGCGAAATAAGTGTCTTCCACAGTTTCCCCGCGCTGGATATCCCCAAGATCGGCCATCTGCAGATGCCAGTTCCCGGGAAATAATTCGTAGAAACTCCTGCGGATCCCGTCAAAGCTGAAGGGTTCCCCTGTCGGATTATCATCCAGCCGGTCTTCCAGAACTCCGAAAAAGGCAAGCTTCACCCCCTCCATTTCAGGAAAGCCGTTGTCCAGGCTGTGGATCCTCATGCTTGCTCCGAGCCTGTTGGCCCCGGCCTCTGCCACTATAGAATCGTTAACAGGTGAAAAAAAGTTGAAATCCATCTATTATTTCTTTTTCGCCGGTGCCTTTCTGGCCGTGGTTTTTTTAGCAGTCGTCTTTTTCGCTGCAGCTTTTTTCTTTGGCGCCTTCTTCTCGATCATCTCCTTCACCTGCTCCAGGCTCAGCTTGGCAGCATCTACCGTCTTTGGAAGTTCGATTTTGGTTTTCCCCTTTATGATATTGGAACGACCCCAGCGGGCTTTCTCCACCCGTATACCTTCATCTTCCCAGTGGTGGATCACCTTCTCGCGCTCCTTTTTTATTTTATCTTCGATCAATTCCTCTATATCTTCCGCAGAGAGATTGTCGAAATCATACTTTTTGGAAACATTGATAAACATGCCGTCCCATTTCAGGAAGGGTCCAAAACGTCCCACCCCTTTCTGTACCGGCAGCTTATTATATTCATAGATCGGGGCATCGGCCTTTTCCTTTTCCTCGATCAGTTCCAGCGCCCTTTCCATGCTCACCTGCAGCGGATCTTCTCCGCGCTCCAGCGAAACAAATTTCTTGCCATAACGCACGTAAGGTCCAAATCTTCCGTTATTTACCTCTACAGATTCCCCTTGGTATTCCCCCAGTTCCTTCGGAAGCTTAAACAGCTCCATGGCCTCCTCAAAGGTCACGGATTCCAGAGTCTGGTCCGGAGAAAGGCTGGCAAATTTTGGCTTTTCCTCATCTTCCACGGAACCCATCTGCACCATGGGGCCAAATTTCCCCAGACGAACGCTGACGGGTTTTCCGCTCACAGGATCCTTTCCGAGAACCCGTTCCCCTACTTCCCTCTCTGCGTTCTCTGCCACATCTTTCACCTGCGGATGGAAATCATTGTAGAATTCTTTCATCATCCGGGTCCATTCCTCGTTCCCTTCAGCTATTTCATCAAAATCCTGCTCCACCTTGGCGGTGAAATTGTAATCGAGGATATTGGCAAAATGGGTCACCAGAAAATCATTCACCACCATCCCAACATCAGTGGGGACCAGCTTACCTTTATCGCTGCCTACGGTTTCTGAAAGCGTTTTCTCCTGAATCTTATTCTTGCTGAGACGCAGCTGTACGTATTTGCGCTCCTCCCCTTCCACGGAACCTTTCTCCACATATTTCCTGTTCTGGATTGTGGAAATGGTAGGGGCATAGGTCGAAGGTCGGCCTATCCCCAGCTCCTCCAGTTTCTTCACCAGGGAAGCTTCTGTATAGCGATACGGCGGGCGTGTAAACCGCTCGGTGGCCGTAATATAGGTGTTGTCGAGTTTTTCGTTCAGTTTCAGTGCCGGCAGCATTCCTTCCTGTTCTTCGTCCTCTTCGTCGTGTCCTTCCAGATAAACTTTCAGGAAGCCGTCAAATATTAATACTTCCCCATTGGCGGTGAAGGATTTGTTGTGTTTATCGGCTTCAATTCTCACGTTGGTACGCTCCAGCTGGGCTTCACTCATCTGCGAGGCGATGGCACGTTTCCAGATAAGATCGTACAGCCGCTGCTCATCCCGGTCGGCATTTACACTGTGGGCGGCAAAGTTGGTAGGCCGGATGGCTTCGTGAGCTTCCTGAGCTCCCTTTGCCTTTCCGCGGAACTGGCGTGACTTGCTGTAGGACTCTCCGTAGGCTTTCAGGATTTCACTTTTTGCCCCGTTACGCGCTTCATCCGAAAGATTCACGCTGTCGGTCCTCATATAGGTAATATGCCCTGCTTCATACAGACGCTGGGCCATGGTCATGGTCTTGCTTACGGAGAAATACAGTTTCCTGGAGGCCTCCTGCTGAAGGGTAGAGGTCGTAAACGGAGGCGCCGGGGATTTCTTTGCCGGTTTGGTGCTAAGATCGGCTACCTTGAAGCTGGCATCCAGGTTCTGGGCCAGAAACTGCTCCGCCTCGGTCTTGGTATCCAGGTTCTTTGGCAGTTTGGCTTTAAAGGCCTTGCCCTCTTCCGTGGTAAATTCAGCATCTACCCTGAAAGAAGCTTCGGGAATAAAATTATTGATCTCCCGTTCCCGCTCCACGAGCAGGCGCACCGATACGGACTGCACCCTTCCTGCGGACAAACCTCCTTTTACCTTTCTCCATAGTACCGGGGAAAGCTCATAGCCCACCAGCCGGTCCAGGACCCTGCGTGCCTGCTGCGCATTCACAAGATTATAATCTATCTGCCTCGGATTCTCGATGGCCCGCATGATGGCGGATTTGGTGATTTCGTGAAATACGATGCGTTTGGTATTTTCCTTCTTCAGGTTCAGTTCCTCGAACAAATGCCAGGCAATAGCCTCTCCCTCGCGGTCCTCATCACTGGCCAGCCATACCATCTGTGCATCCTTTGCCAGAGACTTTAGCTTGCGCACCACCTCCTTCTTATCTTTGGAGACTATATATTTAGGAGTGAAATCCCCTTCCGTATCCACTCCTAATTCCTTAGTGGGAAGATCGGCGATATGACCGAAACTGGAAGCCACGGTGAAATCCTTACCCAAGAATTTCTCAATGGTTTTGGCCTTTGCGGGGGACTCAACGATCACTAAATTCTTTGCCATAGTTGTCATTTTTCTCTTTTGCAAAAGTATAGGAAATTTTAAAACTTCGATTTTTATTTATTAATAAGGAGGAAAATTGATTAGGGATTGATGGAAATGGGGCCGCGGGCGACCCGTGGAGTAGTTGGAATTTTCAATTGCCCGGGCTTTTAAGCCCGGGACAATTC
>CAMPJY010000178.1 GCA_946887025.1 uncultured Salinimicrobium sp.
GAAAATCTCAATAGAAGTTTAAAAGGAAACGTGTTACAACAATCTATAAAGGGCATTAAAACGCCCTTTATATAAAACGTTATAGCAAATTATAACCAGAATTTCCATGAAAAAAACCCTGTTACCAATAGTCATTTTATGTTTCTCTTCATGTGTCAATTTAACCGTAGAAGAACGATTCAACAGGATTAGCAATAAAGATAAAAAGGAATTAGTTGAGGAATTGGAAGAAATGGTTGAAAATGAACAGGCTCTCAGAATGAGGTCGGTCAATTTAAATAAAAACGCCCTGACATATGACCAGGTAAACGATTCCTTATGGATTATTATAGACAGCATTGATATTGCCAATACTGCCCGGTTGATTAAAATTACAGAAAAGTATGGTTTTCCAAACGTTGACAGAATTGACGCCCCGATTCCGGCATGGTTAATATTTCAACATGCACCAAAAGATAGTTTTGAGGAACTAAAAGTGCTATTGAAAAAGGAGAATGAGGCAAAAAGGCTGCCGGATCTGGAATATGCAATGATTACCTGGCACCTTAATGGAAGAAAAACACCCAACCCTTTAGGTAATATTATTATGACAGAAGATGTCGAAGGCGACTGATTTAATGAAGGTCACCTTTCAGAAAATCCCTCCAGCTTTTTCAGGAAAATTTGTCAAAAGCAGGAATTTAATCGATGAACGCAGGGCTCCGGATTTGCGGAATATTTTTCCTTTTTCTACTTTTAATACGGGCGACCTTATATAAATAATAAGGACCTCTCTGGGGCCATTTCTCTCCTGGCCCTGCCTATTTAACTCCACGCCTGGAGGGGAACCACTCCAGGCTTTTTTGTGTCCTGGGAGGAATGATTCCAATTAAAAAAATGTGCAGGAATGGAAATAATCCATACTTTTGGAATAAAAAAAGCATGGATTTTACCCCACCACTACGAGTACCCCTGCGGGAGCGGGGGAGGAAGGACTTCCACCCCAAACCGGGCATCAGGAACAGCATTCAGGGCGTCAGCTTCGACTATTACTTCACCGGCAGGCGGGAAGGCCCCAGCGGGTTTATAGAGCTGCACATCACTTCGGTGGTGACCGACTGGCAGGAGAATGTTTTTGTACGCAAGGCCTGGTTCATGGGGCATAAACAAACCTGGAAAGAGGTAATCCGCAGGTTCCTCCTGGATCATATGGACGACCTGGATACAGGGATTCAGCTTATCAAGGCGAAGCTGCGGGAGTTTGAGGTGGATAACAATAAGTTCGTGCCCTGGGAGAAGTATGGGCCGGTGAGGTATGGGATGGAGGGGTGAAGGGGGAAATACAAATACTCCAAATCTAAAATTCCAAATCCCGAATTCAAATCCCAAATCCCAAATCCAAATCCCAAATTCCAAATTCAAATCCCAAATCCCAAATTTCAAATTCCAAATTCAGGTTTCTGTGCCTGGTGGCCCGGTAAGAGAAAAGGTTTATCTTTGTTAGAAACCATTAAAAAAGTGAAATGGACTTAGAGGCACGCAAATATGAATTTATCCGCCGGCTCTTTAAGGTGGAAGAGCCCAGGATCATGGACAGACTGGAAGAGGTCCTTAAGGAGGAGACTTCTGTTGCGCGTGACAGCATTGCACAATATAATAAGGACCTCGATGAGGCCATTGCCGAGATTGAAAAAGGAGAATTCTTTACCCAGGAAGAAGTTAATGCTATAGTAAAGAAGTGGTAAAAGTAATTTGGAGTAAAGGAGCCCTTGTATATTTAAAGAAGCACTATAACCATCTCAAAAAGGATTCTGAGATTTCTGCCAGGAAGGTTCTCCAATCTATCCTGACTACTGCGGAAGATCTTGCTAATCATCCTGATATATATCCGCTTGATAAATATCGAAAACACAATAAGGGCGATATCCGTGCCTTTGAAAAATTCCATCTTCGGATAGCCTACCAGATTAAGGAATCGGAAATCAGAATCTTACGTGTACGACACACCAGCAGAGATCCTCTTGAATATAAAATTGGAGTAGGGTTAATCCCTTCCCTTTTATTTTGAACTTTGTTATTATTGCCAAAAAGATTCTTATTTTTAGCAAAACCTTAACATTGTTCCGAAGCAATGCTTTTATTCAAGCTTCTGTATTAAATTCCCACCTCCGCCTGCAGGATGCACAGCAGTTGGAGGAGGCCTGTTATAAATTCATATGAAAACCTTATTTTTCTTTTTAATCTTAGCAACATCTTTAAGCACAAATGCACAAATAACCAAAGGAAACTGGCTTGTGGGGGGGAGTGGTTCTTTTTCCTCCATAATTGCAGAAAGTAAGAACAGTATGGGCGAGGAGATTGAGACTCACAGCTCGGGTTTGCAGATTAACCCAAACATCGGCTATTTCCTTGCAGATAAATTTGTGGCCGGTTTAGATTTAGGTGTAAATTTAGCCAACTCTCAAGGCCCTGATAACAGCAACTGGTCTTTAGGATTTGGACCTTTCGTCCGTTATTATTTTCTGAAGCCGGAAAAGCTGATCAATATTTTTAGCGAGGCTAATTTTTCATATGGTTTTGGTTTAAGCGAATTTAATAAGGACAGAAATTCAACAGGTTATGGATTGGGTGCAGGTAGTGTGTTGTTCTTTAATAGTAGTGTAGGTCTGGAATTTTCTGTGAATTATACCGATACTGTCTCTCGAGATAACAGTGATAGTGACTCTAATTTTAAAAATTTCTTTGTAGCCCTGGGCTTTCAAATACACCTGGAACAAAAGTAAACTGCATGCCCCTTAATTAGGGACTCGATTTATCGCGTTCTGCACTGGTGGAGACAGGTTTCCTTTTCTTTTAATCACGACTTTGTTCCATTTGCTGAAAAAGATTCTTATTTTTAGCAAAACCTTAACATCGTTTTGCAGCAATGCCTTTATTCCAAGCTTCTGTATTAAATTCCCACCTTCGCCTGCAGGATACCCAGCAGCTCGAGGAGGCCTATCATAAATTCACTGCCTATTTCCACAACCCGGTGATCCAGGAGAACATCCGCAACTCCAAGGAGGAACAGTTCCAGGCGACTTTCCTGCATCTGCACCGGTAACAGAAAAGAATGAAAATTTCACTGTCTTTCTTCACTGGAAATTCTCTTCCTCATCAGTCTTCCTTCTTCAGCAGACATAATTTCAAGTATAAAATCGCCGGAGGGGAGGAACAGGTCGAAGCTGTCTTCAGGGGATGATGCTTTAATCCATGAAAGTATAGGAATACTTTCAGATCTGAAAGATGAATATTCCCCGGGACTAAATATTTTGACCAGTAAATCCTGATCCTTATATTCTTTAAAAACCTCATTGTCCAGACTAATCGGGTTTAATTCCTCAGCTGATATGGTTTCGAATCGGGCCCGGAGGTTATTGATTACAAAATAATCCACAGCTTCGTCAAATCTCTCGTCTTCTGCCATAAGAATGGAGGGAATCAAAACCAGCTCATTTTCTGTTTCGCCGACTACATCTGCCTGATTGACTGTCAGGGGATCGATATTGGTAATCTCCCTGAGATAAGCTGCCATTCTTTTTCGCCCGTCATGCTCCTCTTCAACAATATGGTCCAGGCCTGCATATACAAATATCCTGGCATCCGGATCGTTCTCAAGGAGCTGCGCTAAATTTTGCGCCTGCCCCAGTTCCCTGTTGATGTCAGGATTCGTATTTTCATATCCTGCCACAATAAATCCTAATTCCTTGGCCCTGCGGATGAAGTGTGCGAAATAGGGTTCCCGTGTATAATAGCCTGAATTAAAAAAGGAAAGGACCGTTCATTAATGGAAACATCCTTGTCCCCGGAAAGGGCTTCCAAGGCTAAATGGGTGTAGCCATTAGCCTTCAGGGAATCCAGAAGTTTCAGCCCGAGTATCCTGTGTTTGGGATACCAGTGATTTTCATTCAGCATCAGCACCCTGGTGTTTTTTGAAAGTCTTGAAATTGTCCGGATGACATCAGCCCCGGTTTTTATTTCATGGTTCGGCAGGAGCGTATCCAGGATGGGTTTTAAATATTTCCTTCTGGAATGTTCAAATTCATGGATCAGGGAGTCATACGCCCTGTTGTTTGACATGAAAGAATTGATGGTCGCCAGAAACTGGAATTGCATCCATTTATTTTCATCAGTCCCGGGAATAGGTGCAGCCTTTAATTTTTGTCGTGCCGCCAGGTAATTGGGGCTGTCCCTCACTGCCTGGAATATCTTTGAATACGTCAGCTCTTTCCTGCGGTTGAGACTGAACTCCAGGGATCGGGTAATGGCTTCCCCATCCTTTGTAATGGATCCGAGACTGTTATTGGAATTCCGGGCTTGTAATAGGAAGTAAGCCGTATGCAGGCCGTTAGATTTCGTGTAGAGCACCCTCTTTGTGGCTTCCTCCTTAAAGCTAAGGCTGGCGGGGATACTGTCCATCTCGTCGGGGGATTCCTGAATGTAAACAGATAGATCATATTCGGGATCGATGTTGGCAATCCCATAGGCCAGCAGGTCTTTTGTTTTATGAAGTCAATGCCCCGGAGTCGGCTTTTTATTTCCTTTTTCCGGACCTCCTCCAGGGGCCTGAAATTTATATCGCCGAAGTACTTGAAGCTGATCTGGAGGGAATCATTGTACAGTATGCCTCCATTCCGGTAGTTATACTTACTTAAGGGGTGATAGGTCTGGCAGGAAGCCAGGGGAAGAAG
>CAMPJY010000179.1 GCA_946887025.1 uncultured Salinimicrobium sp.
ATATATGGGCATTTTTAGAAGCGCCTACGGGAATCTGGAGATCGCCGCCCGGTTGCGCTCCGATCTGGAGATCGGGCGCAGCGTTGCAGCTAAGCTGCAATGCCGCCTCGCTGGTCCAAATCTCCAGATTTGGGCCCACCGGGTGGCGATCTCCAGATCGCCGTAAAAAAAATACCCCCGGAAAGAACTTGCTTTCCCGGGGGTATTACAGGGGAGGAAGACTCCCCGTATATTCATAAAACTTGACTTACATCTTCACAACCGTAAGCTCCACTTCCTCTCCTTTTTTGTCCAACAGCTTCACCTCATCAAATCCCATGGTCTTGAACTGCTCGTACTGGGTGGCCGCATCTCCTACCACCAAATAAACCATTTTGGACTCGTCAAGATATTCGTTGGCGAGAGCCTTATGCTGCTCCAGGGTCATTGCCCCAACAATCTGCTCCTCTTTTTCGATGAATTTCGGGTCAAGATCGTAAGCACTAATTTCCTGCAACATTCCCAGAAGCGATCCCTGGGTCTCAAAACGACGGGCGTTGGACTTGATCAGGGCATTCTTGGTGAAATCAAGGTCTTCCTGAGAAATACCTTCCTGGTACTTCGCGATCTGGTCCCTGAAAATGGCTACAGATTCCCCGGTGGCATTGGTCCTGACACTGGAAGAAGCGCTGAAAGTACCGGGGATTTTGGATCCGCTGAAGCCGGTACGGGCACCATAGGTATATCCTTTTTCCTCCCTCAGGATTAGGTTCACGTTTCCGGAGAAAGATCCTCCAAGCTTATAGTTCATCACCTCAGCAGGGAAGAAATCCTCGCTGGTACGTGGCATGGAGACATACCCGATCTGAATGACGGACTGCTTGGCGTTAGGCACATCCACAAAATAAAGGGACGCCTTGTCGCGATTGTTGGCAACAGGGAATTCAGGAATAGTCACCTCTTTAGGCTCCCAGTTGGCAGCCAGGCCTTCCATAGCTGCAAGGGCCTCCTTCTGGTTAACGTCACCTACCACGTGCAGGCGGCTAACTGTCGGGGAGAAATTCTTGTTGTAGAACTCCTTCAGGTCCTCGATAGTGATGGCTTCCACAGATTCCACGGTTCCGGAAACAGGATATGCAAAAGGATGGTCTTCTCCATAAAGCACTTTGTCGAATACCCGATCGGCGATGGCATTTGGATTGGCATCAGCGCGTTGGATCCTGTTGATGGTGCTGGTCTTAATTCTTGCAAATTCCTTCTCATCCCAACGAGGCTGCAGCAGGATCTCCTGCACCAGGGCCATGGTCTTGTCGAAATTCCTTTTCAGGGTATTTCCTGTGATGACGATGGATTCGTCGGTGGTGTACATATTGATGCTGGCGCCCAACAGATCGATCTCCTCTTCCAACTGGGCCGGAGTCTTGTTGGCGGTACCTTCCATCAGGATATCGGTCATCAGGTTGGCAACTCCGTTCTTTTCAAGATTATCAAGTAAATGACCTCCTTCAATCACAAGGCTGAAATTCACCAGCGGAAGTTCGTGCTGCTCGATCCCGTAGACTTCCAGCTGGTTGTCAAGAGAAGCAGTCCAGGAATCTGGGATATTCAGTTTCGGAGTATCCCCAATGGCGGGAGGTACGGAACGATCGAAGGCAGAAGGGGTTTTTTCAATTTCCTGCACTTCAGTTTCAGCAACCGCAGTGGCTACATTTTCTGTGATCTCTTCCTCGACTATCTGGGCTTTTTCTGAATTTTCAGCGATCAGCTCCAGTTGTCCCTTAGGTACAAAGCTGGTCAGCACGAAAGGTTTTCCTTTTACATAGGTTTCATAAACCCTCATCACGTCTTCCTTGGTCACCGCCTTAATGTTTTCAATGTCTTCTGAAATGAATCCGGGATCTCCGGTGAATACATCATACTGCGCAAACTGGAAAGATTTTCCAAGCACACTGCTGATCCCGTTGTAGAAATCGGTTTCCAGCCCGGCCTTAATCCTTTCGATGTCCCTTTCGGTTACGCCTTCTTTTTCAAAAAGAAGGAAAGCCTCCTGAATTCCGGCTTCGACGCTGTCAAGATCCACTCCTGAGTTTGCAGTCACTGAGATCTGGAATTTACCAGCGATCTGGTTGGCGCTGTTGTATGCGTAAGGCTGGGAGGTAAGTTTCTTATCCTCTACCAGTACGCGGTATAGGGGTGCCTCTTTTCCGTCGTAAAGGATCTGTCCCAAAAAGTCGAGGGCGTAGGCGTCCTTGCTGAACTGCTCGACCGCAGGCCAGACCATATTCAGCTGAGGCGCGGTGGCGAAATTGTCTTCATGATACAATCTTTTGGTTTCGGCCAGGCTTACGTTCTGGGTTTCCAGAGGCTCCACTTCCTGACGCCTTTTGATCTCTCCGAAATATTTCTCCACCATTTCTTTGGCTTCCTCCTTCTCAAAATCCCCCGCTATCACAAGAGTCGCGTTGTTAGGACCGTAGAATCTGTCGTAGAATTCTTTCACATCGGCCACGGTGGCGTTCTGAAGATCCTCCAGTTCACCGATCACCTGCCAGCTGTACGGATGCCCGTCAGGGAAAAGATTCTTGTCAATCACCCAGCCGGTGTGCCCGTATGGGTTGTTGTCAACACGCTGGCGCTTTTCGTTCTGAACCACCTCCTGCTGGTTGGCAAAGGCTGATTCGGTAACGGTGTTGATAAGGTAGCCCATCCTGTCGGATTCCAGCCACATTACCGTCTCCAGTGCGTTCTTGGGAACCACCTCGTAATAAACGGTTCCGTCCTGCCAGGTACCCCCGTTCAGGGTTCCTCCGGCATCCTGAATCATCTTGAAGAACTGGTCCTGGGGCACGTTCTCTGATTCCTGGAATAGCATGTGCTCAAACAGGTGAGCAAAACCGGTACGGCCTTTTTTCTCGCGGTTGGAACCCACCCCATACTGGATAGCCACCGATACGATCGGGTCTGACGCATCCTGGTGAAGCACCACATTCAGTCCGTTTTCCAGCTCGTACTTTTCGAAGTCGATGGATAAACTCGCCTCATCAGCAGCGGTATCGGTACCCTTCTCGGCACAGGAAACCGCTCCCATAAGAAGCACCGAAAGCATAATGAGCATCGGTTTGAACTTAATTTTTGTCATTGTAATTTAGTTTAGGTTAAAAGATCCTTAAATATAATAGAATAATTGTTAACGGATTAGTATGGGTTTTTATTTAAATGTTACAAGGGGTTAATCTTCATCCAATTTCATGTAGGTACGCGATTGAATTCTCCTCCATCCAAAGGCAGGTACGCGATTTATCGCGTTCTCCGCACTTTGAATTAAGAGTTCCTTTAATGAGGTACAAAACGAGAGTGATAAAAAGTTTAATATTGGAAAACCAATACAGAAACCCATTTTAATGTTCGGCTTTCATAAAAAATACTTCCTCGCCATCCTGCTACTCTTCGCAGTGGAAGTCTGCATTGCGCTTTTTGTCAGCGACCGATTTATCAGGCCTTATCTGGGAGATGTGCTGGCGGTGATGCTGCTTTACTGCTTCGTAATGTCATTTCTGAACGTCAGGCCGATCTTCGCTTGCCTGGGGGTCCTCCTATTCGCATTTACACTTGAAATGCTGCAGTATTTCAATGTGGTGGGGTTTCTGGGGCTGCAGGATCATAAAATCGCTGTAACGGTTCTTGGAAGCCAGTTTGACTGGCAGGACCTGTTGGCTTATGGGATTGGAGCCATAATAATTTTACTCCTGGAGAGGAAAAACAGCTAATCTTTAAACGCTCTGCACGAGTTCCACGAGTACCCCATTAGAAGATTTCGGGTGCAGGAAAGCCACGAGCTTATTGTCGGCTCCTTTTTTCGGTTGCTCGTTCAGCAGCACAAAACCTTCATTTTGCAGACGTGCCATTTCGGCTTTAATATCTTCTACTTCAAAAGCAATATGATGGATTCCCTCGCCCCTTTTGCCGATGAATTTAGCAATCGGACTCTCCTCATGGGTAGCCGCCAGAAGTTCGATCTTGCTTTCCCCTATTCTGAAAAAAGAAGTTTCCACTCCCTCGCTTTCCACGGTTTCCGTCTTATAATTTTCAGCTCCCAGAAGAGCGGCATAGGTTTTATTGGCGGCGTCGAGGTCCTTTACCGCGATGCCTATATGTTCAATTTTGTTCATCATTTATGGCTTAGAGGCTAAAAATACTGAAAAAAGGCTTCATAGTTTGTGGTTTAGGATAAGCTGTTAAGCCTGAAGCGAAAATTCACTACTTTTGCAGTATGGAAGAAACAAACAGACAGAAAAAGATTGGGGGAGTGATCCAGCGCGACCTGGCGGATATACTGCAGGCCCAGTTAAGAGATGCAGGAGTGACGGGGACTTTGATTTCAGTTTCCAAGGTGAAGGTCACTACAGATCTTTCCCAGGCCAAGGCCTACCTCAGCATTTTCCCGGCAAAGAGTGCAAAGGATATACTTTCCGACCTCAATGCCATCAAGCCAAAGATTAAACATGAGGTAGCCCTGCGCACCAAAAATCAGCTGCGGCGTATGCCCAACCTGGAGTTCTTCATTGACGATTCGCTGGACTATATCGAAAACATCGATAAATCGCTGAAGGGCGAGGACAATCCTATTGACCAGCCGGATCTGCTCTCCCGAAGGAAAAAGTCATAGCCGGTGAATTTCCCCTTCTACATCGCCAGGCGGTATCTCTTTTCCAAGAGCAGCAGCAATGC